>JBILFO010000126.1:0-4121 GCA_044351505.1 Ilumatobacteraceae bacterium
TCGATCCTGGTTGCAGTACGGCGTAGTAAGCACCGAGTCGCATGGTGCCGCCTTTGTCGGTGACATCTCGTTGGTCATTCATCAAGTCGATGACTGGATGCGGTGTAGCCGGATTGAACTCGGTGGAATTGGCATCGTCAAGCCCGAGCACGTTACGCGCGAACTCCACAGTCATTACCTGCATGCCGAGACATAGCCCCAAGCACGGCACACCGTGTTCTCGCGCGTATCCAGCGGCCCGAATTTTGCCTTCGACACCACGCGGCCCAAAGCCACCCGGAATCACGATGCCATCCAAACTGGTCATGCGATCATCAGCGAGCAGACCTTCGACCTCTTCAGCCTGAATCCATTCGATTTCCACTTTTGCCCCATGATGAAACCCAGCGTGACGCAGTGACTCGGCAACCGACAAATACGCATCGTGCAAATCGACGTACTTGCCGATGAGGCCAATGCGTACGGGCGCTGTGGCTGCTTCAACGCGTGCAACCAACGCTTGCCATGGCGACAAGTCAAGCTCGCGCTCGATGCGCAAGGTCTCGCACACCACGGTGTCGAGACCCTCATCGTGCAAGATCAATGGCAACTCGTAGATATTGCCCACGTCAGCGGCATTGATCACATTTCGTATCGGTACGTCGCACTGACCTGAAATCTTTCGCTTTAAACCATCCGACAGCGGCTGGTCACTGCGACACACGATTACGTCGGGCTGGATACCGCGACTGCGCAATTCGGTGACGCTGTGTTGAGTGGGCTTGGTCTTTTGCTCACCACTCGGCCCAATGAACGGCACCAAGGTGACGTGGATGTAGCACACATTGTCGCGACCCACTTCGTTGCGCCACTGACGAATGGACTCCAAGAACGGCAAAATCTCAATGTCACCGACGGTTCCACCCACTTCGGTGATGACAACATCAACATCTTCGGTGGTGATGCGCTGAATACGACGCTTGATCTCGTCAGTGACGTGCGGAATAACTTGCACCGTGCGCCCGAGGTAATCCCCACGGCGTTCGGCGGCCAGAACAGCCTGATAAATCGAACCCGTCGTGGCGTTTGACGACCGGGTGAGGTTTTCATCAATGAACCGCTCGTAGTGACCGAGATCCAAATCGGTTTCACCACCGTCGTCAGTGACGAACACTTCGCCGTGCTCGAACGGGTTCATCGTGCCCGGGTCGATGTTGATGTACGGATCCAGTTTTTGCATCGTGACGCGCAGACCACGCATCTTAAGCAAGCGACCTAGCGACGAAGCAGTGAGACCTTTGCCAAGAGCGCTGGCTACACCGCCTGTGACGAACACATGCTTTGCCACTTCTTGCCTCCCGTCATCATCATCTGAGCGGGGTGCCGCCAGAATCAACCTTGACGGAAGGTCAGCCTACCTTTACCTGCGGGTCGGGGGTGTCTTCTGGCGACTTTTCAGCAGATTCTTGGCATGTTCCACGGCTGATTCCACGGCCAGACTTCCCGACAGCATGCGGGCAATCTCTTCGGCTCGCTCATCTTCAGCCAGGGTTCGTGCTGTGGCAAAGGTGATGCCTTTACGTACTTCTTTATTGACCACCACATGATTCGCAGCGCGTGCGGCAACCTGCGGCAAGTGGGTGACCACCAACACTTGGTGCCGTTCGCCGAGCACCGCCAATGCTTCGGCCACTGCCACTGCTGCGTCGCCGCCAATGCCCGCATCAACTTCGTCGAACACCAACGTGCTGGGTGCCTCGGTGAGCACTAAGCGCAGCGCCAACATGGTTCGCGCCAACTCACCACCCGATGCCACCTTGGCGAGCGGGGCGGGCTCGCTACCTGGGTTTGCGGCCAGCAAAAACGTCACCTCGTCGCCAGCTAAGTCAATGGTCTCATCACCACCAACGATGATCTCTACCCGCGCCGCCCCCAAGGCCAGCCGTGCCAGATTTTTTTCGACTGCTTTGGCCAACGCAGGCGCAGCCGCCTGCCGAGCAACACGCACCTTGCGCGCGGCTTTTTGCAATGCCACAAGTGCCGCGGTACGCCGAGCATCCAAATCGCTGGCTCGTTCTTCCCATGATTCAAGTTCGCTCAAACGAGCAGCGGTCTCAAAACCATAGGCAATAACACCGGCCACGGTGTCGCCATACTTGCGGCGCAGGTCAAACAATGTCTGGCGCCGCTCAACCAAAGCCGCCAAACGCGTTGGATCTTGATCCACTTGCTCGAGCACCCGACGCATGTCGTCAGCGGCGTCACCGATGAGTGACTGCAGCTCGCGAATGCGCTCCACATGCTCGCGCATCGCATCGCCGCGCCCCAGCGCACCTGCGGCATAACCCATGCGGTCGAGTGCACCATCATCATCGGTGAGTGCACCAATGGCCGTGGCCAAAGACTCGCGATGTGACTCGGCATCCTGCAGTAAATCGATGCTGCGTTCCAGTACTGCATCTTCATCCGGGTCGCTCAATTCGGCCCGCAAAATTTCGTCGACTTGAAATCGCAGGAGATCAATTTCGCGCGCCCGGGCCCGCTCGTCGCCACCCATCGTGGCAAGCGCTGCATCGATTTCGGTCACCTGCGCTCGCGCTGTGCGCAGTGCCGACAGATCAATGTCGGCAAAAGCGTCGAGGGCGGCCCGTTGGGCTGGTGCAGTCAACAGGCTTTGGTGTTCGTGTTGGCCGTGCAGGTCTACGAGTTCAGCCCCCAGTTCACTGAGGTGGTTGACCGTCGCCAAACGACCGTCCACATAGGCCCGCGAACGACCATCGCGTGGCACCACGCGACACAGCACACGCTCAGTGCCATCAGCAGATACGAACCTGCCTTCGACACGCAACTCATCGGCCCCTGGTCGCACCACCGATGCGTCAGCACGTTGACCCATCAACAAATTAATGGCTTCGACCACCATCGTCTTGCCGGCACCTGTTTCGCCGGTGAGTGCCGACAAACCATCTTTCAGCACGATTGTTGCCGACTCGATCACACCGAAATTCTCGATGTGTAGTTCTGCGAGCACGCCTACTCCGACAGCCCAAATTTGGAGCGCAAAATTTGGTGAAATTGCGGTTCGGCAAATCGAATAAATCGCGCCGTGCACAAGTCAGGAGCAAACGTCACCACATCGCTGGCTGCCAAACTCGCGACGCGTTGACCATCGAGCGACAAGTCGACAGGTCGAGTGCCCGCAACGGTCATCTGCAGATGCTCATCGGGGCCCAACACCAATGAACGATCAAAGTTCATGTGCGGCGACACAGGCGTGACAATCAGTGCACGATGACGCGGCGAAACAACTGGCCCACGCGCCGACATGGAATATGCCGTAGACCCAGTCGGCGTGGCCACGATGACGCCGTCGGCCGAGTATCGCTCGAACAGCTCGTGATTGACCGCCACGTCAATCCATACGGTGTGGCCTGACTGCTGTTTTTCCAACACTGCTTCATTGAGTGCACGCCAAACCAAATTTGGTTGGTCTTTTTTGGCTACGGTCACCTGCAACAGCATTCGCTCGTCGATGATGAAGTCGCGTCCAGCTTGGCCGCTCAGGGCCGCAGCAACAGCCTTGACAGCGCCATCGACGCCCACTTCAGTGAGATAACCCAACACCCCAACGTTGACCCCCAGCACTGGCACGGGAGCACCATTAAGCAAACTGACGGCGCGCAGCACTGTGCCGTCGCCACCCAAGACCACGACGAGATCTGAATCAGCTGCGTCTCGGTCGCTCGCCACATCGGCCAAACCGTGCGCTTGGGCGTCGGCATGACACATCCACAAATGATGACCAGAGCGCGACAGTTCTGCTCGTAGTTCGCCCAACAGCGGCGGCACTTCACTGCGCGTATGGTGGGCCACCACCATGACATTGGCCATGTGGTTCAGGCTATTCGCGCGTCAGGCGTAGCCAATGCTCACGATTGCCGGCTGGCCCAGCCACTGCCGACTCCACTTCCCCACGCGGTCTCACCCCGTAGCGCACGAACGCTTCCCGCACCTCTGCGATGCACCGCTGGCGAATCGCATCGTCGATGATCACCCCAGCACCTTTGTCGACTTCGGGTTTGCTGGCTTCGAACTGCGGCTTGACCAGCACCAACAACTGGCCCGCCGTACGGGTCGCCGCT
>JBILFO010000167.1:0-2830 GCA_044351505.1 Ilumatobacteraceae bacterium
CCTCATCGATGTTGCATGGGCGGGGTACGGCACCGAAATCGGCAGCTTTGTGCCACCAACCGACCCGTGGTTTGAAGATCTCACCGATGTTGCGCCATACGACGAAAGTGCGGCACGCGAAGCGCTAGTTGCCGCAGGTGTTGTGGCAGGCACACCAATCACCCTTGACGTGCCGCCGATCAACTACGCCACCAATTCGAGCGAGTTCATCGCCGACGCCCTGGGCAAGGTTGGCTTCGACGTCACCATTACTCCGGTCACCTGGGACGAATGGTTGGATCGCGTCTTCACTAAAGCTGACTACGACCTCACGATCGTGTGTCATATTGAGCGCAACGACATGGCGATTTATGCCAACCCCGACTATTACTTTCGCTTTGATAACGCCGAATATCGCGACTTGATTGCCGCAGCGGGTGCCGCAGCCGAGCCCCAAGAACGCACGGCCGCATTGCGCGCAGCCGCCCGATTGCTCTCCGAGCAGTCACCCAGCGACTGGCTGTGGTTAATGCCAAGTTTGCAGGTGGCCAAGCGTGGCGTGACCGGCCTTGCCAAAAACTCTGTCGGAGACTCATACAACATCGCACGTATTGAACGCGTCTAGTAGCAATTAGATATGAACGGCGTTGTGCGCCGACTCGCCCTCACCGTCATGGGTATCGCCATCTCGACGGTGATGGTGTTCGTGTTGTTGCGGGTCTTGCCCGGCGACATAGCAACATCTCGTCTGGGCGTGAGTGCCACCCCCGCTGCGCTCGAACAATTACGTAGCGAATATGGGTTCAGTCGCCCACTGGTCGTGCAGTATTTCGATTGGATACTCGACGCGTTGCGGGGAGACCTCGGTCGCTCACTCGTCTCGGGTGACGACATCGGCGGTGAAATTGTCCACCGATTGCGCGTGACCATCCCACTCATTATTTTTTCATCAACAATTGCAGTGCTCACCGCAGTCATCGTCGGTCAGCGAGCTGCATTGCGACGCAAGCGGGCTACTGGTCTGGTCGCAGTGTCGCTTTCCCAAGTTGGTTTGGCGATTCCCACATTTGTGATTGGCATCGTGCTCATCTTGGTGTTTGCCGTGCAGCTCCGAGTGCTGCCAGCCGGCGGGTTTCCGACGGCTGGTTGGGGCACACCAATTGATGCTGGGCGGTCTCTCGTGCTGCCAGTCATCACCTTGGCGCTCGCCCAGATGGCAATTTTGGTGCGCTTCGCCCGTTCGCATGCGCTCGACTTTGTCGCGTCGGATGCATTCCGCACTGCCCGCGCCGCGGGTCGCACGTCTGATGCTGCTCTTGCCACCGCATCGCGCCTCGTGCTCTCACCCGTGCTCAGCGTGACTGCGCTGCAGTTGTCCACCTTGCTCACTGGTGCAGTCGTTGTAGAAAGCGTGTTTGCCCTGCCAGGTCTTGGGTCGATGTTGGTGCGAGACATTGCCAACCGTGACGTGACCAAAGTGCAATCAACGTTGTTGGTTCTGGTGGTGGGCATTTTTCTTATTCGGCTCATCGTCGAGTTCGTCAATGATCGCCTCGACCCGCGGCGGCTCACATGAGGCGATCACTTTCGTTCACGATTGGGGCAGCTATGACGGGCTCTTTGCTCGTTATTACATTGGCTGGTTTGGTGTGGACCCCGTATCCGCCTCTACAAGTCGATGCTCAGGCACGCTTTGCAGGCCCGTCGTTTTCTCACTTGCTGGGCACCGATCAACTCGGTCGTGATGTGCTGAGCAACATCATCGCTGGTGCACGCACCACATTGCTCGCCGCATTGCTCGCCACCGCCATCGCGCTGGTCATCGGAACATTTCTTGGCATCACGGCCGCAGCATCACGGCGTTGGCTAGACGACGCGATCATGTCGTTGGCAACCGTGTTTGTTGCGTTTCCGGCTTTGCTGCTGGCACTGGTCATCGTGGCTGCACGGGGGCCCTCAACCGTCACCGTCGTACTGACCGTTGGCATCGCTGCTGGGGCATCAATTGCAGTGGTGACTCGACGCGAAGCAGCCGACATCTTGCATTCGCCGTTTGTTACAGCTGCTCGCTATTCCGGCAGCAGCACATGGGCAATCGTGCGCACTCACGTGCTTCGCAATATTCTCGCCTCGCTCACCGTGCAGGCGACTGGTGCAGCCTCCATCGCCATTGTTGCGGAATCCACCCTCAGTTATTTGGGTCTCGGGGCCACACCACCCACCCCATCATGGGGACGCATGCTGGCGTCCACCCAGCAATACGTGCTGGTGCACCCGTTGCTCGTTTTATGGCCAGCGCTGTTGATTAGCGTGGCAGTCGTGGGCGCCACGTTGCTGGGCGACGGGTTGCGCGAACAAATTGACCCCACCTTGGCAACCAAGTGACGCAGTGATACCTTAGAAATATGAAATATTTCAAGACTTTGCCCCTCGCCCTACTCCTCGCAGTCGGCCTTCCACACGCCTCGGCGCAAGCCGTGGTCGAATGGCAGCTCACCGACGACGCCGTTTCACTCGGTATCAACGGCGTGTCACCCCACGTAGAAAAAACTGCAAGCGGCGATCGCGTATTTCGTAGCGACATGGTTCCTGCTGGCACCGCAGTGAGCATGTGCAATGACGCAGGATCGTGCTCGAGTGAAACGTTGAATGTGACGGGTTCTCCCATCAGCGACTTCGCTCTGGCTACCACCCCGAGTGGTGTACGTGCGTACTTCAAGCGAATTGACATGGCAAGCAACACACAAGCCGTGTACTCCGCTGCGTGCAACGACGCCAACTGTCTGTCGTTTGGAACTGCAACGATCGCCTCAACCGGAATGCAGGTATCCAAGGACACCAAAGCATGGGG
>JBILFO010000048.1:0-11433 GCA_044351505.1 Ilumatobacteraceae bacterium
GACGGACCAGGTTGCACTTCCGCGTCCGGAGCTCGAAAAGTTCAGCAACTCTACGTATCCACATCCACCGACGGTCTCTCGTGGGCGAAGCCACAATTACTCACCAGCACGGATATAGGTCGGCTGGATCCCACGGGCTACGAAGTGTCGCCAAACGTGTTTCGTATCTACTATGCGGCGGGTGGTTCGGACAACAACTTCAGCATCAAGCGCGCAACGATGCGAATCAAGGACACCGCTGCAGGTGGTGATGTTGGCGTTACCAAGACCGCGCCGGGCAAGTCCAAGTCAATCACCTGCGCAAAGGGCAAGACCACCAAAAAGTTCACTGCCACCCGCTGCCCAACGGGCTGGAAGAAAAAGTAGCGACATGTGGGGGGCTGTCGTGATCTTCGCGACAGCCGCTTCCAGTCTGGTGCCACACACTGGCTCGTCAGGTGGTGACAATGCTGCTGCAGATAACTCTGCCGCCGACCAACGGCGCAAAAAGCGCAGCGAGTGGGTGTATACGTTTCCGGTATCTGGGCCCAACGTGTTTTACCCACGCGATCATCTCAACTACCCCGCTGCTGATTTGACTGGCTGTCGACAGATTGTTCGTGCACCCATCTCGGGGGTGATCCACGCAGTGCGAGACACAGATACATGGGATGCCAGGGTTGACGAGCCAGGAACCCGCGGTGGGCTGACAATCACTCTGCATGGCGACGACTTCGTGCGCTATTACTTTTCACATCTCGGGCGGTTGATGGTGAAACCGGGGCAACGGGTTGTGTCGGGACAAAAAATAGGCACCGTTGGAACATCTGGTAACGCCCGCGTCACGCTATGTCACCTGCATTTTGGTGTTTCACGAATTTGCCCCATGTCCGAGCAAAATGTGCGGCGTGGCGAAATCTGGCCACAGCCGTATTTGGACGCCTGGAAGCAGGGAACTAATTTGTCGCCCAATCGCGAGGTGCAACGTCTTACGAAAAAAGCTCCGACTGCATGCATCGAGGCAGCAGCGGCCCAGCGACGAGGTGGCGACAGCTAATTAGCTGAAATACGGGTTGGCGCCACTGGAGTGATCAGTGAGGTCGCGCACTTTGGTAATCGTCGTTACCCGCTCGGTGATCATGGTCTGCACCCCATCGAGCATCGTTTGTTTGCTCATCGAGCAACCATGGCAACCGCCACCCATCGTGAAATAGGCGGTGCCCTCGGTGTCATGGCCAGCAAACGTAACGAACCCACCATGGGCCGCCAACATCGGGTTCACGTCTACCGACACGATTGCTTCGATTTGCGCTGACGTTTCGTCATCGCGCACAAGACCTTCAACGGCCGGGGCTTTGGGCCGATTCGGGTTGCGCAACACGAGCCCGGCTTGCTCGTTGTAGTCAAGTTCGGCGCCACGCAACAAATCCACATCGCTACTGGGCATGATGAACTTAAAGCCGTCAATCGTGCGCACTTCGTCGGTAAACGCCGACTTCAAGAATTCTTCAAACACAAGGTCGTAGCGAAAATCTTCTCCTGGTGGCGATACCACGGCAAGACGCAACCCGAGTTTCTCGGCATCAGGTTCGGTGGCGCGCAATTCTTTTAACTTTGCCAGGGCAACGGTCGAAACCGAAATAATCGTGTCGCGAGGCGAAGTGGCCGATAAATCGCCCGAGGCCGAGTCACCCGAAGCTGAGTCAGCCAGGGGTGATGTGGGCACTGAGCCGGCAAACGGTGATTGTTTGGTGTCTGACACGCTTCGCAGGCTACTGAGCACCATCGTCATCACACTCGGTCTTGGCGTTAGAGTTTGCGTCACAAGCACGGGGAGCCCGAGAAACATCGGGCTGAGAGGGTGGTAGCCACCACCGACCCGCAGACCTGATCTGGGTAATGCCAGCGGAGGGAGCGATATGACAACGGTTGCAGCGAACACCGAGACCGTAATCGTGCTACTCGGTGGCGAGCCAATCAATGCACAAGCCATCGGCGATCTGCCTGCAAATTGCACGGTCATTGCCGCTGATTCGGGTGTGCAGTTGGCGCCAGCGCTCGGGCTCGATATCTCGGTGGTAATTGGCGATATGGATTCAATCGAGGCGACCGCACTCGAAGCACTCAAGGCCCTGGGCACAATCGTGGTGCAGCACGCTGTCGACAAAAACGAAAGTGATGCCGAACTCGCACTGCACTATGCAGCAAGCCTCGGTGCCACACGGCTGATCGTGATCAGCGGTGGCGGCGGGCGCCTCGATCACCAATTGGCGCTGTTCGCGGTGATGTTTTTGGATTCGCTGCACGGCACACAGGTCGAAGTGCGCCTTGCGCGTTCACGGGCCTACCCTGTGCGAGCTGGCGAGACTGTCACTATTTCATGTACCACCGGCGATGTCATCGGGTTGATTCCATTCGGTGGCGATGCACACGGTGTTACCACGAGCAACTTGCACTGGCCGCTGCACGACGAGTCGCTATTTGCTGCGGCCTCGCGAGGTATCAGCAATCAAGCGATGTCTGGCGAATTCTCGGTCACGGTTACTACCGGTCGCCTCATCATCACCGTGGATGCACCACTATGAAAATTCGCTCTCTGCTGATCGGCTTAGCCACTGCCAGCACACTGCTTGCTGCCTGCACGAGTGACAGCACGAATGATGCGGCTGTGAAAACCAACGGGCCAGTCACACTTCGCCTGTTGACACACGAATCGTTCACCCCCACCGAAACCATTTTTGATGACTTCACGCTGCAGACTGGCATCAAAGTTGAACTCGTTCGCAATAGTGACGCCGGCACCCTCGTCACCAAAGCGGCGCTAGCCAGCGGCAACCCTGAAGGTGACGTGTTGTGGGGCGTGGACAACACCTTGCTTTCGCGCGCTCTTGATGCCGACGTTTTTGTGCCCTATGTGACGGTGCATCGCGATGATCTTGACGTTTCGGCAGTGGCGCTGGCACCCAACGGTGAGGTCACCCCAGTCGACTCAGGTGATGTGTGCATCAACTACGACACGGCGTGGTTTGCCGAACGCAACATCACACCACCGCTCACGCTGCAAGCACTCGCATCGTCTACATATCGCAACCTGTTGGTCACACCCAACCCAGTTTCGTCGTCGCCTGGCTTGGCTTTTTTGTTGGCGACCATCGCCGAGTTTGATGATGGTTGGCAGCAGTGGTGGCAAACGTTGCGTGACAACAACATTCTCGTGGTGGAGTCGTGGAGTGATGCGTACTACGGGCATTTCACGGCAGCATCCGACGGTGAGCGGCCTTTAGTGGTGAGCTATGCAACAAGCCCACCAGCCGAAGTGATCTTTGCTGACCCCCGCCCTACTGAGGCCCCAACGGCAGTTGCCGCACTCACCTGCTTTCGACAGTACGAATTTGCGGGCATTTTGCGTGGTTCAAAACATCTGGCGCAGGCACAACTGCTCATCGACTTTTTTGTCTCGCGCCAGTTTCAAGAAGACTTGCCACTCACTCAATTCGTGTGGCCGATCAACAACACGGCCAACGTGCCCAAAGAGTTTCTCGACTACGCACTGCGGCCCGACAACCCACTAACAATTGACCCAGCTGTCATTGCCGAACGGCGGGCTGAATGGCTCGAGCAATTCAGCGACATCATGCTGCGATGAGCGAGCCCTTGTCCATGGGCGAGCCCGTCTGGCACCCTGCCCCAGCACGCGTGGCGCTGGTCGTGGTGTCGTTGTGGCTCGGGGTGTTTCTGGTCGCGCCAGTGCTCACTATGGTTGGCGGGTTCGTTGCGCCGTCGGATATTTCACGCGTTCTCGCCTTGCCATCAACATGGCGACTGGTGTGGTTCTCGCTGTGGCAATCTGCAATCAGTGTTGCCGTCACACTCGTGGTCGCTGCGCCAGTCACCTGGCTGATCGGCCTGCATCGCTTTCGCGGTCGACGCATCCTGCGCGCCACAACTACGGTGGGCTTTTTACTGCCATCGGTGGTGGTTGCCACCGCATTTCTGGCCGTATTGCCGCGCTCGTTGCACTACACCATGTTTGCAGTGGTGATTGCCCACGTGTATTTCAATATTGCGGTCGTGGTTCGCGTGGTTGGTGCTCGCCTCGAGTTACTTGATATCCAACTCATCAACGCTGCTCGCACACTTGGTGCTTCGCCCACCGTTGTCTGGCGCACCATTGTCTGGCCGCTCATCCGCGGGGCCACGGCGGCGGCCGCTGCAGTGATTTTCTTGTACTGCTTTTCTTCGTTTGCAGTTGTTCGAGTACTCGGTGGCCCCCGCCGCAGCACGTTAGAGAGTGAAATCGCCCTGCGTGCATTCGGCATTGGTGACATACCTGCTGCGACAGTGCTGGCTCTCGTGCAACTCGTCATTGTGGTCGGTGTGATTGGAGTGGTTCGTCGACTCAGCGGACACGAACAAGGGCTCTCTCACCTTGCTGCAGTGCCGCCCACTGCTGTTGCCCATCGCCAACGACTCTTTGCATTTGGTGTGGCTGGTGTAACGGCAACATTCGTGCTGCTGCCGATTGCCGCATTGCTGTGGCGATCTGTGCAGGTGGGTGACACGTTGTCGCTGGCGGCCTGGCGCACGATTTTTGACACATCTCTTGCTGCATCGATACGGGCCTCAATACGCACGGCGTTATTCGCTGGAGCGTTAGGTGTGGCACTCGCCGTGCTCACCACGTTGGCAATCGTTCGGCTTAACACGATTGGACGCCTCGTTGACTTACTGTCGATTGTGGTGCTCGCTGTATCACCGGTGACGCTGGGGCTTGGTCTCATGCTTACTTTCGACATCGGTTGGTTTGACTGGCGGGCAAAATGGTGGTTTGTGGCGCTTGCCCACACCTTGGTGGCGTTTCCACTCGCGGTTCGCGTGCTGGTGCCAGCCTGGCGAACCACGCCCATTGGTCTGCATCAAGCAGCAGCGGTGCTCGGTGCCGGAGAATTGCGCCGCCTCGTCGACATCGACTTGCGCCGCATGCGACCGGCAATCGTGGCATCACTCGGCTTGATCATTGCGGTGTCACTCGGCGAGTTCGGTGCAGCGTCGCTTATGTCGCGCGCAGATGGCGAAACGATGCCGGTCATGATCGCCCGCTTACTCTCGCGCACCGGCGACTTGGTGCGGGCGCAGGCGTTTGTGCTGGCGTCACTACTCGTGGCGGTGTGTATCGCTGCACTCGTGTTGGTGGAATCTGCCCTCGGGAGGTCTGACCGTGTTGCACGTCGCTGATCTCGTGGTGGTGCGTGACGGGCGCAGGGTGCTCGATGGCGTCTCGCTGGTGGTGCAGCCTGGTGAACGAGTCGCAGTGCACGGCCCAAGCGGTTGCGGCAAAACCACTTTGCTGCATGCCATCGCAGGTTTGGTGCACGTTGATGCTGGGTCAATCAGACTCAATCACCATGATGTGACCCACACTCGAGCCCACCAACGTGGCGTGGGGTTGGTGTTTCAAGACGATCAACTCTTTTCCCATCTCGACGTGGCCGACAACGTGTCGTATGCGCTGCGTGTGCGTGGTGTTGCAAAACGCGAGCGCTTCATCGTTGCCCAAGAATGGCTCGAGCGTGTGGGGCTAAGCGGCTTTCAACATCGTCGCACGGCGAGTTTGTCAGGAGGTGAGGCCAAGCGTGTGGCGCTCGCCCGTACTTTGGCTGGTGGGCCGAACATCGTGCTGCTTGATGAGCCACTCAACGGCCTTGACAATGAGCTGCACGACCAGTTGCTGGGCGATGTGCGCAGCCTTTTTGAGCAACTCGGCACCACGGTGGTGCATGTAACCCACGACCGTGCCGAAGGTGCTGCGTTGTGCCATCGCTCAATCGAGTTTGCGACGTTGTCCGCATAGGTGATTGCCCGCCAGACTTGTAGGCGATGTCACCAGCCTTCACGATTCGACACATCGCTGTGGCCGATGCCCTGGCTGTGCGACTGGATGTGTTGCGACGGGGCACCCCATCACAAGATGCCACATACGACGGCGATGACGAGCCGCACACCGCCCACATCGGCGCCGCAATCGGCAACCGCGTGGTGGCCACGTCAACCTGGTTGATTCGGCCGTGGCAACACGACACCACAAGTACGGCCGTACAACTACGTGGCATGGCGGTGCTTGACGAGATGCAGAACTCGGGCGTCGGGCACGCACTTATCGATGCCGGAATGACCCACGCTCACAGCGTCGGTGCCCGATACGTGTGGGCCAAAGCCCGTGATTCAGCGTTGTATTTTTACGAGCGTTGCGGGTTCCACATCGTCGACGAGCAATTCATTGAACCAGCTTCGGGTATGCCGCATCACTTGGTGTTGCGGGAGACAGTTACGGCGTAAAAGTCACTTTGGTGGTGTACAGCGCTGCAGTGCCGTCAGCCAGGACTGCGTCAAACGCCAAAGTCCACTCACCTGGTGTCGGCACGACAAGTTCGTAGTGAAAGTGGTTCGTGCCACTCTTTTCAAACCGTAACACCAACGTTGAGAAGGCCATATCCGGCGGTATTAGGTTGCCGGTTACCGACGCCACTTGCTGTAACTTGCCGCCAGGCGGGGCAAACTCCATGTGCACGATGACATCGCCAACTTTGGCTGGTGCCACTGTCACATCTGCAATCACATTTTCTGCCACGAGTGAAGCATTGAACGCATCTTTGCCACCATGATCGTGCACACCCTGCTTCGGACCGTTTGACTCACCGCCACAAGCAGCAATCATCAACATCGCTATGACGAGTGCTGTCGCCATTCGTCGACTACGCATCAATAGGCCTGTGGGGCAGACACCCCGGCAACGGTGATGCGGTTATAAAACCATGCCAAGCGATCGTTAGGTGCGAGTTTTTGAATCACTTCGGGCAATGTCGTCAGCCCCATCGGTTTGCGCGCCCGCCATGACATCACTTGTCGATCTAGGTCGTAGCGAACAAACAATGGTGTCCAATCATGGTGGGTAAAACCAATGTTCAAGTCGGCGTGATGCACCTCGACTTCACACCACCGCATGAGCACCAAATCTGAAATGCGCACACGTGGCGCGCCATCGGAGTGGGATTTGATGCCGTAACCCTGCCACGTGGTGGATGACGCCCCCGCCCACGCTGCTTCGAGCGTGTAAATCGACACCCGCGTATCGGCGACAAGTTCTGCGGCAGTCCGACTTGCACCGGCTTCGATTTCCGCAACCCGACCCGCCATGCCGCCCGGATACTGCGGCGACTCTTGACCCCTCGTTGCGGCTTCAAACATACGCGCATGACTATCGGCGTTGCGCGCCAGATGGCTCAACACATGACCCCGCGACCAACCAGGCAGCATCGAATCCGCTCGAGCGTCGGCATCGCTCAACTCAGCAAGGCTTGCCAGCAAACGTTGGTGTGCAGCGGCACAACCAGCAACCTGGGCATCTAAAGCTCGGGCGGCTACTTCATCCAAGATTTCTATATCTCTCCGTGGCTGCGCTGTGGCACAACCACCACCGTACCGTCTTGTTCATGAATGACGCGGGCAGAAACGCCGTAAAACTCAGCCAGCGTTTCACTTCGCAACACCTCACGAGCACTACCGCGTGCAACCCCCACCCCTTGATGCAGCAATAGCAATCGATCGCTATACAAACCAGCCAGCGTGAGATCGTGCATCGCTGATACCACGATGAGGTTCTTGGCCCGCCGCAGCCGATCGACGAGTTCCAACGCATGTTGTTGGTGGCCAAGGTCGAGCGCACTCGTGGGCTCGTCGAGCAACAGCACCGGCGCCTCTTGGGCGAGTGCCCGCGCAATCACAACGCGTTGACGCTCACCACCCGACAACGTGCCAAGCATCCGCCGGGCATACACCGCCAATGACAGTTCCGTGATGAGTCCGGCGACAACGTCGCGATCGTGCGCTGACTCGCGCCCGAATGTAGAGATATACGGGTTGCGCCCGAGCATGACGTAGTCGGTTACGGACATGTCATCGGGCAACACCGGTTCTTGCGGCACAAAAGCCACTTGTCTAGCCAATTCGCGGGCACTCAAGCCACGTATTTCGCCGCCGTCAAGTTGCACGCTGCCCGAAAAGTCAATAAGCCCCGCGAGTGCACGCAGCAACGAAGATTTGCCGGCACCATTTGGGCCAATCAAACACAGCCACTCGCCTGCCGAAAGCGTTTCGTCGACACTGCTGACCACTGCACAGCCGCCGTACTCCACACGCACGCCACGCAGAGTGAGACCGTTCATTGGCGGGCCTCACGCATGCGCAGCAAAAACAAGAAGAAAGGGGCACCGAAAAAAGCCGTCACCACACCGATGGGTGTTTCAGATGGCGACGTAAGGATGCGGCCGGGTATGTCGGCGGCAATCAAAAACGCTGCACCGGCAAACATGCTGAGCGGCAGCACGATGCGATTCGACGAGCCCATCAACAATCGCACCGCATGCGGCACAATGATGCCAACAAACCCAATAAGGCCACTCACTGCTACTGCTGCAGAGGTGCCGAGTGTTGCTGCCAGCACAACAATGATGCGAACTTGGCTCACATTCACACCAAGGGCCCGTGCTTCGTCATCCCCGACGCGCAGTACATCGATTACCCGTCGATACAGCAACAAAGTTATTGCGCTCACCACAATGTAGGGCAATACCAGTCGCACGTCGCCCCACGTTGCAGACGTCAGACGACCAAGAATCCACGAATACACCTGTCGCACGACATCGTTGTTGCGTTGTAGCACGAATGTTTGCACCGCAGTTGCGAGCGACGTAACCGCAACACCAGCCAACACGAGCGTCGTGGCTGAACGCGAACGCCCGAATGCCGTACCGACGGTGTAGGTGAGCGCCACTGCGATAACACCACCAATGAACGCTGCAATCGGCACGGGATTGATGGGCCACGTTGCTGTTGCGTCGCGATTAACTGCAAATGCAATCGTTGCACCAAGCCCCGCACCGGCCGCCACACCCAACAAATACGGGTCGACCAACGGGTTGCGAAACACACCCTGATAACTGGCACCAGCCAGCGACAACATCGCCCCCACCAAGGCCGCCAATGCCACACGTGGTGCACGAATCTGCCACACGATGTTCCACTGTGCATCAGTGACACCGCTATCGATGGACAACAACGGCAGTCGATCAAGCAACACCAATGGCACCCGCCACCACGTGGGCCCAGCTGGCCCGAGCGAAAGCCCGACCACCGCGGCTAGCACCACAGCTAGCCCACCCAGCAGCCACCACGTCATTCGACCGCCTCGCGGTGTGGCGAACATGCTGGGTGTAGCCATGGTGATTGCTCGTTGACTTGCCTAAGACTTTGCCAACAGCGAGGTGATTGCTTCGGCTACGGCACGCACCAAATCCACCAGACGTGGCCCCCAGCGCGAAGCGATGTCGTCATCGAGCGCCACAATCGAGCCCAGCGAAACGGCTTGCAACCCACCCCAACCATCACGGGCGGCGACAGTTTCAGCCGATTGCGCACAGCACTTGGTGTCAGCCAGGAAGATAATGTCCGGGTTTTTTTCGACGATGACTTCAGCCGACAATTGCGGGTAATCGTTACCTTCTTCCACACCGTCAGCGATATTGGCTAGGCCCATCAACGCCATCACACCACCGATAAAGGTGTTGGAGGTGACGGTGTACGGCGTGGGGTCAAGTTCGTAGAAATATGTCAGCGGTGGATCAAGCTTGGTCACACCGTCCACAATTTCTGTGATCGCAGTCTGCATATCACTGGACGCCTGCACCGCCTCGGCTAGTTGGCCAGTGAGTGCCCCGAGTTGTTCAAGTTGGGCATATGCACCAGCCAAGTCGGCCACGGCACCGGCATTGAACACAGGTAATGACAGTGTCGTCAATTGCTCGACCAAGTTGCCTGGGTCGTAACTGATGATCACGAGGTCGGGGCTCAATGCCGAGATTGCTTCAATGTTCGGTTGATATGCGTCAAGTTTTTCAAGTGACGCTGTCGCTTCCGGAAAGTTTGAGAAATTATCGACCGCAATCACACGATCACCAGCACCAATGGCAAACAGCATTTCCGTTGCCGTTGCCGACATGGAAATGATTCGTTGTGGCTCAGCGTCGAGCGTGAGATCACCAACAGTTACCGGAAATTCTGCAGCAACGGTAGTTTCCACTGCTGTTGATTCTTCGGTCACTGCCGAGTCATCACCATTGTTGCCACAGGCGGCCAAGGTGGATACCAATAAAAAAAGGCCGGCAAGGCCGACCAGTCGTAACGTTTTCATGTTTTCTCCTTGCTCTTCTTGCGAGAGCAGTTGATGGGTCACATTCGTTAGGCGACCGGACTTACGACGCACCGATTTGAGTCAGTAGTCGCATTACCGTTGCGAGACAGTGCCGGAATTTCACCGGACTTCGCTTACGAACATGCACTGCAACTATTGCTGCAGCACCTTGACCGTATCAGTTCAGCCGGCAACAAGCGAGGCGAACCGCGAAATACCTTCGCGCAGGTCGTCATCACCCAGCGCAAACGAAAAGCGGGCATACCCAGGCGCACCGAAGGCTTCACCAGGCACGAACGCCACCTTTGCTTGCTCGAGCACGAGATCAGCCAACTGCATGGTGTTGTGGGCGGTGATGCCACCAATATTGCGCTGCAATAAACCGCCCACGTTGGGGAAACAGTAAAACGCACCCTGTGGCTTCATGCAGGTGACGCCCGGAATTGCAGTCAGCATCTGGTGCATCGCCTCACCACGCCGTGCGAAGGCTGCGCGCATGCGTGCGACATCATCTAAACCACCGGTGAGTGCGGCAAGGGCGGCGTATTGCGCCACGTTTGACACGTTGCTCGTGGTGTGGCTTTGAAAGTTGATGGCAGCCTTCATCACGTCGGGTGGCCCAATCATCCAACCCACGCGCCAGCCAGTCATGGCATAGGTCTTGGCGACACCGTTGACGATTACACAACGGTCGGCAATCTCGGGTACCAGCGTGGGCATTGAATGAAACTCGTGGCCGCCGTAGGTGAGGTGCTCATAGATCTCGTCGGTAACCACCCACACGTCGTTCTTGGCTGCCCATTGGCCGATGGCAATGGTTTCTGCGCGGGAATACACCGAACCGCTCGGGTTGTCGGGCGAAACAAAGAGCAGCACCTTGGTGCGCGGTGTCTTTGCGCGTTCTAGTTGCTCAACGGTGACTTTGAATTCGGTTTGTTCGGTGGTGTCGATCACCTTGGGCACACCACCAGCCAGTGCGATGGCTTCGGGATATGTAGTCCAATATGGTGCTGGGCAAATCACTTCGTCGCCGGGGTCGCACAACGCGGCGAACGCCACAAACACTGCGTACTTGCCGCCGACCGTTACCAACACCTGCGACGAAGCACACTCAAACCCACTATCACGCTTGGTTTTTGTAACAATTGCATCGCGCAACAATGGCAACCCGGCTGCTGGCGTATAGCGATGGGCCTTGGGGTCGCGTG
>JBILFO010000127.1:0-4118 GCA_044351505.1 Ilumatobacteraceae bacterium
CAAAGACTGATGACAACCGACTCGTCGCCATGGTGGTTCGCCAAACTCCGAACCGCGATGCTGCATTCGGTCAGCTACCTGGCGCAACCAACCTTGCGGCGGAAGGCACCATCATCGGGGACGGTCGAAAATGGGACACCGTACAGTTCGTGCCGATTGCCTCCGACGACGAAATAGAGCTGCTCGTAAAGTCGATTCCCGGAACGGCAGACGGCGACGCATACGTGATGACCGTTCGCGCCTCGATGGACGCCATCACCCAGGGCTAACGCCAGCTGAATAACTCCGCGAAATTCATCGACCTTTTCGGCGTAGCCGCGCACACACTTCTGTAAATGTCAACACTTTGGTTGACTTGACAACTTTATTAGGAGTGATACAACCAGTGACCATGACCGAGCCCACCACCACACCAAGCGGTTCTGAGTACCGCGTCGTCACCGTGGCTGACCTGCGCCACGAGCTGCAGCGTGAGCATCTGATTATCAACGCTCATCTTCAGACAATCTCCAATCAAGTTACCGCGCTTGATTTGCGATTCAGCGACTTCCGAGAAGTTGTTATGCAAAATTCGGGAGAAGCCAAAGACAATATTGACCAACGCTTTACCGATGTGCAACACCACGTCGACCAACGATTCGCAGGAGCCAAAGACAATACCAACCAACGCTTCACCGACATGCGGCACGAGATGAACCAACAGTTCACCTCAGTCGACCAACGATTCACCACTGTCGACCAACGATTCGCAGAAGCCAAAGCCAATACCGACCAACGCTTCGCAGAAGCCAAAGCCAACATTGACCAACGCTTCACCGACATGCGGCACGAAATGAACCAACAGTTCGCCTCGGTCGACCAACGATTCGCCTCGGTAGATCAACGCTTCGCAGAAGCCAAAGCCAACATCGACCAACGATTCACCTCGGTAGATCAACGCTTCGCAGAAGCCAAAGACAACATCGACAAACGCTTCACCACTGTCGACCAACGCTTCGCAGAAGCCAGAGACAACACCGACCAACGCTTTGACCAGATGGAACGATTGTTCATCCAAGTTGGTAAGCGGTTCGACGCGTTAGACGAACGCCTACGATTCAACAAAACTCTCGTCGTCGCTTCGATCTCGGCCGTAGCGAGCGCTGCATCAGTTGCTGTATCACTCCTGCGCTAACTGCGCAGGAGTGAGGTTACGAACGGTGATAGTTCGGCGACTCGTGTGTAATCGTCACATCGTGAGGATGGCTTTCTTCGCGCCCAGCGGTGGTCACGCGCATGAACTTGGCACGACGATACAAATCAAGCAGTGTCGCTGCACCGACATATCCCATACCCGAGCGCAAACCACCGATCAGCTGATACACCACATCCGCCAGCGAACCGGCGTACGCCACGCGACCCTCGATGCCTTCGGGAACCAATTTATTGCGACCACCACTGCCCTGGGCCGAGCCATAACGATCAGCGCCCAACCCGGCCATGGCACCAAGTGAACCCATGCCTCGATAACTCTTGTAACGCCGGCCCTCGAACAACTCCACTTCACCAGGCGCTTCGTCGGTACCGGCAAACAAACTGCCGAGCATCACCACATTGGCGCCAGCGGCTAACGCTTTGACTAAGTCACCCGAATAGGTAACGCCGCCGTCAGCAATCGCGGCAACACCGAGCTGTTGGGCTCGCTGCGAAGCAAACCAAATCGCCGACAACTGCGGCATGCCCGCACCAGCAACCACCCGGGTTGTGCAAATCGAACCGGCACCAACCCCAATCTTTACGGCATCTACCCCGGCAGCGTGCAATGTTTCGACACCACTTTCATCCACCACGTTGCCCGCCACCACCGCCAGATCAGGCCAACTGGCCTTCACGCGCTCAATCGCTTTCACGACCCCCATCGAATTGCCATGTGCCGTGTCAATAACCACCGCATCAACTTGCACTTGAACTAGCGACTCCACGCGCTGCTCGAGGTCTTCACCCACACCAACTGCTGCCGCCACACGCAAGCGACCTGCCGAGTCGCGCGTGGCGTTGGGAAACTCTTGACCTTTCATGATGTCTTTCACCGTGATCAGCCCACGCAGGCGACCATCAGCATCGACCAACGGTAATTTTTCAATTCGATGGCGCTGCAACAGCAATTTCGCTTCATCGAGCGTGGTGCCTACATGGGCAGTCACCAAACCCTCACTGGTCATAAATTCACTCACTGGTCGCTTGTAATCACTGGATGAGCAAAAGCGCACATCACGATTGGTCAAAATGCCCACCAGCACACCGGCAGCATCAGTAATTGGCACACCCGAAATTTTGTAGCGATTCATCAGGTGTTCGGCATCGTCAAGTGTTGCTGTGGCTGGCAGCGTGACTGGGTCGCTGATCATTCCTGATTGTGAACGTTTTACTTTCTGCACTTCGGCAGCCTGGTCTTGCACCGACAAATTGCGATGCACGACCCCGATGCCACCGCATCGAGCCATGGCAATGGCCAACCTCGCTTCGGTCACGCGATCCATCGCAGCTGACACCAGCGGAATATTCAGCATGATGTCTCGCGCAAAGGTGGTTACAGTTTCAACTTGGTCGGGCAAGACATCGCTGAACCCGGGTACGAGCACGACATCATCAAAAGTAAGCCCCTCGAAGCGGTCAAAAACTTCGTGATTGTGACTCATACTGTGGCTCCTTAGGCAAAGCGTAGAGGCTGATGGGTTTTCTGGGCGAGTGGACGATCGATGAATGCAACTGCTAGTGCCGGAAGTGGCGCTGGCCGGTGAATATCATCACCATCCCGTGCTCATTGGCGGCAGTGATCGACTCATCATCACGCTGGCTTCCACCTGGTTGCACGATGACTGCAACGCCAGCAGCAGCCAACGCATCGGGGCCGTCGCGAAATGGGAAGAACGCATCGCTCGCCGCCACGGCCCCTTGAGCCCGCTCGCCTGCTCGCGTGCACGCAATGCGTGCAGCGTCAACCCGATTCTGTTGACCCGCGCCAATGCCAACGGCGCTGTTATCACGTGCCAACACGATGGCATTCGAACTCACCGCTGCACACGTCACCCACGCCACCGCTGCATCGCGCAACTGTGCGGCAGTCGGCTGCTTTGTGCTCACCACCTGCCACTGTGATGTGTCGGCCGATAGTGCGTCGTGGTCTTGCAGGAGCACCGCACCGTCCACACCACGTAACGACCAACCATCCCTGAAAGGCTGCGATGCCCGCAAAATTCGTAGGTTCTTTTTTGTGAGCAAAACCTCGAGCGCTGCCGGCTCGAATTCGGGGGCAATCACCACCTCGGTAAACACCTCCACCAAGGCCAGTGCAGTGGCTTTGGTCATCGGGCGATTCAAGCCAACGATGCCACCGAATGCACTCATCGGGTCGCACTCGTTGGCCCGCTTGTAGGCAGTTTCGATATCGGACGCGACCGCCAACCCGCATGGGTTGGCGTGCTTCACAACCACGGCGGCAGGTTCGGCAAACCGATGCACGAGCGACCACGCAGCGTCAGCATCAAACACGTTGAGATACGACATCTCTTTGCCGCCAAGTTGTTCGGCACTGCTCCACCAACTGCGTTCGCCCACGACGCGATAGCGCGCACCACGTTGATGCGGGTTTTCGCCGTAACGCAGCGTCGCCTCACGCTCAAGTTGCAGTGTAAGGCGTTCGGGCAACGCACTGGGCTGTGTATTCGGCTGCGCATTTTGCTGTGCAGCAAGGGTTGTATCGTCACTAGTTGACCGAGCAAACCATGCAGCAACTTGTGCGTCATATGCCGCGGTCACGGCAAATGCACGTGCGGCAAGTTGCTGGCGGGTGCCCGCGCTCAGTGCGCCAGATGTCCGCAACTCGGCGAGCACGTCGCCATATTGGGCACGATCAGTTATCACTGCGACACGTGCGTGGTTCTTGGCTGCCCCACGCACCAGCGACGGGCCGCCGATGTCGATCAACTCGATGCTTGGTTTTGAATCAAATGGATACAGGCTCACCACCACCAAATCAATCGGCGAAATATTGTGTCGTTCTAAATCTGCGCGGTGCGTTGCATCTGTTGTGTCGGCCAGAATGCCGCCGTGCACCGACGGATGCAGTGTCACCACGC
>JBILFO010000129.1:0-4041 GCA_044351505.1 Ilumatobacteraceae bacterium
ACGACGTGTGGCTTTTTGACGTTGCCGCAACGTGGGCAGACGCTTTTGGCTGGGTTAGCCAGACGCATGTTGATGGATTTGCTTGTGCGTCCGCGGGCTTTGGAGCGTTTTTTCTTCGGTACAGCCATTTCGTCACTCTACCGTGTCGTCTAGCTGGCCACGCAGGGCGTCGAGTGCCGCCCAACGCGGGTCGCGCGTTTCGACCACACAATTACACGTGGTGCTGGCTCGGTCGGCCCCACATTGTGGGCACAACCCCGGGCAGTCGGCGCGACACAGCGGCGCAT
Organism: Ilumatobacteraceae bacterium; assembly: GCA_044351505.1. Taxonomy (GTDB): domain Bacteria; phylum Actinomycetota; class Acidimicrobiia; order Acidimicrobiales; family Ilumatobacteraceae; genus F1-60-MAGs027. The sequence continues at coordinate 288 of JBILFO010000129.1, forward strand.
CGGGCACGGCCAGCAATACGGCCTCGCGCACCAACAACGTGAAGTCGATCTGGTCGCCCACGATGGGTTCGGTTTCGGTTTCCAGACTCGTGTGCTCGCTGGCGGCTGCAGCAGGGCGCACCGGCATGCCGCGGGCAAACACTTCGTCGATTTCACCATCGGCAACGCCCTCCACTGGTCGCAGGCAGCGGCGACACATCGACGCCCAGGCCACCTGTGCCCCACCACTGGCCACGAGCCCCGATACCGAACTTTCGAGTTCGATGTCAATCTCTACATCGGCGCCAATGTTGATGCGCGAGTCAGCAAAATCAAATACGTCGGCCTTGGCGACGACCGTGACTGATTTTTTTGCACCTGGCCGACGCAGCAGGTCGAGCACGTTGACGACGAGCGCCGACGCCATCAGTTGAGGTCGCGGGTGCGATCAATTTCTTGGTCGAAGAATTCGCCCGACATGTCGGGGGCGTCGTCGGTCATCTGATCATTGGCTTGCTGAACACCGGTGATAGAGAGTCGGTCACGCCCGTGCTTGATGGTTTTCATCAAACGGTCGATGAGAATCTCGACACTGGCCAAACGTCGATCGAGGAAGTCCTCGGTTTCGCTCTTCAAGCGACGTGCCGTGGATTCGGCCTCGTCGATAATCTGGCGGGCACGAGCCTCAGAGGCGCGAACCACTTCGGTGCGTTGCACCATGCGCTCGGCCTGGGTGCGTGCGGCTTCGATAATTTCGTCGGCTTCGCGTTGCGAGCGAGTGAGGAAGGTTTCTTTTTCTTTGAGCATGAATCGTGCTTCACGCACTTCATGCGGCAAACAGGCAATGGCGTCTTCCAATAGTGCGATGACTTCTTCGCGGTCGATGCGTGGCGTGCTCGACAGTGGCACGTTGGCCGCCTTGGAGATCAGGTCGATGAGATCGAGCAAGATCTCTTCGGCATCCCCCATCAGCACCTCGGGCAGCTCTTGGGTGGGGAGGTCGTCGTTGTCAGTCATAGTGATGCTCCGCTTGGTTTAGCGGCGAGCCCGGCTCGCCAGCGCCTTGGCAACTGGTGCGGTGACCATTGCCGAAGCGTCTCCACCGTAGTGCGCAATCTCGCGCACAAAGCGACTACTTATATAGGCGTGTTCGGGCAACGCAAACAGCACCATCGTTCGCACACCCGAAACGGTGTAGTTGGTGTGAGCCATTTGTGATTCCACGTCGAAATCTGTGGCGCTGCGCAGGCTTTTTACGATGCAAGCAGCCTCGACTTTTCGCGCCGCGTCAATCGCCAAACCCACATGGGCCTCGACACGAATACCGGCCAGATGGGCGGTGGAGTCTTTGACGAGTTGCACGCGCTCTTCAACCGAAAACATGCCCGAAGATTTTTCGGGGTTGTGCATCACGGCGATGACCACCGAGCCAAAGATGCTCACGGCCTGGGCGGCTACGTCTAAGTGCCCGAGGTGAAACGGGTCGAAACTGCCCGGATACAACACCACTTGCCCTGTTGCCATCAGCTTCTACGGTAGCCGTCGCAAAAACGTCACATGGGTACGCCCATAGCGCTTCTCGCGCAGCGATTCCCACCCAGAAGGTGGTGCCACAAGTGCTGCGGCTTCGGCCACCACGAGGTTGCCCGGCACGAGGGCCAAAAACTCGGGCCATTGGGTGAAGTCATACGGTGGGTCGGCCAGCACCAATGTGGCGTCTTTGCATTGGGCGACATGCAACATCGCATCGCCCCGCACGATCGTGCTTCGCGCCGCCAACCCCAGGTCGTCGATGTTTTGTTTCAGGCACGCGAGCGCATCGCGGTCTTGCTCGATGAAAGTCACATGGGCAGCACCGCGGCTGAGTGCTTCGATGCCGAGGGCACCCGTGCCGGCAAAACAATCCACAATGCGTGCACCAGTCAAGTCGTAATGGCTGCCAAGGCTGTTGAAGATCGCTTCGCGCGCCATATCGGTGGTGGGTCGCGTGGTTTTGCCCTCGGGGGCTTCGATGCGTCGGCCCCGAAGTTCGCCCGCCACCACTCGCATGTGCTCAACGCTATTGCGGTGATGCGTTACCTGCTTGACTGTTGCAGTGAGCGATGAAAGTGAGCACGGCGAGTTAACTCGTGCCGAGCCACCGTCGGCCACGATTGTTTGCGTGGATTGCGGCGGTGTCGCCCATCTGCTCACGCCAGCGCGCGACGACGGCGAATGGTACGTCGGCGATATCTCCACCTATCGCTGTAGTGATTGCCGCGATAGGTGGGACTTGGTGATGGAATAGCGCACTAGTCGTGTTGCACTAGTCCTTGGTAAGAAACTCTTTTTCTTCGCGGGCCAGCAGCAAGTTCACCTCGCCTGCTAGTTCGCGGTGTTGCTTGAGGGTCGGATCAGCACCGATGATTTCAAATGCAACTTCACGCGCTGCTCTAATCAGCGGCTCGTCGCGGCGCAATGACGCCAGTTTCAGGTCGCTGGCACCTTTTTGCGCAGTGCTCATGAGTGTGCCCTCACCGCGCAACTCCAAATCAACTTCGGCCAAATAAAAACCGTCGGTGGATTGCACCAAAGCCGCCACCCGCTCGGCGCCAACGTGTGGGTTCTTGCGCACCAACCAGCAGCGACTGGCGATGGCCCCACGACCAACGCGACCACGCAACTGGTGCAACTGGGCGATACCAAAACGGTCGGCATCGAGCACCACCATGCAAGTTGCGTTGGGAACGTCGACACCAACTTCGATGACCGTGGTCGACACGAGTGCCATCAATTTGCGGTCGCGGAACTTGGTCATCACAGCATCTTTTTCGTTTGACGACATGCGGCCGTGCAGCAAGCCGATTTTGTATTTGGCCAATTCGCCGTTGCTCAACGACTCGTAAATTTCTTCGGCCGCAGCGACTTCCAACTTGTCGCTCTCTTCAATCATCGGGCACACCACAAAAGCCTGTTGGCCGTCATCGAGCGCTTTGCGCACCTCAGCCCACATGCTCGCTGCCTCGCCGGTCGACTCCCCCGACTCGTTGTGCTCAACCACTGCCATCGTCGCAATCGGCGTGCGACCTGGCGGTAGTTCGTCGAGCACGCTGACTTCTAAATCGCCGTACACGGTCATAGCTGCTGTGCGCGGAATCGGCGTAGCGGTCATCACCAGCACATCCGGTGTGGTGTGTTGCTCGCCGGCACCCTTGCCACGCAAGGCAGCGCGCTGCTCGACACCGAAGCGATGCTGCTCGTCGATCACCACCACACCAAGCGACGAAAATGCCACGCCTTCTTGAATGAGTGCGTGCGTGCCGATGGCAATGTCGACACCACCGCTGGCAAGATCGGCGAGCAGTTCGCGGCGACGCTCGCCCGTGATGCGGCCGGTGAGGAGCTCGACCCGCAACTGACGTTCGCCAAACAAGTTGCCGTCATCGGGCACCCGCAGGTCGGCCAACAACCGCGTGATTCCGGCAAAATGCTGTTCGGCCAACACTTCGGTGGGCGCCATGAGCGCACCTTGGTGGCCACCCTGCACTGCTGCCAACATCGCAGCAACCGCAACCACTGTTTTACCGCTGCCCACGTCGCCTTGCAGCAAACGGTGCATCGGCACAGGCTTGGCCAAATCTGCATTCACCTCGTCGATTACACGTCGCTGCGCACCTGTGAGCGGAAATGGCAGCGCGCCGACGAAGCGTTGCTGCATTTCACCGGTCATGTCGTGGCGAATGCCGGTGTTGTCACGCTCAAAGGCGTGCTTGCGGCCCACCAACACCAACTGCAC
>JBILFO010000033.1:0-14040 GCA_044351505.1 Ilumatobacteraceae bacterium
GATTGTGGCTGGTGCCAGGTTCGCGCCTTGCCCAATTAAGTCGTCTTGTTCGGGCCACTGTGACACCTCGGGCCATGCAAAGTCGCACTCACCGACTGGTCGCGGTGTGCGGTCCCACCCCGAAGTAGCTCGCAGAAGTGCAAGATCTCCCCATCGGGAATCGTGAGGACCAGATCTAGTAGACGTAAAAGCCGGCTTTGGTTTTGCGACCGAGTCGACCTTGCGCCACGAGGTCACGCAACATTGGTCGGGCAACGAAATTTTCATCACCAAATGACGTGTGCAGTGTTTCCAAGATGGAAAGCGACGTGTCAAGGCCGACAAGATCCAACAGGGCGAACGGCCCCATCGGGAAGTTGCAGCCACCCTTCATCGCCGTATCAATGTCTTGCATGGATGCGGTGCCATCTTCGAGCATGCGAATGGCGTTGTTCAGATATGGAAATAGCAAGGCGTTCACGATGAAGCCAGCGCGATCAAGCACATGGACACCTTCTTTGCCGATAGAAGTTACAAACGCAGCAGCTCGAGCGATGGTCTCGTCGCTGGCAGTGATCGGCCGCACGATTTCGACCAAAGGCAGCACAGCGGCTGGGTTAAAGAAGTGAATCCCGCAGACCTTGTCCGGTCGGTTGGTTACTTTGGCCATATCCACCACGGACAACGTGCTGGTGTTGGTGGCCAAAATGGCCGACGGCTTCACGATCGAATCAAGTTCGCCGAACAGCTGCTGTTTCGTGGCGAGGTCTTCGACCACCGACTCGATGACGATGTCACAGTCAGCCAAACCCGTCAGTTCCACGGTGGTGCTGATGTTGGCAAGGATGCGGTCGCGTTCGCCGGCCTCGAGCTTGCCTTTGTCTACCTGTCGGGCGAGGGCACCGGTGATTTGTTTGAGTGCTGCCTGCGCCGACGACTCGCTGCGAGCACGAACTATGGCCCGGATACCCGAGCGAGCGGCAACTTCGACAATTCCTGCCGCCATGATGCCCGAACCGATAACCCCGATCGTGCGTGCGGCGCCATCAGTCATTACGCCGAGCGTAGTGTTCGACACACCTATGGGTACCGTACGGAGACATGAATTCGGCTCGTTTAACTACGCCAGCGATTGAGGCATTGGTCGCCGACGACCGGCGAGTAGTGCCGTTGTTTGCAGTACACAACTTTCGTGACCTTGGCGGTTATCCAACTGCCGACGGGCGAGAAACGCGTTGGCGAACGTTGTTTCGGGCCGATGGCTTGTATCGATTGACACCCGACGATGCCCAGTCGGTCGTTGATCTCGGGGTTGCCACCGTGGTTGACCTGCGCTCTGACAATGAAGTTCGGACACGGGGCACCTTTCCAGTTGGCCAACACACAGTTGCCTTGCATCACCTACCGATCATCGATGTGACCTGGGGCGAAACGCAAACACCAGATTTTGCAGATGACGCTGATTTTTTGGTGTGGGCGTATCGGGAGATGTTGGCCGAAGCCTCACTGCGGTTCGCTGACGTCATTACCTTGCTGGCTCAGCAGTCGGTTTTGCCTGCGGTGTTTCATTGTGCAGCCGGCAAAGATCGCACGGGCATCTTGGCTGCGCTGATTCTTGGCGCACTTGGCGTGGACGAGTCGATAATTGCTGCCGACTACGGGCTTACAGAACAAGCGATGCAACGGCTCGTTGTCTGGGCGCGCGTCCACCAACCCGAGTTAGCAGAAATTTATGCAACGATGCCGCAACGTTTCGCCGCCGCTGACCCGCGTGCGATGACGGTGATTTTGGCCGACATCACATCGAAGCATTCGTCGGTGTACAACTTCGTGCGTGAAATCGGAGTGAGCGATGAAACTATCGCCGCACTCGCACGCAGCGTGCTTACGCCTCGCTGATTGTCACGCTGTTCAGAATGATGTCCGCGGCGGGTGGAACCCCGTTGGCGGCCGGATCAGGGTTGAACAGTGCCGCCATCGCTGCGACTGCAGTGTCGAGCCCGGCAGTGACTTGGCCGAACAAGGTGTAGTTCGGTGGCAGTGATGTACCGCTGACGCCGGTGATGATGAAGAACTGACTGCCGTTGGTGTTGGGCCCAGAGTTGGCCATGGCCAGCGAACCAATCGTGTACTCGCCAGCGCTGGGTAACTCATCGGCGAACGAATAGCCGGGGCCGCCAGAGCCAGTTGCTGTGGGGTCACCGCATTGCACGACGAAGTCCTCAATGACACGGTGGCACTTGGTGCCGTCAAAATATTTCCAGCGTGCCAACGACACGAAGTTGTTAACGGCTCCAGGGGCGCGCTCAGGAAGTAACTGCACCGTGAACGAACCTTGAGTGGTGTCGAAATTGGCTGTATACGACTTGGCGGGGTCGATGCACAGCTGGTGGGCATCGGCAAACTCGCGACGCTGATCGGCGCTGGCATCTGTCGGTGGGCACTCAGTCGTGCCGTACTCAAAGACCGCATTCTCTGTTGCGGTTTCGTCAACGGTTTCGTCGGCCAGAACCTCGGTGGTGTCGACCTCGGTCTCGGTTATGGCGGTGTCGTCGGAGTTGTTACCGGTGGCGAACACGAAACCGACCAGAGCCACCACAATGAGCGCCACGACAGCGATCTGCGTGCCACGCTTGCGTACTTTGACTCGTTGTGTCCGGCGGGTCACCTGGTCGCGACGGCTATCACGGTTTCTTTTTTGGCGTTCACGCTTGTTGGTACCCACAAGCACGAAATGCTACCTACTGAGGTAATCGTTCGCGGATAGCGTTGCTTCGTCATGGCCCTCATCGTGCAAAAGTACGGGGGAACGTCGGTGGCCGACCCCGAGCGAATGCGCAACGTGGCGCGCCATATTGCTGCCACTCGCGCAGCAGGGCATGACCTGGTGGTGGTGGTTTCGGCAATGGGCAAAGCCACCGACAACCTGATGCAACTGGCCCATCAGGTATCGGCCAACCCGCCCAGCCGGGAAATGGACATGTTGCTCACCACGGGCGAGCGCATCAGCATGGCGCTGTTGTGCATGGCTCTGCATGATGCGGGCGTAGAAGCAGTGAGCTTCACCGGGTCGCAGGTGGGCATCATCACTGACACAGTGCACACCAAGGCAAAAATTCTCGAAGTCAAAGGCGATCGAGTACGGGCGGCGATCAACGACAAAAAAGTTGCAGTGGTAGCCGGCTTTCAGGGCATCAGCACGGCCAAAGAAATCACCACACTCGGCCGTGGCGGCAGCGACACCACGGCCGTGGCTCTGGCCGCTGCGTTACAGGCCGACTCATGTGAGATTTATACCGATGTGACGGGTGTGTTCACCGCTGACCCGCGCGTCGTGCGCCAGGCCCGCAAAGTGCCGGTGTTGCAATTTGATGAGATGCTGGAGATGGCAGGTGCGGGTAGCAAGGTGCTCGCGCTGCGCTCAGTGGAGTTTGCTCGCAATCACGACGTACCAATTCATGTGCGATCAAGTTTCACGTGGGAAGAAGGAACGTGGGTTGTCGGTCGCCATCACGAAAGGATGAAGAATATGGAAGAGCCAGTCATCTCGGGAGTCGTACAAGACGCCAGCGAGTCAAAGATCACCATTCTTGGTGTGCCTGATCGACCGGGTGTGTCGGCAGACATTTTTGAGGCACTCGCGCAAGCAAACGTCAACGTTGACATGATCGTGCAGAACACTTCGACAGCCGGCACGACTGACATTTCGTTTACGGTGCCGAAAGCAGACGTGGCGACAGCCGAGCCCGTGATGGCGCGTGTCGCCAAACAATTGAACGCGGGCGTAGTAACGCATGATGACGACATCGCCAAAGTGTCACTCGTGGGTGCCGGCATGAAAACGAGCCCAGGTGTGGCAGCCAAGATGTTCCGCGTGCTGGCTGACAACGGGGTCAACATTGAAATGATTTCCACATCGACGATTCGGGTTTCTGTCGTGGTTCGCGCAGCGATGATGCAGACGGCAGTGCAGGCATTACACACGGCATTTGGCCTGGATAGCGGCGACGATTATTCGGCGCCTCTGCCTGAACGTAAGTAGTCGATGTCTCTTTGGGGTCGCATCATCGAGCGTTTGCGTCGCCCGCAAGGCGTGCCTTGGAGAAGTGCTGGTCTGCGCACCGAGTCGCTCACCGCTGACGAGGCAGTGCGCAGCACTGGTTGGGTCTTTGACAACAAGACCGGCGACGTGTCATTGGAGTCGTTCACGACAAGTGGCGATAAAGAGGTACAGCGATACCTGCGGCTCTTGGGGTTTGCAGACAGCTCGACGGCGAATCTCACCATGGTGGAAATCGGTAGCGGTATCGGCCGCATGACTGCTGGTTTCAGTAAACGATTTCGCACCGTGTATGCCGCGGATGTCGACGCCGCATTTCTCGAGCGTTGTCGCGAAACGGTGTTTCACCACGGCGAGCCCACAGCGCTGCGTACCGTGCATGCTGCTGACGGACGAACCCTTGATATCGCATCTGGGTCGGTTGACTTTGCTTTTTCCTACATCACACTGCAACACTGCGGCGCAGATGATGCGCGTTCGCTCGTGGGTGAAGCAATGCGCGTGACCAAAAGTGGTGGGTTGATTGCACTCAACTTTCGTACGTGGACGCCGCTGGATGCGGCGCTGGTGCCGCTCGGTGGTTTGGTGCGCGTGTTGTGGCGCACGCCCAAGGCCGCCAAATACATGGCGCGTATTCGTTCCCTCACCCGGTTGGGCTGGCAGGCCAACCGGTTGAGCCCCGACGATGTGTTGGCCACGATTGGGCTAGACCTCATCGGCACGCAGTTGCGTGAAGTCACCATCATTCATTCGCCACGTCGGCGTTTGAGGGTTTCAGCAGCCGGCGTAAAAAAACTGGCGGTGCGACGCGTGCACCCGAGCCATTGGTGGCTTGTTGCACGGTTAGCCTGAACGAGTGCCAAAGAGCAAAATTCCCAACATCGGCCTAGTCGGCGCCACCGGAATGGTCGGCAATGTCATGCGCTCGCTGCTAGCGGAGCGCGAATTTCCGCATAACGAGTTGCGCTTTTTTGCTTCTGCGCGTTCGGCAGGATCCACCATCGACTTCGCAGGTCGCTCGATCACTGTCGAAGATGCCGCGACTGCCGACCCGACTGGTCTGGATGTAGTCATTTTTTCGGCTGGAGCCAGCACATCGCGGGCATTGGCCCCCAAGTTTGCTGCTGCTGGGGCCATCGTGGTGGACAACTCATCGTGCTGGCGGATGGATCCGCAGGTTCCGCTCGTGGTTTCGGAAGTAAACCCACAAGACATTGCCCGCGCCGAAAAAGGCATCATCGCTAACCCGAATTGCACGACGATGGCCGCCATGCCGGTGTTGAAACCGCTGCATGACGCCGCAACCTTGGTGCGATTAACGGCCAGCACGTACCAAGCAGTCAGCGGTGGGGGTGTTACTGGTGTCGCCGAGTTGGATGCTCAGGTCGCCGCCGCACATGATGTGAGCCGACTGACCTATGACGGAGACGCAGTTACGTTTCCGCCAGCCAGCAAGTTTGCGCGCACGATTGCGTTCAACGTGTTGCCGTTTGCTGGGGCGATGGTCGATGACGGTGAACTTGAGACCGACGAAGAAAAAAAACTGCGCAACGAAACTCGCAAGATTCTGCACATCCCAGATTTGCGAGTGTCGGGCACGTGTGTGCGCGTTCCAGTGTTTACCGGGCACTCGTTGTCGCTGCACGGCGAGTTCTCTCGGGCAATTACGCCGGCAGAAGCCCACAAGATTCTGTCTGGCGCACCTGGCGTTGCTGTGGTGGATATTCCGACGCCGCTACTGGCAGCTGGTAAAGACCCGGCCTACGTTGGGCGCATTCGACAGGATCAGTCAATTGACGGCAACCGTGGGCTCGTGTTGTTCGTGTCAAACGACAATCTGCGCAAAGGTGCCGCACTGAACGCACTGCAAATTGCCGAATTAGTAGTCGCCACTCTGTAGGCGCGATGCGCGCATGTGGTCGGGGATGGGAGATTTGAACTCCCGACCTCCACGTCCCGAACGTGGCGCGCTAGCCAAGCTGCGCTAATCCCCGTATTGCGAGTGAAAGCCTAACGGTGAGGCCCAATTGCAGGTCGAGCGCGCAGGACAACCCGGCGTAGCGCTACGAATGTTGCATTGCGGGCGGCACGGATTCGTGCCACACTCCGCCGCTGCACACTTCTTTGACTGCTCGTCGTAAACGCAGTGAGTCAATCGGTTTGACTAGCCAGCCCTCGGCACCACTGCGGCGAGCGAGATGCACGTCGGCGATACGGTCGAGCAACATCACCACGGGGATGTGTGGCAAGCGACCGCCGCTTTCGTCGAGTCGCAGATTCATGGTTACGGCCATGGCGCCCATCGAACCCACCTGGAGGTCGAGCACCGCCACATCGGGCGTGCGCTGGGTAACGGCAAGTGTCACATCGCGGCCATCACGACACACCGTGAACGAAGTTTCCGGAGTCCCAAGCGCTGCAATGATGTCGTCGAGCATGTGTTGAGCGTCGGTAGCCACCAGAACGTGCACGAGGCAAGGTTATCTCTTGGCGTGGCTACCGTTGTCGTGTCATGTTCGCCGCACTTGCTCTGAGCCTTGCCGTGTTCTTTGGTGCAGGCACCGCGCCACAGGCCCCGGTCGATGCCGACGCGCTGGCCAAGGTGGATGTCTTTGAAGTCACGGGTTTCATTGACGGCGTCGTAGCTAGCGGAATTGAACGCGCAGTGGAGCGGTCGTCGACCAACGGAGCACAGGCCTTGGTGTTGCAGGTGAACTCACGTGGCGCAGTTATTGATGAGGCCCGTATGCAAGAGGTGCTGCTGGCCATTCGTAACTCGTCGATTCCGATCGGCGTGTGGGTTGGTCCGAGCGGGGCTCAAGCCCACGGTTGGTCGACGTGGCTGCTGGCTGTTGCCGATGTTTCTGCGATGGCGCCGAACTCCAGCGTGGGAAAAACAGGTTTGCCCTTCTTGGTCGACGATGTGCCGTTGTCGCTCGGTGAAGCGACAACCCTGTTGCGTAGTGGCACCTTGGACACCGCACAGGCCCGCAAGCAGGGTGTGCTGCGACTTGAAATTTCTGATGAAGGTGTGCCGGTGTTGCGCAACATGTTGTTCGCCCTTGATGGGCTAACTGTAAAGGGCAAAGTGCTAGACACCGTTGCTGAAGTGGTGGGGGATGACGGCGCAATCGTGCGAGAAGCTGCCACGACACGATTCTTCAAACTTGGCACCCTCGAACAACTCATGCACACCTCAGCCAGCGCAGCATTGGCTTACTTGCTCTTTGCGTTTGGGCTGGCGTTGCTGGTATTCGAGTTTTTCACTGCCGGAATCGGCATTGCAGGCTTTGTCGGTGCGGTTTCCACGCTGCTCGGAAGTTTTGGTCTGGCCGAACTCCCCGTGCGTCCGTTCGCATTGGTGTTGCTGATCTTGGCCATTGTCGCGTTGGCCATCGACGTGCAAGTGGGAATTCCGCGCGTATGGACCCTCATCGGACTGGTGCTCTTTGTAATTGCATCATTCACGCTGTACGGCTCGGTACAAGAAGACGCACTGCGCATTTCGTGGCTCACGCTGGTGGCAGGTATCGCCTCGATGGCATTGGCTTTCATCGTCGGAATGCCGTCTATGGTGCGCACTCGGTTTGCGACTCCAACGATCGGACGCGAATGGTTGATCGGTTTGGAAGGAATGGCCTCTACCGATATCTCCCCCGAAGGCGAAGTGACGGTGCAGGGTGCACGCTGGCGGGCCCGCACTAATCGTGCGACACCGATAACCAACGGCCAACCCGTGCGGGTGGCAGCCATTGACGGGGTCACGCTGGATGTCGAACCACTTGAAGGCGCTGCTCGTGACTATCGCGAAATGCGCAAGCCCCGGTAACCCGGTTTACCCTGACGGCGTAGGCGCAGCACATGTCTAGCCACTCGCAGCAACCGCTTGACCTGAGCGCCGTGCCACTGCGACCTGCGTCGACGGTCATGCTCTTGCGCGATAGCGAGCACGACATGGAGGTGTTCATGATGCAGCGCACCACCACAGCGGCATTCGCCAGCGGAATGTACGTGTTTCCAGGTGGCCGAGTCGACGACGTTGATGGTGCATCCGAACTCGACGATCTATGCGAAGGTCTCACCGATGCCGAGGCAAGCGATTTGTTGCGGGTGCCGAGTGGAGGGTTGGCGTACTGGGTGGCAGCAATTCGAGAATCGTTTGAAGAAGCAGGTGTGCTCTTGGCGCGTGACGAGCGCGGCGATTTCGTGCGCCTCAATGATCCAGATTCTCAGCAGCGATTCGCAGCGGCACGGCACGCCGTACATGACGGAGCGCTGTCGTTGGCTGAGTTTTGTCGACAAGAAGGCTTGCGGCTTGCCGTGGACACGATTAGCTATGTGAGCCATTGGGTTACACCCGTGGGCGAAAAGCGACGTTTTGATACTCGTTTTTTTGTTGCCGTTGCCCCACCTGCCCAAGACCTGATGCACGACGACAAAGAAACCATCGCCAGTTTGTGGGTGACTCCAACTGACGCACTTGGTCGCGCCGAGCGCGGCGAGTTGGCAATGATTCCGCCAACTGTTGCCAACCTGCAGTTTTTGGCACCGCACCACAGCACGAGCGCAGCGGTGGCGGCAGCCCAGACGATTGGAGTACCTACTCCGATTGTTCCCAAGTTGCGTTACGGCAGCGACGGTCGGGTGGTGGAAGTGCTGTTCCCCGATGACCCCGATTACGCGACTTTGTTGTAGTAAAAAGCTGTTGTAGTAAACAGTCAGCAGCTTGCTGCGACCGATGGGGCTAGCGCTGTTTTTTACCGAGTGCGACTTCGACCGACTCCAGTAGGCGAGCGGAACAGCCCGCCATCTCGGTGACAGGCACTGTTGAAGCAATTATTTTTTTGGCGATATCACGAAACACTTGAGCCGCTACCGACGAACCAGCGAGGGCGACCGGTTCGCCCGTGTCACTGCCGTGGGCCACTGCAAACTCAATCGGAATCTGGCCAAGCAAGTCGGCCCCGATCTCGTTGGCCAAAGTGGTTCCACCACCCGTACCAAAAAGTGGATACGTCTCGTCGTGGTCACAGGTGAAGTGACTCATGTTTTCGATTACGCCAGCGATGCGCAGAAAACTGCGCTGGGCCATGTCGGCGGCACGGATGGCTACCTTCTGCGCAGACACAGCCGGCGTAGTAACAATAATCAGATCGGTGCGTGGCAACATGCGCGCCAAACCCATTTGTACGTCTCCTGTGCCAGGGGGCATGTCGATGAGTAGGTAATCGAGCTTGCCCCAGTGCACATCGTTGAGAAACTGTTCAACGGCCTTGGTGAGCATCAATCCACGCCACATGAGAGCAGTGCCTTCATCTTCGACGAGCATGCCGGTGCTCACCACTTTCAACACGCCGCTGCCCACGACGCGTTCGTTAGGAATGATCTTGGGCTTTTCTGAACCATCCACACGGCGGGCTTCGAGCCGATCGGCTATTCCGAGCATGCGGGGAATCGAAAACCCCCAAATGTCGGCATCCAAGACACCAACGACGTGACCATGGGCGGCGAGTGCCACCGCCAGATTGGCAGTTACGGAACTCTTGCCGACGCCACCTTTGCCGCTGGCAATTGCCAGAACGCGAGCCGACGTGGGCACTGCAGTGTCGGTGGCTTTCTCGCGCGCATTCCAGCGCGCTTTTGTCATCACCTCGGTGCGCTCATCGGCGTTCATCTCACCCCATTCGATTTTCACTTTCGTGACACCCGGGTGGGCTTCAAGTCGCGATTCAATGTCATTTTTGATTTGAGCACGAAGCGGGCAGCCCTTGATCGTGAGCTTGACCCCGATGGTCACCACGCCTGCGGGGCTTACCCCAACATCGGTGGCCATTCCAAGATCCACGATGTTGGCCCCAAGTTCGGGGTCGATTACGGCCCGTAACAGGTTGCGCACTTCATCGACAGAAGGCGGGGAAACCGTGCGCGGAGCCACGCCCTCAACCTACCGATGTGTCGCGTATCGCCGACTTCTACGGTGCGTGCTTGTCATCACACCCCTAGGGGGAGGTAGGTTAGGTGACATGATCACGCTCACCCCTGCTGCCGCTGTAAAAGTAAAGCAACTGCTCGAAACCGAGAATGCCAGCGAACTTGCCCTGCGAGTCGCGGTGCGCCCGGGTGGATGTTCGGGCTATTCGTATGAGATGTACTTCGATGGTGACTTCACCAGCGAAGACAAAGTTGAAGCCTTTGGTGACGTAAAAGTGGTCGTTGACCAAGCGTCGGCACAACTGCTCTTGGGTGCCAGCCTCGACTACACCGACGGTTTGAACGAATCGGGTTTCAAAATCACCAACCCAAGTGCCAATCGCACCTGTGGTTGTGGCCAAAGCTTCAGCTAACTCTCGGCGGCGTCAGCCGACCACCGATTGCAATTCGACCGCGTCAAACACTGCGTCAAGCCGAGCGGTGATCACACCCGAAGCGTCGGTTAGAAAGAGTGCCGGCTCGAAATTCATTGACACTGCGTTCACTGCTGGCGCAATTGTCGTGGCGTTTGCGTCTGAATAGACCTCGGCATGAATAAAAGTGAATGCGTCACCAATACGTTCACGTGCAGCGATGAGTGCGTCAAGGGCTGGTGCACATGTTCCGGTTGAGCAATGGGCGGGCGTGCCCACCAGGTAGGCAATCGGCTTACCCAGAGCGAGAGCGTCACGCAGCGTGACTTCATGCATTGGGCACGGCTCGGGTTGTCGCGTGCACAGCGGCGAAACGTCACGAGAATTATCAAAAGTAGGTGTGTCGAACGGTGGCAGAGCATCACCGATGCCGGGCACGGCGACTTCGTTGCGGGCAAACACCTGGAATGCTGCGCCGTCACTCGGGCCACCGGCCAAAATCAAACGGTAGAAACCCGGCTCGTTGATCGCGGTACGAAACAGCCAATAGGGCGTCGCCAAGTCAGCATCGTGACGCGGCGCGATGAGATTTTCAACCACAAGTTCATCACGCTCGCCATCGATACGCATGATGCGTGCCGAGAGCTCTGGTGGTGTTGCGATCGCCCCACCTGTGGTGAGCAGACCCCCGCCGCTAGCCAAAGAGATAGGCATTCGAATCGGTCCTGCAACCAGATTTTGCGGGAACCGTTGGACGATCTGCACATCATCAGGAAGGGTGACGTTGCCGTTTAGCGTTCCGTTGTTATTTGCCGTGCTGTTACCGCCACCACAGGCCGCCAGGAGCGATGCAATACCAAGTGATGCGGCACTGGCGATAACGACTCGCCCCGACTGTTGCAAAAAAGCTCGCCGACTGCCGACAACGGTGTAGTAAGGATTTATTCGGTCAGTATCCACGCGGTAACGATAGTGAGGTCGGCTGCGTCTAGCCTTACGAACATGGCAGCACCAATCGGACCGTATACACCCGTCGTTCGCGCAGGCGATTGGATCATCGTCTCTGGCCAACTTGGCTTGCGTGACGGCAGCATCGTAGAAGGTGGTGTGAAAGCCCAAACCACTCAGGCGATGGCTAATTTGCAGAATCATCTCGCCGGAGTCGGAGCCAAACTGAGCGATGTCGTAAAGACATTGTGCTTTCTTACTGACATGGACACGTTTGCCACGTTCAACGAGGCGTACGTGGCTGGCTTCGGCTCGCATCGCCCGGCGCGCAGCACGATCGGCGTGGCGTCACTGCCCGCTAACGGTGCCGTGGAGATTGAAGCATGGGTGTACTTGCCTGTAGCCAAGTCAACAAAGCCAGCTGGATCAACAAAGTCAGCCAAGTCAGCCAAGTCAACAAAGCCAGCCAAGAAGTCGGCGCCACGCCGCAAGAAGTAACGCAATGTTGGGCGCCATCATCCTGACGGTGTTCTTGTTGTCATTTCCGATTCTGGTCGGGCTTGGCACCGCGGTTATCGCCGCTTTTCTCGGTGAGTCGCTCCACCGTGACGCACGTAAGCGCAACGAAGCGAGCGAGTTGCTCGAGCTCAATACCTGAGCACGTCTTCATCACCAGCAGACCTTGTCGTTCATTCGGCACGGTTGCTTGCCACGCTTGACAACGAACGACGAGAGATACCCAACGGCTGGGTGGCAGTCACCAATGGCTTTGTATCAGCAGTCGGTACTGGCGCACATCCTGCGGCGCGCGAATCCATAGACGCAAGGGGTTGTCTGGTGACACCAGGGCTCGTCAATGCGCATCACCACTTGTATCAAAACCTGACTCGGGCTTACGGCCCAATGACCAACTCGGCATTGTTCGGTTGGTTGCGCACGTTGTATCCGCTGTGGCGGGGGCTCAACGAAGAGTCGGCTCATGTGTCGGCGTGGGTGGGGTTGGCAGAGCTGGCGCTTTCTGGTTGCACCACGTCGTCGGATCACCTGTATCTGCATCCGCGGGGTGCCGGCGACTTGTTGGCTGCCGAAATTGCTGCTGCGCGCGATCTTGGTATGCGATTTCATCCGACGTACGGGTCAATGTCGTTGTCGGAAAAAGACGGTGGGCTACCACCTGATGATGTCGTGCAAGAGCACGACGAAATCTTGTCCACGAGTGAGCGAGTTGTGGCCCAACATCACGACCGGGCACACGGGGCAATGGTGCGAGTGGCGCTAGCGCCATGTTCACCGTTCAGCGTGACCAAACAGTTGATGATTGACTCGGCCCGATTGGCCGAGCGACTTGATGTTCGGCTGCACACACATTTTGCCGAAAACGACGAAGACGATGCTTTTTCGCTTGCCACGTTTGGTTGTCGACCAACTGAATACCTAGAAGATGTCGGATGGGTGAGTGACCGCGTGTGGTTGGCACATTGTGTGAAGCCCAACGCCGACGAAATTATTCGGCTTGGCAGGGCGGGTGTCGGCGTGGCGCATTGCCCGAGCAGCAACATGATTCTTTCATCGGGTATCGCACCCGTGGTGTCGCTGCGAGCAGCGGGTGTGCACGTGGGGCTGGGTGTCGATGGTTCGTCGTCGGCCGACTCGGCATCGTTGTGGCTCGAAGCACGCCAAGCGATGCTGTTGGCCAAGTTATCGAGCGGGGCCGCAGTCGGCACGGCGCGCATGGCGTTGGAGGTCGCAACGCGAGGTGGAGCAGGTTGTCTAGGTCGAATCGGTGAAATCGGTGAGTTGAGCGTGGGCAGCGTGGGGGATCTTGCGGTGTGGTCGCTTGAGGGCCCGCAATTTGCTGGCGTGGTGGATGACCCGATTGAGGGCTGGCTGCGTTGTGGGCCGTCAAGTGCCAAATACACAATTGTGCACGGTCGAGTCGTCGTGCGTGATTCTCAACTGGTGAGCAACAAGCTGCCCGAGATGCTGGAGAGCCACGGGCGCTTGGCCCGAGCAATGCAGCAATCAGCCCTGCCACTTTGATGCACCGAAGCGGTAGCCGACGCTGCGCACGGTTTCGATGAGATGAGCATGTTCTTCGCCGAGTTTGGCACGTAAACGTCGCACGTGCACGTCGACAGTGCGTGCACCACCGAAGTATTCGTATCCCCATACCTCTGACAACAGCACCTCGCGTGAATATACGCGGCCGGGGTTGTGGGCAAAGTATTTGAGCAGCTCGTATTCCATGTAGGTGAGGTCGAGTGGGCGCCCTTCGAAGGTGGCCTGGTATGTTTCGAGATTCAATCGCAGTCCAGCGTGTTCGATAACGACTGAAGACGGCGCAGAAATTTCGTTGTAGAACAAATGTCGTAGGCGAGCTTCGAGTTCTCGTGGATGAAATGGTGTCAGCAGAAAATCGTCAAACAGATTGTCGCGCATCTCGAGGTCAGCAATCTGGGCGCCCGTGATGAGCACCAGGATGCGCTGGACTGGGCGATCCAGTCGGCGCAGGTTGCGACACAATGCCCAGCCACCTTCGGGGTCTTCGTCGCATCTCACGACTGCGCCCATCCAGCCCTCGGCTGGTTGCAAGCGGGCCAACGTGTCGGGGTTGGCGACACCCTTCCAGGCGAAACTCGCCAGGTCGAGCGTGCGCGCTAAATCCACACTCGGGTTGTCCGGGTAGACAGCAAGCATTCCCGTACTGGT
>JBILFO010000130.1:0-4019 GCA_044351505.1 Ilumatobacteraceae bacterium
CCGTGACTATTTATATGTCGGTGATGCTGCTGATGCCGTTGTGTTGGCAGCCGAGCTACACGACAGCAGCGAACCACTTAACCTTGGCAACAATCGCGAAATCACGATTCGCGAAACTGTGGAAACAATTGCCCGCCTCGTCGGCTTCACTGGCGACTTGGTGTGGGATGCATCCAAGCCCGATGGCCAACCACGCCGATGTGTGGATGCCGCACGAGCCCACGCAGCCCTCGGTTGGCATGCACACACCGAATTTGCCGCTGGCTTGCAGACAACCATCGAGTGGTATCTGGCCAATCGGGCTGCTGCCGAGGCTGCCCCGCGGTGAGTCTGCCGCCGCCACAGTTTCCGCCGCCCGACCCACGCCGCGATCTGCCCGCCGCATCGCTCCCGCGACGCCAAGCCGCAGCACGCGTTCCGTTCGAGTTTCGTCGTCCGTCAAGTTCGACACGACGCTTCGGCAGAGTTCCACCGTTGGTCGTGGGCAATTCGCTGATTGCTGTGAATGTTGGAATCTTCATCTGGATGACCCTGGGCGAGGTTGGCTCGGTGATGTTTGGCAACAGCACAAGCGATCGTGCACTCAGTTTTGTTATCTCGCGAGTATTTCTCGAACAAGGCGAGTGGTACCGACTTATCTCTTCCGGGTTCGTGCACTTTGGGGTGATGCACGTGGGCTTCAACATGTTGCTGTTGTACCAACTCGGCCGACTCATCGAACCGGTCATTGGCTCACTGCGATTTGCATTGCTGTATTGCGCCGCTCTGCTCGGTGGTTCGCTCGGGGCGTTGTTGCTCTCGCCTGACGCAGCCACAGGTGGCGCGTCGGGGGCGGTCTTCGGGCTCATGGCAGCCAGCGTCGTTGGCGTTGGCCAACGCGGGGTTAACCCCTTGCGCACTGGGCTTGGTGTCGTATTCGCTATCAATCTGCTTTTTACCTTGGCGGTGCCGGGCGTGTCGGTTGGTGGACACTTTGGCGGCGCAATTGTCGGAGCACTCGTGGGCTCGTTGTCACTAGCACCACGTTCGTGGAAAGTGCCCACCTGGACCAGCGTGGTGGTGCCGATTGCGGTAAGCATTGCCTGCGTTGCCGTAGCCGTGGCATTCGTGACAGGCTGAACAACACAGTGAACGACACAGCGACGCGTATCAACCAGTCCACTCAGACAGCTCCGCACGTGGGCACTGAAACAGTCACCGAATACACACCACAGACCGGCGACCCGGAGTGCTCTCACATCGTAAAAACCGACGGTGACGAATCCGCTGCGGCCAAGGTGTTGGAAGCACGCATCAATGGCACACCACTCGAAGCATTATGTGGGCACCGTTGGGTTCCCTCACGAGACCCTAAGCAGTTGCCGCTGTGCACCAAATGCAAAGACATCTACGACACCTACCGCATGTTCAACGACGGGCTCAACGAAACACCTAACGACTAGTCGCCCGCAGGTTCGCTGATCAGCGAAAGTCGCGTGATGCGACGCGCATCGGGATACGCAGTTCGGTGAACTGCTCGCCGACCACATTGACCACACCTTCGGCATACTCCACCCGCCCGCGCACCAACAGTGCAGTCGAGCGGCGCAACACGCCGGCGTGTCGCACCCAACAACCGCGTGAGCACACCACATTCATAAGCCCCGTTTCGTCTTCAAGACCAATGAACGTGGTGCCTTTGGCAGTTGTTGGTCGTTGACGATGCGTGACCACACCGGCAATAAGCACCCGCGTTCCCGGTTCACGGGCGGCTAACTCGTTTAGCTCAATCGTGGTGAGCACGCCCAACTCGCGCAGTGACGCCCGCAAAAACGTGGTGGGGTGACCGTCAGGTGAAACACCCGTTGCCCACAAATCAGCAACTGCTTCTTCGATTGGTTGCATGCCAGGCAGATGTGGCGTTGACACACTGGCGGTGCCCACCAGCCGATCAGGTGACGATTCAATAATCGCCCCAGCATTCCACAGTGCGTCGCGCCGCGACACATCAAATGACTCACCGAACACACCGGCTGTGGCCAGTGCTTCGAGTTGTTTCACTGACATGCCCGGCACACGCCGTACGAGATCTTCGGTGTCGACAAACGGTCGTGCCGCTTCGATTTGCGCGGCCAGTTGTGTGCCGATGCCACGCACCGAGCCAATGCCGAGTCGCACTGCCAACCCACCTGTGGAGCGCGGGTCAGGCTCAAGCCACGCACCCGCTCGCGATGCATTGATATCGGGTGTGCGCACCACCACCCCGTGTCGACGCGCATCCTGCACCAATGTGTGCGGTGACCAAAACCCCATCGGTTGCGAATTGACGAGTGCTGCACAAAAAATGGCCGGCTCATGGAATTTGATCCACGCCGACGAATACACGAGATACGCAAAACTCACCGAGTGACTTTCGGGAAAGCCATAGTTGGCGAACGCCGCCATCTTGTCGTAGATCTCGTCGGCAATGTCGCCGACGATGCCACGCTGAGCCATGCCGTCGTACAGTCGCTCGCGCAAGCGCGCCATGCGCGCCCGTGAGCGCTTGGATCCCATTGCTTGACGCAACTCGTCGGCTTGGGCGGGTGTGAAGCCTGCAACATCAATGGCCATCTGCATGAGTTGTTCTTGAAACAATGGCACGCCGAGTGTTTTGCCCAAACTGTTTTCCAGCAGTGGGTGTAAGTACGTGACGGGTTCGAGCCCATTGCGCCGCCGAATGTACGGGTGCACCGAACCACCCTGAATCGGGCCAGGGCGAATGAGGGCGACTTCTACGACGAGGTCATAGAACCGTCGTGGTTTGAGCCGCGGCAACGTCGCCATCTGCGCGCGTGACTCCACCTGAAACACCCCGACACTGTCAGCGCGACACAACATGGCATACACGTCGTCTTCTTGCGGTATCTCGGCCAAGTCGACGTGGCGGCCACGAAACTCGGCGATCAAATCGGTGGCCCGGTGCAACGCCGACAACATCCCCAGCCCCAACAAGTCGAACTTCACCAAGTTGATTGCAGCGCAATCGTCTTTGTCCCACTGCAGCACGCTGCGCCCGGGCATCGTTGCCCATTCCACGGGGCACACTTCGCTCACTGGGCGATCACAAATCACCATGCCACCGGAATGAATGCCCAAATGTCGCGGTGCGTCTTGTACACGGCCTGCTAGGTCAACCACCAGATCAGGAACCGTTACTTCATGTTGGCTTTTGATTGGGCTCCACGAATCAAAACGACGACTGAACGCATCTTGGTCGGTACCCGAATAGCCGAGCGCGCGCGCCATGTCACGCACCGCCGAACGGGCTCGATATGTAATCACGTTGGCAACTTGGGCGGCATGCATGCGCCCGTAGCGCTCGTACACGTACTGAATGACTTCTTCACGCCGATCACTTTCGATGTCCAAGTCGATGTCGGGTGGGCCATCACGCTCGGTCGACAAGAACCGCTCGAACAACAGCCCGAGTGACACCGCATCGGCCTTGGTAACACCGAGTGAAAAACACACTGCACTATTGGCAGCACTCCCCCGGCCCTGACACAAAATGTTGTTGCGTTCGCAAAACTGCACGATGTCCCACACCACAAGGAAATAGCCGGCGAAACCCAACTGCTCAATCACCGCCAACTCGTGGTCGATCGTGCTCCAGGCACGGGCGCGCAATGACAAATCTTCATGGGCGCCCAACGGACGTTCGCCATACCGACGGCGCCCACCCGTCTCGGCGAGTTGACGCAAGAACTGGATTTCACTCGACCCATTTGGGCACGGATACGGCGGCAGTCGGGGCGCAATCAACGACAGATCAAATGCTGCAGCGCGGGCAATTTCGCTGGTGCGTTCCACCACACCGGGATACCGCGCGAAGCGTCGCCGTTGTTCTGCGGCACTGCGTAAACATGCAGTGGCTGCTGGTGGTAGTCGGGCATCGAGTTCATCGAGGCTGCACCGATGCCGCACGGCTGCCAGCGCACACGCCAACACGTGGTCGCTCGGCATCGCATACGACACATCGTTGGTGGCGATGGTGTCCA
>JBILFO010000003.1:0-35562 GCA_044351505.1 Ilumatobacteraceae bacterium
GTATGTGCATCGGGCAACCAGGTGTGGAAGGGAAACATCGGCACTTTCACTGCAAAGCCCACGAACATTCCGGCGAAGATCCAAACCTGGGCGTTCTTGGCGATTCCGGCACCGTTTTCGACGAGGTATGGAATCGCAAAACTCTCAGCGCCAGTTTTGAAAAACATCGCGAGGAAGGCAACGAGCATGAGCGCCGAGCCAAACATGGTGTACAAAAAGAACTTCAGCGAGGCGTACTGACGATGCTCGCCACCCCAGACACCAATCATGAAATACATCGGTAGCAACACAATTTCAAAGAACACAAAGAACAAGATGAGGTCTTGAGCAATGAACGTGCCTGCCATACCCGTTTGCAAGATGAGCATCAACGAAAAGAAGGCTTTCGGGTTGCCCGGTGACGGGATGTGATCGAGGCTGTAGATCACCACAAGCAGCGTGACGACCATGCTCAACAAATACAACGGCAGGCTGATGCCATCCAAGCCGATGTAGTAGGTGCTTTTGATAACGGGAATCCACTCGGTTTGGGCGACGAACTGCATCGAGCCCGCCTTACCAAAATCAAAACTGAACAACGTGAAAGCACCAACAGCAACAGTGGCGATCGAAGTGACGAGCGCGACCATCTTGATGGCTGCTTCGTTGGCTTTTGGTGTGACAAGTAGGACGATCACGCCAAGCATCGGCAGGAAAGTGCCGACGCTGAGCACCCAGTTGTCGTCGTTGATCATCTGCATGGTGTTATCTCCCGTTGTGTAATCAGGTATTGAGAATGACGAAGACGAGTGCGACTACCGCAGCGGTTGCGAACAGCAACGCACCATAGTGGCCGACTCGACCGGATTGGATTGGTTGCACGGTGGTGCCTGCCGACTGGGCAAGTTCTCCCGAAGCATTCACGGCACCATCAACGACTCGCTGATCGATGTCGCGGTACACCACGAGGGCCACGACGCGCGCCACGCGAGCGATGCCGTGCAAAATACCGTCGAGCACCTTTTGGTTGAACCAATACGCACCCTGCGCCATCGGCCCCACCACTGCGCGCACCACGCCACGCTCATAAAGATCATCCAAATAATATTTGTTGGCCAGCAGTCGATAGCCAGCGCGTGCCACACCGTTGCGCTGAGTGAGCCCCACCAATCGCGGGTCGCGTCGTCCATAAAGTGCGGCGCTCAACGCCCAGCTAATTGCGATGCCGGCAAACACGATGGCCAGCGACAACAATGCCTTTGACCACTTGAACTTGGCGTGATTCACCTGTGGTGCGTAGCAAATTCCATCTACTGGGGCTTCTTTGCCGCAGGGCGAATCGCCATAGCCGGAATCGGCTTCAGGCAAGGAGAGCACGAGTGCTTCCCCAGGGCCACCTGCCGATGTTTGGGCGACAACCACTGCGCGGGGCTCGACCCACTTCTTCATGTATTCCCACGACTCACCAAATGGTGTGGCATTAAACAACCCTGAGAAAATTGCAAGCACCGCAAGAATGGCGATTGGTGCGGTGATCAAAATGCCCGACTCATGTGGTGAGTCATGTATGGTGTCGTGCGCACTGAGTGCATCATGAGAATCGTGCGTGTCATGCGTGTCATGCGAATCATGCGAATCATGCGTGTCGTGCTCCCCAGCCGATGCGCCACGGGCCTGGCCAAAAAATGTGAGGTACGTTGCTCGTGTCATGTATGCCGCGGTGAGGAATGCGCCACCAAGACCAACGACCATGAAGAACGTGTATCCATTGGCGCCAACATTGTCGATGATTTCGTCTTTGGAGAAAAAGCCCGAGAACGGAAACACACCGCACAGAGCCAGCGTCGACACCGTCCACGAAGCAAAGGTGATGGGCATGTGCTTGCGTAACCCACCCATGTCTTTTTTCATGTCAAATGAATGGTGTGATGCACTGTGGCTGATCGAGCCGGCACACAAGAACAAACACGCCTTGAAAAACGCGTGAGTAAAGATGTGAAACACGGCGGGCAACCATGCACCAGCGCCGAGACCCAGCATCATGTAACCGAGTTGGCTGACCGTGCTGTAGGCCAATACTCGCTTGATATCGGTCTGCACAAATGCCAGTGCTGCAGCAATCACGATGGTGATGGCGGCAATCACCATGATCACGTTGGATGACGGGCCAAGAATGTCAAGCCCGGTGAAAAACACCGGATACAAACGAGCAACAAGGAATACGCCGGCCACCACCATCGTGGAGGAATGCAACAGCGAGCTCACCGGTGTGGGGCCAGCCATTGCGTCAGGCAGCCAGGTGTGCAGCGGAAACTGGCCGCTTTTGCCGATGGCAGCAATGAACAAAGCGAACGCAGCCACCAAGATGACCGTCGAGTTTGGTTCCCCCGATAGCGCCCAAGCAGAAATACCGCGAATAGAGAACCCTGACAGACCAAGGTTCGTGGTGGCCCAATCATTGGCGGCAAAAAACAGCATGCTGATGCCCACCAGCAGGCCAACGTCGCCGGTGCGCACCGTGAAAAATGCCTTCAACGCAGCGCGACTATTGGCGCCATCTTCCCACCAGTGGCCAATGAGCATGAATGAACATAGACCCATGATTTCCCAACCGAGCAAGAACAAAATCATGTCTTCGGCGATGACCATGGCCAACATGCCCGCTGAGAACAACGTGAGCGCAGCAAAAAAGTGGGTGTAGCGCCGATCGCCACGTAGATATTCCAACGAATAGATCTGCACGAGGGTGGAAATAAACGCCACCACGAAGAGCACCACAACGGTGAGGCCATCAATGTGCTGGCCAATGGTGAACTGCATTCCGCCTGCCTGCCACCATGTCCAGGTGCGCACCACTGGGGCCACAAACTGCTCTTCATTGGCTGCGCCAACTCGCTGAATCCACTGCCAAGCCGCACCGCTTGCCAACACCAGGCTGACAAGCATCGACAACACACCAATTTCGCTGCCCTTTTTCGGCAGCCGCTTGCCAATCAACACGATGAGTGCAAACCCAATGGTGGGCACCACCGGCGCGAGCCAGGCGTTCTCGAGGAACCACCCGCCGCGCAATGGGGCCAGCACTTCAGACGCAGCAAACATCATCAGCCCCGCATCTCGCTGAGTTCATCCAAACCGATACTGCGGCGATTGCGATATATAAGGAGCACCATCGCCAGGCCAACGCCAACTTCGGCAGCGGCAACTGCGATGATGTACAACGCAAATGTGTGACCATCTGCAGAGCCATTACGCAACGCAAACGCCAGCAGGTTGATATTCACCGAATTGAGAATAAGTTCAATGGACATAAGCACCAGCACTGCATTCTTACGAGCAATGACGCCGTAGACGCCGATGCAAAACAAAATTGCCCCGAGTAGCAAGAACTGGCTGATCAACATGCGCTGGTTCCCATCGTCTAGTCCTTGCGGGCCAGCACGATGGCCCCGATGATCGCTGCGAGTAAGACAAACGACAACGCCCAAAAGGGCAACAAATATGGCCCGAAGATTTGATCTGATATCTCGGGCACGCCGATGAGTCGGGGTTCGTTCGGCAACTCTTCGTCACCAAACGACGACACGATTGCAATCGCCATCGCGGCGAATAGCAAGCCTGCAACCGGGATCCCGAGCAAGCGATAGGAATTGTTGAGGTCGCGTTCGGTGCCGATGCGCGCACGCGTGAGCATGGTGCCGAACAAAAACAACACCATGACTGCACCGATGTACACCAGCACCTGAGTGACGGCAACAAACTCAGCGGCAAGCAGCACATACTGCGCGGCGGCGCCACTCAGCACCACCACAAGCCATAGCGCCGCGTGCACCACATTGCTGGTGGTCACCACGCGTAGGGCAGCCACGATCATCAGCAGCGAAATGACGGCAAACCCGATGTTTTGGGCGGCGAGCAACTCCACGGCAATCACTGCATTACTTCTTTTTCTCGGCGCCGGCTTCGAGTTCTGGTGCTTCGGGAACGGTCTCCATCCACTCCCCAAGTTTTGCTTTGTCGTGCAGCAAATCAGCAATGCGCGGCTCGCAATATTCGTATTCTGGGCTCCAAAAGAGGGCGTCGAATGGGCAGACGTCCACGCAGATGCCGCAGTACATGCACAAGGCGTAATCGATGTCAAAGCGATCCAGCATGTTGACTTGGCGTTCTTTGCCGCCTTCGCGACGTGGCGGGGCGAGTTCTTTGTGTCCTTCTATATAGATGCACCAGTCGGGGCACGAACGGGCGCACAACATGCATGAGGTGCAGTTGTCTTCGTGCAGCGCAATGACCCCGCGGGCTCGTGTTGGTGGTGCTTCTTTTTCGTGCGGATACTGCACCGTGTTGGCGCCTTTGGTGACGGTTTCAAACAGCGTGCCGAGCGTGACACCGAGACCTTTGACTAAACCTGGAACCTTGGGCATTTACATCACCACCTTAAAGATTGACGTGATTGCGATATTGCCGAGCGACACGGGAATAAGCACTTTCCATGCAAAGCGCTGCAACTGATCTTCGCGAAAACGCGGCGAGCTAAAACGCACCCACATGATGATGAACACAATCAGCATCATCTTGGTGAACATGATGAGTGGCCCGACAAAGTTCATCCAATTGGCAACCGAGTCGATGTCTGACCAGCCGAACCAGGCGAACGGCACTCCCCAACCACCCAAAAACAACACCGACGTGATCATCGCAAACACACCGGCGGTGGCGAATTCGCCGATGAAGAACATGAGGAAGCGAAACCCGGAATATTCGGTCATGTACCCGGACACCAATTCGCTTTCGGCAATCGGCATATCGAATGGGGCCTGGGTGAGTTCAGCCTGAATGGCGATCATGAAAATGATGAAGCCGACGAACTGGGTGAGTACGTAGGGGTTGCCCAAGCCACTGAAGCCAAAAATCTCACCCGAGTTTTGGGCAACCACGATCTTCTGCAAGTTCATTGTTTCGGCCTGAATCACCACACCGATAACCGCCAGCACCATTGGCAGCTCGTAGGCAATCAATTGCCCGGCAGCACGCAAACCACCGAGCAGTGAATATTTGTTGGCACTCGCCCAACCCGCCATCAAAATGCCGAGCACCGACAGTGACGACACCGCAAGTGCATAAAAAATACCGACTTCAAAATTGGTGAACCAGGCGTCGGGCCCAAACGGCACCACTGCCACCAACAAAAACGTGCTGGCCAGCACCACGATGGGTGCCATCTTGAAAATGCGCGGGTCGGCACGCTCGGGGATGATGTCTTCTTTCTGCAACCACTTGCCGACTTCGGCAACCAACTGCAGCGAGCCGTACGGGCCTGCCTCCATTGGGCCGAGTCGACTCTGCATGAACGACATCATCTTGAACAAAAACACATAGACAATCGTTCCCGCGGGCAGCAACACCGCAACAATGCCGCCGAGCACGCGCAACAGCGACTGACCCCAATACGGCACTTCAAGTGCCAACAGACTCATCATCGGTCGATGTCTCCGAGGATGAAATAGAGCGATGCGAGGATCGTGACAATGTCTGGCACGTACACGCCGCGCAGCGCCCACGGTGCAACCGACATGTTGTTGAAACTTGCCGATCGAATCTTCACCCGGAACGGGCCGAGATCGCCGCGTGACACGACGTAGTAACCCATCTCGCCGAGTGGGTTTTCGGTTGATACCCATGCTTCGCCTTCGGGCACTTTGATAATCTTGGGCACCTTGGCCATGATTGGGCCACTGGGGATGGTGTCGAGCAATTGGTCAACAATTTTGGTTGACTCGCGCGTTTCCTGCAGCCGTACCCAACAGCGCGCGAAGCTGTCACCATCGGGATGTGTCCACACTTTCCAATCGGCCTTATCCCACGCCATCGACAAACTCTGATCACGTCGCAAGTCCCAATCCACGCCGCTGGCCCGTAGGTTGGCCCCCGACAAGCCGTATTGCAGGGCGACATCCCGCGGAATCACACCGATGCCGCGCATGCGAGCTTGAAAGATTTCGTTACCGAACAACAAATCGTCGATCTGGTCGCAGAACGTGCGCAACTTTTTCATCACTGCCTTGGTTTCAGCAATCCAACCTTTGGGCAGGTCGTCTTTCAAGCCGCCGATGCGATCAAAGTTTGGATGGAATCGCCCACCAGTGGCGCCCTCGATGAGGTTGAGCACGTATTCGCGATCTCGGAAAGCAAAAAATACTGGCGTGATTGCACCCATCTGCACACCAAGGTCGCCGAGAAACAGCGACACGTTGGCGATACGCGACAACTCGAACAAGATGGTACGAATGTGTTGCGAACGGGCTGGGGCCTCGACACCCATCAATTTCTCGGCGGCCAGAATGAACGGCACCTCATTGGCGAAACTGCCCAACCAGTCGATGCGGTTCACCAGCGAAGTCACCTGCGGGTAGGTGCGAACCTCAGCGAGTTTTTCATATCCGCGGTGCATGTAGCCACACGATGGCTCGGCCCACACCACTTGTTCGCCGTCGAGGCGGGCGATGATGCGCAAGGTGCCGTGCGTGGCTGGGTGCTGCGGCCCAATGTTGAGCGTCATGCCCTCGGTTTCAAGTTCAACATTGAGGCGTGAATCAGCCGCTTGGCTGGCGATATACGCCAGGCGTTGACGGTCTCCCAACAAGCGATCAGTGAGGCTCATGACTCGTCTGCACTTTCTTCAGCCCCGCCACCGGGTAGTGGTTCGACATCCACGATGCCTGGCCACGGTTTGATCATGCGCGCCAAGAGTGGGAAGTCTTTGCGCAACGGATGACCCTCGAAGTCCATCGGCAGATACATATTGCGCAAGTCGGGGTGGCCCTCGAAGGTGATGCCAAACATTTCGTGGGTTTCACGCTCATGCCAATTGGCGCCGGCATACACATCGTGGAGTGACTCGAGTGTTGGATGTGTATCGTCAACATCGACTTTCACGATTACACCCACATGCGTCACCGGGTTCATAACGCGCGCAAATACTTGCATTCGCGTGTCGCCGCCTGCGTAGCCCGAACGGATTGTGGTGTCGCGCACCGGCGTGGGCTCGGTTGGGTCGTCTTCGCCGCGACCAAAGGGTGACGGCATCCAGTCGATTGCCGACAAGAAACAAAAATAGTGAAAACCGAGCGTGTCGCGCAATGTGCGCATCGACGACTTCCACGCATCCGTGCGAACACGTAGCCACAGGTCGTCTTTATGGAACGAGTCGACGAGACGGTCACCTAGGGCGGCAATCACCTCGGCAGCCGAGGTGATGCGCGGCTGCGTGCTTGTTGCAGATTGCTCAGGCGCCGACGACAACAGGTTTTCCTTTTCGTTCAGCGGCTGCACTGGCATCAAGCGAGCGCGTGCCTTCGCCGCGCCAACGTGCACCCATGTCTTCGTTCTTGATGCGTTCTTGCAATAGCACGATGCCTTCGAGCAGTGCTTCAGGGCGCGGCGGGCAACCAGGCACATACACGTCGACTGGAATGATTTGATCGACGCCTTTGGTCACCGAGTATGAATCCCAATATGGGCCACCACAATTTGCGCAGCTGCCCATGCTGATTACATATTTTGGTTCGGGCATCTGTTCATACAAACGTTTGATGGCTGGCGCCATTTTGTCGGTGACAGTTCCCGAGATGACCACCAGGTCGGCTTGACGAGGGCTGGCCGGCAGTGGAATCACGCCAAGGCGCATCACGTCGTAGCGCGGTGAGCCGAACGCTGCACCCATTTCAATGGCGCAACACGCCAAGCCCCACTGGTACACCCACATGCTGTACGAGCGACCCATGTTGAACAACGTTGACAATGCACGCGGCATGCGATCGCGCTCTACTAAACCCATCGCAAGACTCCTTTGCGCCACGCATAGACAAGGCCAAGCAGTAAGACAGAGACAAACACACCCATTTCGACCAACCCGAAAGTGCCATAGCGCTCAAGTTGTGTTGCCCACGGAAAGATAAAGACTGCCTCAACATCGAACACCACGAAGAGCAACGCAAAGATGTAGTAGCGCACCTGGCTTTGCGACCAACCTTCGCCAACGGGGTCGACACCACTCTCGTAGGTGAGCAGTTTTTCGCGATTCGGGCGAGACGGTCGAACCAGCGACGAGACCCACAACAAAAGCCCAGCCAGCAGCACGGCCGCCAGACCAAACCAGGCGACGGTCAGGTACGACCGCAGGAACTCTGACATACCAGACATCAGGGAAAAACTACTACGAAGCCACTTCCCCAAGAAACCAGTCGACAAGTTTGGCTGTGGCAGATGCCCTGCTGGCTACCTGGTCCCCCGACATTTCACAAAGGTGCTTGGCGTCAACGCCGAGTTTGGCGAGTTCGGACGTGCCCACGCCCGTGCTCCAGCGCATGATGATGTCGAGCGTTGCCTCGGGGTGAAACTGGGTGGCAAACAGGCGCTTGCCCAACATGGCCTGGGGGCCAACATCGTTGATTGCAACGGCCTGCAGACCTTGCGGCACGGTGAACACGTCGTAGTGCCACTGCAGCCAGCGGCCAGCGAGCAAGTCGGGATACGCCGTACTCGACACATCATGCCAACCAACTTCAGGTGTTTGGGATCGCGTCACGCTGCCACCTAATGCATGCGAGATGAGTTGTGCGCCAAAACAAATGCCAAAAATCGGCACACCACGCTTCATGGCGGTGTGCACCAAATCCACTTCGGCAGCGACTTCTTTTTCATTGCCCTCCCAATACACCGACCATTCCGAGCCAAGCAACACAACTAGATCTATTCCGGCCAACGACTTCCACTCGCGTGGATACTCGCGTTCATTGCGCTCGAAGGTGAAGCCCACTTCGCTGAGGCGAGTGCCGACCAAGCCCGGGTCGGCGTCACCACGGTTGCCGACAATGAGTGCACGCACAGCGATACCGTAGTTGTTGCATGGGTCGCACGAGCGCCGTCAATATTTCATTGGAAGAAGTGCGTCTCATCAGTGAACGCGACCGCTGCATCGTCACTCATACCCCGGTTGCCCCGTCTGCTCATCTGAGCGAGCGTTATGGGGGCTCGGTGCTATTGAAAGCTGAAAACCTGCAGCGCACCGGAGCGTTCAAGATTCGTGGGGCGATGAACAAAATTGCCACTCTCGGCGAGTCAGCGCGCCGCGGTGTCGTTGCTGGTAGCGCAGGTAACCATGCCGGAGCACTTGCCTTCGCCGCCAGAGAGTTTGGTGTGCCGTGTGAAATTTATGTTCCGGCTGGTGCATCGCTGTCAAAAATTGCTGCGTGCCGTGGTTATGGCGCCACGGTGCACGAGGGTGGTGAAAGTCTTGATGTTGCCGTCGCACTTGCTCAGGCGCGTGCGAATGAAACCGGCATGGTGTTTTGTCATCCGTACGATGACCCGGTCGTTGTCGCTGGTCAGGCCACACTCGGCGTGGAATTAATCGACGACATCCCCGATCTTGCCCAAGTCATCGTGCCGCTGGGTGGCGGTGGCTTGTTGAGCGGTGTTGCGCTCACCGTCAAACAATTCGACCCATCAATCAAGGTGATTGGTGTGCAGATCTCGTCATGTGCACCGTATATCTATGGCACGGCACCACTTGGGCCTGTGCCCACACTGGCCGATGGCATCGCAGTAAAAGTTCCTGGTGACGTGACAGCGCCATTGATTGAAAAATGGGTGGATGAAATCGTTGATGTTGACGAAGACAGCGTGGCAGATGCCATGATGTTGCTGTTAGAACGCTCCAAGTTGTTTGTTGAAGGTGGCGGCGCGGTCGGAGTTTCAGCGCTGATCGCCGGGCGAATCAAACCTGCTGAGCGCGGCACAACCTGTGTGGTGTTGTCGGGTGGCAATGCCGACCTTGGGTTGTTGACCGGGCTCGTGCGGCGCCACGAAACCAATAGCGGCCGCCGATTGATTGTGTTCGCCCGAATCAGCGATCGACCAGGTGGTTTGGCACGATTGCTTACCGTATTTGCCCAATACGGCGCCAACTTGATCGAAGTCGAACACGTGCGTGAGGGTGTCGACTTGCACGTGCGTGAAACCGGTGTGCAAGTAGTGCTCGAAGTCCGCGGGCGCGACCACACCGAAACACTGATTGCAGCCGCCAAAGCTGAGGGCTACGAGATATCTGAAGTCACAGGGCGCTAACCGCCGCACTAACCTTCGAGGATGAGTAGTTTGTTGGTCTCCGACTCGCTTTATAGCCGCATATTCCTCAAGTTTTCCCCACTTCACGCCAATGGGCATCTTCGGTGGACGCGAATAATGCTCTTGTACTGCGTCTCACATGGCTTTTTGGTGGCTTCCTGGAATGCGCTGTACTGGGACGACTGGATGGTCTACGCCACGGGTTCCGAGGGAGTCAGAACCTACTTTGCAGAATGTAGTCGCTGTGTATTGCCAGGGAGAGCAGCCGTGGAAGCGACACTCATCGCACCAGGCCCATGGTTGATGCGGGTTCTCACATTTTTGTACTTTCCGCTGATTGCACTCCTACTCGCTGCGTTTTTGCGACGCACTTGCTGGCTGAGAATTCGAGAAACCAGCCATATCGCCTTGGTATTGCTTTTTATGCCGACCTACGGAGCACGAATTTCACACATTGATTATCAGTATTCTTTCTCGCTCCTACTTTTTACCATTGGTGCGTGGATGACACTGAGCCCGCGTGTGACGATCCGAGTTTGTGCTGTGTTTCCGATTTTTTGGAGTATGTTCACAGCTTCGTTGCAGGTCTTTGTGGCCGTAATAATCGTCGTCTTGGGAGTGAAACTGGTTCGCCGTGAGCTACAAAAATCTGCCGACCGGCTATTACTAATTGGTGCTCTTTGTGTGTTCCCATTCGTGCACCGATATCTCATTCCGACGCTGTTTCCGTCCTACGCCTTTAATGACGGATACAACACCATTCAGGTGGCATTTCTCCTCCGGGCAGTTGTCTTTACATCACTACTGCTGATTCCTCTGATAATTTTGGGACTGAAATTGCAGAGAAAAAAAGCCATGAGCCGGGAATTGGTGCTTGTTGCAATTGGATTTGCCGTCCTTGGCGCTGGCACATTCCCATACTTGGCCGTTGGACACTTTGCGAATCTCTCTGATTGGATTCTGCCGTTTCTACCTGATGAGTCTGACTGGAACTCGCGGCATCAGTTGCTCCAACCTTTCGGTTTTGCGTTCATCGTTCTCGCAGCTGCCAAGATGCTCCGAGAACGAAAACTGGCTTTTCTTTTTGCGATAATGAGTGTTTCAGTTGCCTTAAATATTGCAACATATTCTGGCTACTACCTCGATTGGATGAAACAGCGAGAGTTCATCGCACAAATGAGTGAATCAAAAGGGTTGCTCGTTGACGCCAAGTCAATAGTTTTGGTAGACGAAGCACTTCGATTCAACGCACGTGGCCGTGGCGTGCGGTCTTACGAGTGGAGTGCAATGGTTAATCGGGCAACGGATTTAAACATCATCGTTGATGCAAACAGCATTCACTTTTGTGAGGAAAAGTCACCATCTCATCTAGTAACTGTCACAGCATCGCAGGGACGCTTGCGCTCCTTGATCAGTGGCCAAATAGGCATTTCGATTGCAATTGCAGAACTTCCAATATGTGAAAAAGCCAGTAAAACTCACGGCTAGCCATAGCGTGACTCCCCGCATTCTGTTGCCCGGCAAACTGACGTCGGGCGCCACGGGCGTGCGCGGCGACAGTTACTCCAACGGGTTGCGCTATGCCGAGGCAATAGCTCGCGCGCGCGGCGTGGTATTGACGGTGCCACCGCTTGCAGAGTCGCTGCCAGATGTGGAGTCGCTCGTTGCTGCAGTTGATGGAGTGCTCATTCAGGGTGGCGGTGACATTGATCCTGCGCACTACGGCGAGGAAAAGCGCAGCGACACGGTCTACGGCATCGTAGCTGCTCACGACGATTTTGAGCTTGCAGTAGTGCGCGAAGCAGTGCGACAAGATAAACCGCTACTTGCCATTTGCCGGGGCATTCAATTGCTCAATGTGGCGCTGGGCGGCACGCTGCATCAAGATCTCGGTGATGTGCTCAGCGACCGTGAAAGTCATTGGGATACGTATCACCCAGTCACGTTGACTGCTGGCTCTCGGCTCGCACTAGCCATGGACACCACAGCACCGCAACGCTGTCACTCGTACCATCACCAGGCGTTGCGTGACGTGGCGTCGGAGCTCACCGTCGTGGCCCGCGCACCAGACAACACCATCGAAGCTGTCGAGCATCGAGATGCCCAGTGGATTGTTGGTGTTCAGTGGCACCCCGAAGACGATGCATTAGCAACCGCCGACCAGCAGAAACTATTCGATGGATTTGTTGCCCAGTGCAACTAAAGAAATAATGCCGCTGAAGTGATGACAACGCTGAAACAATTGCGGAAGCCCCTCAATTAACCAAGTATCTTTACGTCTTGGCGTAACAGTTATTCATCTAGGCTTTGGCTGAGTGATGATTCCTGTTAGCCGACCATGCGTTACCGACGCCGATGTCGACGCCGTAGCCGACATTTTGCGACAGGGATTCGTCTCTGGTGACGCACCCATTGTTGCCGAATTCGAAAAAGCATTTGCAGCTGCAGTGCACCGCGAACATGGGATCGCTGTATCCAACGGAAGCGTGGCGCTGGATCTCGCATTACATGCCCTCAATCTTGAGGCTGGCGACGAGGTAATCATCCCAAGTTTTACGATCGCCTCGTGCCTTTTTGCAGTACTGCGAACAAAGGCGACACCGGTATTCATTGATGTTGACCCACTGACCTGGAATCTTTCAGCAGACACGCTCCATTCTGCAATTACTCCACGAACTCGCGCGCTCTTGGCTGTTCACGTCTACGGTCTCCCCATTGACATGGACCCAGTCATCGCGCTTTGCGACAAGCACCAGGTTGTAATCATTGAGGATGCCGCAGAATCACACACGGTGACCTATAACGGCAAACTGTGCGGCTCTTTCGGGCTGGCTTCAACATTCAGTTTCTACGCAAACAAGGCCATCACTACGGGCGAGGGTGGAATGATTGTTACTGACGACGCCAACTTTGCCCAACGACTCCGCGGGTTGCGGAACTTGGCATTTTTGCCGGCACCTGGCCCGCGATTCGTGCACGAAGAAATCGGTTGGAACGCCCGTTTGTCTGCGCTACAAGCAGCCCTCGGTAAAAGTCAGCTTCAACGCATGAATGAGGTGACCGCAGAAAAGCGCCGTATCGGGCTCCTGTATCACGACGCATTTGCTGACCATCCTTTAATTCAGATGCAGCCAACCGAGACTTCGTACTCACACAACATGTACTGGGTCGTGGGGCTCATTCTCGCTGGCCAACTTGATGCTCGCCAGGTGGCCAAACTGCTCCGAGATCGAGGTGTTGACACGCGACCGTTCTTCTACCCACTCCATAAACAACCGGTGCTAGCAAAGTATTCTCTAGCCGATCAACCGTCACTACCTGTATCAGAACGACTTGGAAGTCAAGGGCTCTACTTGCCAAGCTTTGTTGGCATCACGGATGACGAAGTGCGTTTCTGTGCACAACAGCTAGTTGCAGTTCTTCACGAGTTGCAGCCGTAGCGCAGATTCATATGTCGTCGCTTGCCCAACTTTCGGTCGTATTACCTGTGCTCAACGAGCGGGACAACTTGGCTGAATTAATTCCAGAACTTTGTAGTGCTCTTTCACCTGTGCTTGAGGGGTTGGAAATCATCGTTGTCGACGACTCATCAACTGACGGAACAGACTTGTTACTTGCAGATCTCGCCAGCCGCGATGCACGCGTGCGTTACATATCGCGTAAAGGCCTGCCAGCATCACTTCCGGAATCGTTAACTGACGGAGTCCGCGCTGCATCTTTTGACCATGTTGCCTGGATGGACGCAGACGGTTCAATGCCCCCCGAGTCATTGGTCGACCTTGTTAGGGCATATCGATCGTCCAGCGAGATCAACCCCACTGTCGTTGGCTCACGCTTCATCACGGGTGGCGGTTTTAAGGGTATTGAAACAGTTGGTGAAACCAGTGTCTTGCAAGTCATACGCAATCTCCGTAACTCCAACGACTCGCTCTCAGCGGTATTGCTTAGCAGAGTGCTCAATGGTTACCTTTGGCTCTTGCTTGGACGCTGCTGTCGCGATCTCGCGTCTGGCTTTGTGATCGCCAGTAAAGAGGGCGTCCTTGATATTGGGCTTCGAGGTTCATACGGCGACTACTGCGTTCGGTTCATCTATCTTGCCCATCGCAGCGGTCGCCGCATCGTCGAAGTTCCGTACGTCTGTCAAGTTCGACGCCACGGATATTCAAAAACTGGCACCACACTCTGGGGGCTCATCAAGCGTGGCGCGCCATATGTGATATTGCCGTTCAGCGTTCGCAAAGCTCATCGCAAATGAGTTCATCTTTCAAGATCCTGCAAGCCGAAGCAGACTCACCTCACCTCAGCGGCGCGGCCGAACTTCATGTGAAGTGTTTGCCAGGCACCCTGACCTCGCAGCGGGGCGCCAAGACAACCGCAGGGATATATCGGTATCTCGTGCGCCATGGGCATGCTGCTTACCTAGCCAGAGACAGCTCGGCAAGTAATGAACTGGCCGGCGGGCTCATCGTCATGCGTCATGCATGCAAACAGTCAAAACTTTTCCTCGTTGCATATCGTCCGTGGTCGTGGCTGATTACCCTTCGTGCACTGGGAATCCGCAAGGCTCTTGCTCAATCGCAAGATTTGGCAAGGCTACAAAATGCCACCAAGCAACTTGGCCCTCATGACTACATCGCAGCGGTGTACGTTGCTGAATCTTCGCGTCGACTCGGACTTGCACGACAACTAATTGAATACGCAATAGCCGATGCAAAATTGCGAGATGTCGGAATCGCAGTTGATACAACGCTGACCAATGAGTCGGCCAAAAATCTTTACCAGTCGCTGGGATTTGCTGAGTTTTATCGAACTAACGTCTCGGTGCAATTCACCTTGGGGTTGGGGTAAATCGACGTTTATCATCCATATACGGGCCCTGCTTGACTTCAATCATTTCCGACTCTTCGATCATCTCAAAACCATGCCCACCTGTTGAAAGCAGGATCACGTCACCCATTGCAATCTCACGTGACTCAACATATGACTCATCATCTCGATAAAAATCAACTCGCACCCGACCTTTGCGCACGTACAACACCACTTGGGTAAACGAAGCCTTGCGTTCAACCTGCAGGTGGATATGTGGCTGAATCACGTAACCAGCAGGGCGACGCATATAGCCAAGTTGTTGCGAGTAGTCATCAGGGGTAACAAACTGAATTCCGTCGGGATTAAAACCACTCCGCACGATGATGGCTGCAACAACACCATCAACTCGTACTTCTTCGATGAAGGATGGCATGTACTCCTACTTTACCCTGTCGGTTGCAAAGGGGACACGGAACTTAGCGCACGAGGTTGGTAAGCGAGTCGCCCAAGTCGAGCAACCAGGTGGGCAACACGCCGAGCACCAACGTGATGGCAACCGCGACACCGAGCGTTAGACGGCCGGCAATCGTTACTGTGCGCGGTGCGTCAGATACCGGTTCAGCAAGCCACATACTCACCATGACGCGCAAATACAAATAGGCCGCGATAACTGCCGAGACCATGGCCAACACCGCCAACACGTAGCTCTCAGTCGACACCGCTGCGCGAATCACACCAAACTTGGCCACAAAACCACTGGTGAGTGGCACACCAGCCTGCGCCAGCAGCAACACCGTGAAGCCAAGGGCAAACACCGGGTTGGTTTTGGCCACACCCTTGAACACATCCAACGAGGTGGTTGATGCAGCACCCGAGACGATTGACACGGCCGCGAATGAACCAACTGCCAGCACCGAGTACAACACCACATAAATGAGCGCCGCCGAAACGCCATCACTTGCCGACTCTGAACCAATGTGTCCTGCGGCCTCAAGGCCCACCAACATGAAACCGGCATGAGCAATTGATGAGTATGCCAACATGCGCTTCACATCGGTTTGCACGATCGCCAAGACAGAGCCCACCACCAGCGTGAGCACCGCCAACCCAAACACCGCCGGGCGCCAGTCATCAGCCCGGGATGGGAAGGCAACAACAAACAGACGCACAAGTGCCACTACTGCGGCCACTTTGCCCAACGATGCCATGAACCCTGTTACGTGCGTTGGCGCACCTTGGTACACGTCGGGTGTCCACGAATGAAACGGCACCAAGGCAACCTTGAAGCCAAAGCCCACCAACAACAACGCGACTCCTGCCAGCAACATCGCATCATTGCGCGGCACACTGATTTCGTCGGCCAACACGACACCAATACCGCTGATATTGGTTTGCCCCGTCGTGCCGTACACCAGGGCGATGCCATACAACAAAAATGCCGAGGCAAACCCGCCGAGGATGAAATACTTGAGCCCCGCTTCTTGACTGGCTGTTCGCCGTCGATCGCTCGCCGCCAGCACATACAGCGACAGACTCAATATCTCGATACCCAAAAATGAAACGACTAAATCATTGGCTGTGACCATGATTGCGGCGCCAATTGCCGCAGTGAGCAACAACACGTAGTGCTCGAGAGAGTCGGTAGTTCGCGGTGCTGCATCGGTGGCCGAGCGCGCAGCTGCATCTGCCATCGTCATGCTCGTGAACACCACCGCCACGCACACTGCGATTAATGCCAACAACCCGAAGCGATCTTGTGCCAACGCACCTTTTACCAACGTGCGTGGTGCGGCACTAGAAAGTTCGACAAATTGCACTGCTGCGAGCACACCAGCAACCCCCGCAGTGGTTGCCGACACAATGCCATACCAACCGCGTGGCCAGCGGGGGGTCAATGCACCCGCCAGCAGCATTACCAACATGCCTCCAGCCAGCGCGATATACGGCGAAAGTGCGAACCATTCAATGGTTGGTGCGGTGAAGTTGGTGTCAAGCTCCATGAGTTAGTCCTTTGCTTCACCCTGTATTGGGCGTTGATAATCGGTGCGCGACTCGACGTGTTCGATGAGTGCAGTCACACTGGGCTCGATACGCGACAACATTGGCTTGGGGTACACGCCGGTAAACACGATTATCGCCACAAACACGCTCAACAAGAGACCCTCGCGCAGACGCAATTCGGCAAATCCCTGATTCGCCTCGTCTGGTTCGCCATGAAACACTCGCTGGTACGCCCACAGCAAATACAACGCTGCCAACACCACACCCACAGTTCCGATGATGACCCACCAGCGGGCAGTGTCAAAAGCACCAATCAGGATCAGGAATTCACCTACGAAACCGTTTAACCCGGGCAAGCCGATTGACGACAACATCACGATCATAAAAAAGCCTGCGAATATCGGCGCCACGTGTTGCAAGCCTCGCAACTCAGCAATCAGACGAGTGTGGCGGCGTTCATAAATCATGCCGACGAGTAAAAACAACGCACCCGTCGAAACACCATGGTTAACCATCTGCATCACGCCACCCGTGACCGCTTGGTCGGTGAGCGCAAACGTGCCGAGCACGATAAAGCCCAGGTGCGCCACGCTCGAATACGCCACAAGACGCTTCAAGTCAGTTTGCATCGTGGCCGCAATCGCCCCATACAAAATGCCAATGACTGCCAATGTGTACAACGCCGGCCGAGCCCACACACTGGCCTCTGGAAACAAATACACCCCAAAACGCAACAGACCGTAAGTGCCCATTTTCAACAACACACCGGCCAGGATGACCGAGCCACCAGTCGGGGCCTGCGTGTGCGCATCGGGTAACCACGTGTGCACAGGAAACAGTGGCACCTTCACTGCGAACGCCACTGCAAAAGCTACGAACAGCCAGCGGCCCTCGGCAACCGAGAGTGACCCGGTTTCGGCCAAGACCACAAGATCGAACGTGACTTCACCAACCGAGTCACGCGACAACAGTGCCGTTGCCACAATGCCCACCAACATGAACGCCGAACCAGCCATGGTGAACAAAAAGAACTTGGTAGCTGCATACACACGGTCGTCATAACCCCAACCGCCGATCAAGAAATACATCGGCACAAGCACAATTTCGAAAAATACGAAGAACAAGAACAAGTCGAGGCTCACGAATGAACCCATCACACCTGCCTGCAAGACAAGCATCCACGCCAGATATGGGCGTTCGTCATGATGCGGGTCGACCCCGGCAATCACCAACGGAAACAAAATTCCGGTGAGCACCACGAGAAACAACGAAATGCCATCGATGCCGAGATGCCACGAGATACCCCAGGCTGGAATCCATTCGTGTTGCGACACGAACTGAAACCCAGCATTAGTCGAGTCAAATGCCTGCAACACCCACAAGCTGAGGGCACCGGTGGCAACACTCGAAGTGAGCGCAACCATTTTCGTCCACTCAGGTCGCAGGCGACCGAAAAACAACACCGCGATTGCGCCGATCAACGGCGTCAGCACCAAAGCAGTGAGGATCGGAAACGCCAAGGTTGACGAGCCGGTTGCCGCTGCGACAATCACACTCATGCCAGCCATCCACGCCAAACAAACCATGCGAGCACGACCATTGTGCCCAGCGAAATAATCA
Organism: Ilumatobacteraceae bacterium; assembly: GCA_044351505.1. Classification (GTDB taxonomy): domain Bacteria; phylum Actinomycetota; class Acidimicrobiia; order Acidimicrobiales; family Ilumatobacteraceae; genus F1-60-MAGs027. The sequence goes on from JBILFO010000003.1 coordinate 18,538, forward strand.
CTGCATAAGCGCGCACGAAACCCGACTGCGAACGCCGCACCTGTGTGCCAAGGCCTCGCGTCACTGCGCCAGCACCGTTGACTGCACCATCGACAACTTTGGCGTCAAAATTGGTGACGGCCTGAAACACGCCAGCGCCTGGGCCGCCAACTAAGCGAGCGACGGTGGCGTCATAGAGCCATGCGTTCTCCAATATCTTCGGCTCGAGTGTCGGCAGGCGCCGTTTGGCATACACCGCAACCGACAGCGCAATTCCGGTGAATGCCACCACGATGGCGGCAAGCAACAGCACGAATTTATTGTCGTATGCCCAAGTGCCCTTGATACTGCGCTCGGCATCCTGCACCACGGGCTCGAGCCAGTGCCCGAGGAAATGCAGGTCTTTGCTGAAAGGCAACTGCATTGCACCACCCACCACCGACAACGCCGCCAACACCACCAACGGCACGAGCATGACCTTGGGGCTTTCGTGCGGATGAAAATCGCCGTGCGCTTCGTGTTCACTGGCTGCATCGTGCCAGCGCGCTTCGCCAAAAAACACCATGATGACCTGGCGCGTCATGTAATACGCCGTGAGTAGTGCAGTGACCATGCCCACGACGTAGAGCAGTCGGTTGTCGGCATATACGTACAGCAAAATTTCATCCTTCGACCAAAAGCCGGCAAAGGGTGGCACACCAGCAATTGCCAGCCAACCGATAATGAACGTAAACGCGGTGACCGGCATGGCCACACGCAAAGCACCCATTTTGCGCATGTCTTGTTCGTGGTGCATTCCGTGAATGACCGAACCCGAACCCAAAAACAGCAGCGCTTTGAAAAACGCGTGAGTAATCATGTGGAAAATCGCCGCGACATAGGCCCCCGAGCCAATCGCCAGGAACATAAACCCGAGTTGCGAGACAGTTGAATACGCCAACACTCGCTTGATGTCGTGTTGGGCCACAGCGATTGATGCAGCAAAGAGTGCAGTCGCTGCACCGACGATGGCAATCGTGTCGGGCACCCAGCCATACGACGATGTGAGCACTGGGCCAACTCGCGTCATCAAGAACACGCCGGCAGTCACCATCGTTGCGGCATGGATGAGTGCCGACACGGGTGTTGGCCCCTCCATGGCATCTGGCAGCCAGAAATACAACGGCAACTGCGCACTCTTGCCGCACGCACCGACAAAGAGCAGCACTACAATCGCCGAAATCGCCGTTTGCGAAATGGTGCCCTCGAGTGCCGCTTCGTTGATGGCCTTGTACGACACCGAGCCGACTGCCGAGAACGCCACGAACATCGCTGTCATCACACCCCAGTCACCGATGCGGTTGGTGACGAAGGCTTTCTTGCCGGCCACGGCTGCACTATTGCGGGTGTGCCAGAACGAAATGAGGAAATACGAGCACGCCCCCACGCCTTCCCAGCCAAGGAACGTCACGAGCAGGTTTTCGCCTAGCACCAACATCAACATCGAGAACACGAACAAGTTGAGATACAAAAAGAACTTGGCAAACTTCGGATCGCCATGCATGTAGCCAATTGCATACAAATGAATCAACGATCCAATGCCGGTTACGAATAACGCCATCGTGATGCTGAGCGGGTCAGCCAGCAAAGCAAAGTCAATCTGCAGTGCCCCAACAGGAATCCATTGAAACAGCGTCACTACATGCGAGCGCTCTTCGGCGGGCATTCCGAGCAAGTCGAAATACACCGCCACAGTCACTGCAAATGATGCAGCAGTCATCAGGGTGGCTAGCCAGCCTGCACGCGGCTCGCCAATACGTGAACCGACAACGATCAAAATCAGCCCGCCGACAAGCGGCAAGAACGGCACCAACCACACCAGATTCGTCATGTGCCTAGCCCGCCAACTCCGCCATGTCATCGGCACTCAGGCTGGATCGATTGCGCATAATTGCCACGATGATGCCCAACCCAACGACCACTTCGGCCGCCGCAACAACCAAAACGAAGAACACAATTGACTGGCCGTTGATATCGGTAAGTTCGCGAGCCAGTGCAACGAACGACAAGTTGACTGCATTCAACATCAGTTCGATGCACATGAACATGATCAGCGGGTTACGCCTCACCATCACGCCCACCGTGCCCATGACGAACAACAAGGCGGCTACGACCAGGTAAGACAGCGTCGTTGGCTCGGGCATCACGCCTCCCCTGGCACGCGCCGACGCGCGAGCATTACGGTGCCGACTACGGCAACCACCAACAAAATTGATGTGAGTTCAAACGCCACCACGTAGTCACCAAAGACCGAGCGGGCTAGTTGTTGGATGTTGGCATCACCAGAAGCGCCTTCCGCAGACGTTGCAAGACCTTCTGCGCGTGTGGTGAGCATTTCCGCCCCACGTGATACGGCAATGACCAGCAGACCCAATAAACCGAGGCCGGCTATGCCCGCCAGCCAGCGCTGTGCCACGAGCGGCTCGGTTTGCAAATCCTCTGCTTTGTCAACACCCAGCAACATGATGACGAACAAAAACAGCACCACGATTGCTCCGGCATAGACGATGATCTGCACCGCTGCCAAAAAATATGCCTCGAGTGCCACGAAATGCACCGCCACACCAAACAACGTGAGCACCAGTGAGAGTGCAGCATGCACGGGGTTGCGGCGCGTGATTACGCCAAATGCGCCAATCAGCATCATCGCACTGGCAAGAACAAAAACAATGAGTTCCATTAGTGCCGTGCACCATCACCTTGTGTCGACGATTCGTCGGCTTTGCTCTGGTCTGCTTCGGCCGCTCGCACTCCGTAACCGAGCTCGCCTGCCCATGACACCACGCCGACGAAATCGGCATCACCTGCGGATGCGGTGGCCCGCATCCACGCCGAAGTGTGTTCATCTTCACCTGGGCGCCAGTCTTCCCATGGCAGATGCTGCGGCTTGCCATCATCCCCAACCAATAATTCATTCTTGGTATAGATCGCATCTTTGCGATTCGTGAACGAAAATTCAAACAGCTTGGTCTCGGTGATCGCCTCGGTTGGGCACGCCTCAACACAGAGGTCGCAGTGAATGCAGCGCAGGTAGTTGATCTCATAGATCCAGCCGAAGCGTTCACCTGGGGATGTCGGGTTATCGGGGTCATTGTCGGCACCACGCACATGGATGCACTTGGCTGGGCACACTGCTGCACACAATTCACAGCCGATGCACTTCTCCATGCCGTCCTCATAGCGATTGAGCACGTGGCGCCCGTGCAAACGCTCGGGTTTATCAATTTTTTCATCCATGGTTGCGGCATTGCGCTTGTCGCGTTTGAACAACCGTCCACCTGAATACTGCGTGGTCACACGGTTCCTGCGACCGTGCTGGCGCAGCGTTACAAGGAAGCCTCCGAGATAACCCATCTAGAACTGTGCTCCTTCTCGCTCACGAGTCTTGTTGCTCACGGCGAATGCCGCCTGCATAAGCACATAACACACCCCCAACACCGCCACAGCAATTGCGGTGGTTGCAAAAATATTCCAGCCCTCATTGCGTGCCAAACGCTGGGCTGCTAACAAAATGAACCATCCAAGCGAGGCTGGAATGAGCACTTTCCAACCGAAATCCATGAGCTGGTCGTAGCGCAAGCGTGGTAGCGAGGCCCGAAACCAGACATAGATGTAGAGAAACACGACCACCTTGGCAAGAAGCCAGATCGTGCCTTCAAGACCGTTCGGAATCAATGGAATATCCAGTGTGACTCCACCGTACGAAGGGGGCTGTGGCCCACCGAAGAACAATGTCACGATCAACGCGGACATCGTGACGGTGTTCATGAACTCGGCAAGAAAAAATAGCGCGAATCGAATTGACGAATACTCGGTGTTGAAGCCACCGACGAGTTCCTGCTCGGCTTCCACCAGATCAAATGGTGGACGATTGAGTTCGGCGGTGGCAGCGATAAGAAAGATAATGAATGGCACAATGCCGGTGGCCGCGACATTCCAGTTGGTGAGCGTCGTCTGTGTGCCCACGATGCCGCTCGTGGAGAGAGTTCCTGACACCAAGATCACCGATGCCAGCGACAACCCGAGCGCTGCTTCGTAACTCACCATCTGAGCCGAGGCACGCACCGACCCCAGCAGCGGATACTTCGAACCACTCGACCAGCCGGCCAGCATGATGCCATACACCGCGATTGAAGAAATTGCGAGGGCGAACAACACTCCGATGTGCGGGTCAGCGAGTTGCACCCGTGTCTCAATGCCAAACCACGTGACGATGCCATCGTTGCCATCCCGAAAATCTCCACCGAGAGGAATAATGGAAAACGCGAGGAACGCTGGAACCAGCGCCAAAAACGGGGCGAGGGCAAACACGAAGCGATCGGAACGACGCGGAATCAAATCTTCTTTGAAAAAGAGCTTGATGCCGTCGGCCAGCGTTTGCAACAGACCAAACGGCCCAGCCTTATTCGGCCCGATTCGATTTTGCATTCCGGCAATGACCTTGCGCTCGAACCACACCATCAACATGGTCGCTACCAAACCAATAACGAACACCACCACAACCTTGAGCAACACGATCAACAAAGGTGTCCACAACAAACCACCCTCGAGCATCGGGTCGAGGGCCAACATCAGATGACCTCGATAACCAGATCGGTCACCGGCACATCGTGGCGAATCAACACCCGAATGTCATTGCCGTGCTGATTAAACGGAACGAAAGCCACGCCGCGTGACACTGCATCGTCGATCACGAGTGGCAATACGACTGCCGAGCCATTGGCGGCAACTCGTAAGTCGCTGCCCTCACGCACACCGAGTCGAAGCGCGTCACTTGAATGCAGGTGTACCGCGGCGTTGCGCGCCAACGGGGCGAGCGACGGGCTCTGGCTCGTAGATACTGCCTGGTCGTACAACACACGCGAAACCAACAATCGAAATTGATGAGTTAGGCGTGTCGCCGCCGATGTGGCAGCCGCAGTGATGCGTACCGCTACTGGGTGCGCAATGACCACGCCTTCGCGCCGCACCGCGCGCGCCTCGGCGACAGGCGCAAACGCTGCGATACTCGCTGTCATTGCGGCGTGCACTTCGCTGTACGACGAATAACTAAGATCAACGCCAAGCTCCATCGCGAGTTCTGCGGCAATCATCCAGTCGGGTCGTGCTGTGCCAGCAGTCGTGATTTTTTGGGCTACATCACTTACGCGACCCTCGCAGTTGGTGGTGGTTCCCATTTTTTCGCCATAAGCCGCGGCCGGCAACAACACCTCGGCGTGGCGTGATGACTCGGTCACGAATGTGTCGACGGCAATCACGTGTTTGACACCAGCAAAGGCACGTCGCACTAAGTCGGCATCCGGCACATCGGTGAATGGGTCAGCGCCCAGCAATACGAGGCACTCCACCTTGCCTGCTGCGGCTGCTGTGAGTATCGCATTGGTGTCACCGTCTGCCCGTTGCGGCGTCAAGCCGGCGGCCACTGCGCCACGCACGTTGCCGCGACGCACTACTGGCAACACACGTGCCGCAGGTTGCGCACTCAGCACTGCGCCAACGGCGAGCAGCGAAAACTCGGGTGACTCGGCGAGGTTGCCGCGTCCCACCACGACAGCCACATTGCCCAGGGCCAATTGCGCAGCGACATCTGGCGAAGCAAGCAGCTCACTCACCACGCGCGGCTGATCACCTGGGTCGTGACGCACCGACTTCCACGCGTAGCCGGCCAATCCGGTGGCGCGGGGCGATACTTCGATGATTCGGGTCTGGCGTTTTTCTGCAGCATCGCGCAGTCGTAGATACAAAACAGGAAGTTCTTCTTTTAAGTCGGGCGCCAACAACAACACGGTGCGTGCAGCGCACACTTCAGCAATAGTCGCCTGCGGCAGCGCAAACACTTCGGCCGGCATGCCATCGCCAAGTTGTGCGTCGCGGGCAGTGATGCCAAGTGCATCGGCCAACTTGGCCCAGGCGAATGCGTCTTCGTTCGAGCCCCGCGCGCCACCAATGATGGCCACAGCATCAGGGCCCTTGTCGTTGATCACCGTGCGCAGGATGCGACCAGCCGCATCCAGTGCCGACGACCATGTGGCATCAACAAGCTCTCCGTCTTTGCGCACCAACGGTGCGTGCACACGGTTCTTTGAATTCACTGACTCAAAGTTGAATCGACCGCGGTCGCACAGCCAACCCCAGTTCACCGATTCGATATCAACGCCCTGATAGCGCACGAGTTCGTCTCGACTGCTTTGCACCACGGTGCGGCAACCAACACTGCAGGTAGTGCAGGTGCTTTCCACTTGTTCTAGGTCCCACGGGCGTGCCTTGAAGCGGTATGGCGATGCGGTGAGGGCGCCGACCGGACAGATCTGCACGGTGTTGCCAGAAAAATATGAGCTGAACGGTTCGTCGGGAAACGTCATGACTTGCGTGTTGTTGCCCCGACTCGTGAACGAGATCAGTGGGTCGCCAGCCACTTCGCTAGCAAAGCGAGTACAACGATCACACAGAATGCAGCGTTCACGATCCAAGAACACCAAGTCGCTGATGGGAATCGGCTTTTCATAATGGCGCTTTTCTTCGACGTAACGGCTCTCGCCGGGGCCGTGCGAAAACGCTTGGTCTTGCAGCGGGCACTCCCCGCCTTTGTCGCACACCGGGCAATCCAGCGGATGATTGGCAAGCAACAACTCGAGCACACCTTCTTGCGCGCGCTTGGCGGGTTCAGAAGTAGTGGACACCACTTGGCCTTCGGCGACCGGAGTCATGCATGACACCACGAGCGCCTTGCCGCGCGGGCCTTCTACTTCAACAATGCACTGGCGACACATGCCGACTGCCGACATGCGGGGGTGATAGCAGAAGTGGGGAACGAACGAACCCGACTGCTCACACGCATTGATGAGCAACTCGCCAGGCTTGGCCTCGACTGCACGGCCGTCAACGGTGATGCTGACTGTGGTCTTTGGTGCTGCGGTGTCGGTCATGGCGTTCGAATCAGACGTGGGTGGCTAGATGGGTGGCAAACGGTGACTCGACACCGTCAATTGGGCGGCCGTGTTCGATGTAGTGCTCAAACTCAGGACGGAAACGTCGCACCGCTGATGCAATTGGTGACACTGCCGACGGCCCGAGCGGACAAATAGTGGTCTGTCGCGGAGGCCAAGCGATGCCTGGGCTGATGCTTTCACTGATCTCAAACAACAAGTCGATGTCCTCGGCGCGACCGTGTCCATCAAGCATGCGCTTCAACACGCGCTCCAACCATGTGGTGCCTTCGCGGCATGGTGTGCATTTGCCGCATGACTCACGCGCAAAGAATCGCACGATTCTCCAACACGCAGCCACCATGTCGGTGGATTGGTCCATGACCACGATGGCCCCTGAACCAAGCATCGAGCCAGCCTTGTCGACGGTTGGTTTGTCGAGTGCCATGTCAAGGTGTTCGGGGAAAAACCACATCGCCGATGCACCACCAGGAATAAAGGCTTTGACACTGCCGCCGTTGCGCACACCGCCGCAATATTCAGACGCCTCAAACAACATTCGGAATGTGGTGACACCGTTGGGCACTTCAAACACGCCGGGCTTGTTCACGTGACCACTGATGGCAAACATGCGCATGCCAGTCGAAGTTGGTGCACCAAGTGACTTGAAGTCGCCGCCACCCTGACCAACGATGTATGGCAAGTTGGCCAAGGTCTCGACGTTATTTACGATCGTGGGCTGCATATACAAACCTTTGACGGCTGGAAAAAACGGTGGCTTCAATCGCGGCATGCCGCGCTCACCTTCGAGACTTTCAATCAACGCAGTTTCTTCACCCACGATGTAGGCACCAGCACCCCAGGTGAGCGTGATGTCGACAGAAAACTGGCTTCCACAAATGTTCTTACCCACCATGTTGTTGGCATAGGCATCATTGAGCGCCTGCGCCAGCCGTTCTTGGGCTAAAGCCATCTCACCACGCACATACAAAAATGCCTGTGCTGCATTTAATGCGTAGCAAGCCAGCAAGATTCCTTCAATCAGTTGGTGCGGGTCAAGCTCCATGAGCATGCGATCTTTGTAGGTGCCCGGCTCACTTTCGTCACCGTTAATGACGAGATAGCGCGGATGCATGTCGGCAGGCAGAAAGCCCCACTTGGTGCCCGCCGGAAAACCAGCACCACCACGACCCTGAATCTCGGCAGCTTTTACTTCGTCGTGCACCTGTTGCGGTGTCATTGTGCCCACTGCTTTGCGCAGTGATTGATAACCGCCCGTGCGCACATACCCCGAGTAAGTGTGTCCGTCGGCGACGTCAAAACGTGACGTGATGATTTTTGGTCCGGTTGGAACGCTCATCGTGCATCGACCTTTGCTTGTGCTTCAGTGCCGCGGTTGCTCCATGTTTCGGTGGTCTCTTGCCGCACTGTGGCCAACGTGCCGTGCGGCGGAAACTCGCCAGTCAACTTGCCGGCTTCCAACTCAGCAACTAGCCCGTCGAACGATTCAGGTGTCACCTTGTAGCGATAGCGATAGTTCACTTGCAGGGCTGGCGCCTCGGTGCAAGCAGCGATGCACTCCACATCTTCAATCGTGAACAGACCATCAGCAGTGGTGCCACCCGCTTTGATACCGAGCCGTTGCTCGGCATGGTGCAGCAGATTCCATGCACCAACCAATTGGCACGAGATGTTGGTGCAGATGTTGATGCAGTACTTGCCGATCGGATGGAACTTAAACATCTCATAGAAACTTGCGGTGCCGTACACCTCGGCGGGCGCCAAGTCGAGCATCTCGGCAATATGCACCATGGCATCTTGGGCCACGTAACCATCTTGCTCTTGCGCCAAATGCAACAACGGAATCAGTGCCGACTTCTTGCGTGGAAATCGGCCGACTATTTCTTGGGCGATGGTTACTCGTTCGCTGGAAAGACGGCTCATCGGTCGACCTCACCGAGCACTGGGTCAATCGACGAAATCACGGCAACGGCATCGGCAACCAAACCACCGCGCATCATGTGTGGCAGGCATTGCACGTTGACGAAGCTGGGCGCTCGCACGTGCATGCGATACGGCACGGCCGAGCCGTCGCTCACGATGTAGCAGCCCACTTCTCCGCGTGGTGACTCGATGGCCACATACACCTCGCCCTCAGGCACTTTGAAGCCCTCGGTGAAAATCTTGAAATGATGAATGAGCGCTTCCATAGATTCATCAATTCGCCCGCGCGGTGGTGGGGTCACTTTTTTGTTCTGAATGCGATAGTTGCCGCCGGGCATTTTGTCGAGCACCTGACGCACGATGCGCATCGACTCGCGAATTTCTTGCAAGCGAATTGCATAACGGTCATAGGCATCCCCGTGCACACCGACCACCACGTCAAATTCAACTTCGTTGTAGTTGAGATACGGAAGGTCTTTACGCAAGTCGAAAGCAAGGCCAGTTGAACGCAGAATCGGGCCAGTGGCCGCCAGGGCAATCGCCTCGCTCTGGGTGATCACCCCGACACCCTGCAGACGCTCACGCCAGATTGGTTGGCCAGTCATCAGCACTTCGTATTCCGCCAGTCGATCGGGCAACATGTCGAGCAGCGCCAGCACGTCATCACGCCAACCAGCGGGCAGGTCGGCTGCGACGCCGCCCGGGCGGATGAAGTTGTGGTTCATGCGTAGACCAGTGACTTTTTGGAAGAACCGCAACACCTGCTCGCGCTCGCGCCAGCCGTAAAGCATCATCGAGACAGCGCCAAGGTCCATGCCATTCGTCGCCATGAACAGCAGGTGGCTACTCATGCGATTGAGTTCAGACAGCAACATGCGCATCCATTGCGCTCGTTCTGGAACGTCACCATCAATGCCAAGCAGTTTTTCGGTAGCCAACGAGAACACCAATTCATTGTTGAGCGGCGACAGGTAGTCCATTCGCGTGACGTTGGTGCCACCCTGCATGAAGCTGAGCGTCTCACCCGTTTTTTCCATGCCGGTGTGCAGGTATCCAATGATCGGCTTGCAACGCAAGACAGTTTCACCCTGCAACTCCAACATCAATCGCAACACGCCGTGCGTGCTGGGGTGCTGTGGCCCCATGTTGATGATCATCGTCTGGTCTTCTTGCGCGTCGCTTGCCACATCAGCCAGCGCTGCTGCGGCCGACTCGCTCATGCGAAGTACCGAGCCCGATTCACGCATGAGCGCTTTTTGTGACATCGTCGAGCGCGGCTGGAGTTCTTGCCCACCCTCACTGGTTGCCGCACCAGCCGATGCAATCGGCGAATTGAGTGAACCTATTTCTTGCTGAGCCCGTTCTTGCTCAGCAGTTGGGCGATCATCCACCGTGGTCATGAAGCGGCACCTTTGAATTGCACCGGAATGCGGCCAGGTGAATAGTCCTTGCGCAACGGATGACCATCCCAGTCTTCGGGCATCAAAATGCGTGTGAGGTCGGGGTGGCCATCGAACGCGATTCCAAACATGTCGAACACTTCACGCTCCATAGCCTCGGTGCTCGGATGAATATCAAACAAGGTCGCGAGGCTCTCGCCGTCGGCAACTTGCACCCGAACTCGCATTCGCTGGCGCGAGGTGATTGACAACAGATTCACTACGACTTCAAATCGCTGCGCCACCACGTCGGCTGGCAGGGTGCGGCCTTCATGCATGAGATAGTCGACCGCAGTGAGGTCGATACACATAGTGAACCCATCGGCATACAGCTGTGTGATGGTGGAGATGTAGTCAGAGGCAGTCACAAACATCACCGACTGCCCACGAGATTGCGTCACAGTTAGCGCCGTTCCAAGGTCACCGGCGTGATCATGCCGGCAGGAATCTCTTGAATATGCACATTGGCGCCAGCACCGCTCGCGGCACGACGGCGCATGATTTCACCATCTTCGATGAGTTGGTGCAACGTCTCGATGGCGTGAATCAACGTCTCTGGTGTGGGTGGGCAACCCGGTGCATACACATCGACAGGCACCACCTGATCAACACCCTGCACGATGGCGTAATTGTTGAACATCCCACCACTCGACGCGCATACCCCCATTGAAATCACCCATTTGGGTTCCATCATTTGGTCGTACACCTGACGCAACACAGGGGCCATCTTCTGGCTCACCCGACCCGCAACGATCATGATGTCGGCCTGCCGGGGCGACGCACGAAACACTTCCATGCCAAAACGAGCAATGTCGTAGTGCGGGGCACCTGTTCCCATCATTTCGATGGCACAACAAGCCAAACCGAACGTGGCACCCCAACTCGAGCGCGAGCGCGACCACTTCACGAGGTCTTCGACGCGGCCAGTCAGAAAGTTGTGTTGCACCCCGCCCAGGCCATTGTCGAGCACATCGCGAACGGCACTCATACGGTGACGGTTTCCTTCGGCACGGCTTCCTTCGTTACTGGTGCAAGACGCCCATCCAGCCCGACCACTTTGATGCCCGCGCCAGAGACTGGCATCGCAACCATGTCAGATACCGACACATTCTTTTTCATCGGGCCCCACTCAAGGGCCCCACGTGCCACGACATAGACAAAGGCCACGAAGAACACGGCGCTGAATGCAAACATCTCCCAGAACCCAAAGACTCCGAGCACTTCATGGGCCACCGCGTAGGGGTAGGCGAAAACTATTTCAATGTCGAACATGATGAACAACATCGCCACCAAATAAAACGACACCGGAAAACGTTCGGGCGACTCGCGGCTTGGCACGATGCCGCATTCATACGGCGCGTCTTTGGCTGAGTTTGGACGATTCGGTGCCAAAAGCTTCGAGGCCACGAGGCTGAGGGCGGCGAATACAACAGCAAGTGCGGTAAGCACCACTATCGGTAGGTATTGGCCCATTGCTACCGCGCCCTAGGGGCTTAGACCTTTTCGAGCTCGCGCGCTCGGGCAAGGTTCTGGCGCAAGATGAGGTCGCGACGATGCAACAGCCAGCACAAAATCACGAACACCAACAGCGAACCAAGTGTGATCATCATTGCTGGTTGACGACGATTGCCGAGGTCACGAATCATGTACACATAACGACGCTCTTGTGTTTCGTCAATCTTTGGTCGCGCCGGTGCACGGCCTGGCTCAACACGCTGCGGCACGATTGGCGCTACCTCTACCAATGCAAATCGTGGCTCGTGGAAAAAGGCAAAGAAGTCAAGTGAGTCATTTACCTTCGGCCAACGATCACCACCACGGTCAAACACGCTGACCGAAACAAACTCGCCTGCACCAAATTCCCCAGCGCCATTAATCAAAATTTCGTCCGACGACGCAACTGCCTGCCCACGCTGTGGGTCGGAGTCGTCGAGTCGCTGCCAACCGTCTGACGCCAAAGCCGCAACGACGGCCTCGGAATTCTGTTGAGGTGTGCCCGTCAACTTCAATGGCTGCTCAAGGATTTCGACCTGCTGCAACAATTCGCCACTGCGAATGATTGTGGCAGGCTCAGCCGGCACCCACGCTGGTGACCGACCCGTGAGGCCGATGCCGTACGTCCACCAAATCACACCCATCGCCGCCATCCAGCCGAATAGGCCGGCCAGCACAACGAGAAACCCAAGTCGCGCACCAAGGTTGGTGCCCACAACGAGATATGAACCACCAATCAGCACTACTGCTGAAATAATGACCACCACATAACCACGTAGCTCGGGTTCCCAGCTCACTGCCAGCATCGCCAGAGAGTTCATCTACAGACCCCGCACATATTCGACAACGGCTTGCAGCTGCTCCTGCGTGTAGACCGAACCAAAGCCAGGCATGCGTCCGCCACCTTGGCCTTGCTCGCCATAGCGCTTGCCGTATTCGCTACCGGCAGCGATAAAAGCGATCATGTCTTCTTGATTAGGGAACTGGCGCACCGATGAACCGCCAGTCAGGTTGGGGCCAAAGGCACCACCACCGGTGATTTCTGGTTCGCCATACGACCAACCTTTGGTGTGGCAACGTGCGCACGAGTAACTCCCCGCACCGACCAAATCAATGTTGAATAAGGCTTCACCAATCGAGGCATACGTGCCGGTCTTTACCAAACGCTCTGCTTCGGCCTGAATTTCGTCCTGAACCTTCTTGGGCAATGTTCCACCCTCACAAATTTTGGGGTCATCATCGGGTGACGCACAATTCTCACGAGGAATCTGAATGCTCTTCACGTAGTCGAGCACGGTTTGAATTTGCTGCTCGTTCATCGGGCCACCGCCAACGAGGCCCCACGCCGACATTGGCGAGAAAGGACGGCCGTAGTTGAGGATGAATCGGAACTCTTCTTCGCTGTAGCGCAGGTACACATTGTTGATTGCTGGCGCTTTCCAGTTGACGGCTTTGACTTCGCCGGTCTTCGGGTCGGTCACTGCATACGACGCCACACCGCCGCCGCCATTCATTCCACCGTGGCAACCTGCGCAGTTAAAACCGCCCTCGGCAGTAGCCGCGAACAAACCCGAACCCCATGACTCGAACTTGTGCACGAAATCTTTCTCAGCACCCGCCTGACGGCCTGGCTCGAGAATCCAATACAACGGCAACGTAATCGTGATTACAGCAAGAAAAGCCAGGCCGAGCAGTTGGGTGCGCTCAAGTTTCTTGCCTTCCAACACCTCGTCGTCGTAGTACGGCTTGCGATTGGCAGCAAGTTCAATTTCCGAACCAATCTCGGCACGGCTCGAACGAATGTTGAAGAACCCATAAATTGCCCAGCCACCAAGCGCCAATACCAAGGCCAGCCACGCAATCGTGGTGGTGACATCTGCAAAAACTGGCGTCATCGGTTAGTGGCCACCTGCGCCGACGCAGTGCGGGCCCTCGGCTTCTTGACCAGTGGTATTGGTGCCAATTGATGGACCACCGAATACGGCGCCGGTATCGATGACCACGCTGCCGTTGTTGATTGACACAGCGAATCGATCCATACCACGTGGCGCGGGGCCACCTTTCTTTTCACCAACTCGGTTGAACTGCGAACCGTGACAAGGGCATTCAAACCACTGCGATGTTGCGCAGGTTGGCACACGACAGCCCAAGTGTGGGCACTTTTGGTACAACGCCACGATGCCCGAGGACATGCCAGCGAACACCGGCGCCTGACTGGCATAGATGGCCTCGGCTTTGGCCAGCGATTCCTTCGGGTATTCCGTCACCCAAGCACGGGCTTCAGGAAGATACAAAAAGCCGTTGTTGGAACGAATACCGGCGATGATGTCGTCTACTTTTCCGGCGTTGATCTTCGAGCCGAAACCACCCTCGGCACCCTTCCAGAGAAACCCGAGCACCGCAGCGCCAAACCCACCGAGACCTGCGCTCATGAGCGTGACTGTGGCACGGTTAAAGAACTGACGTCGCGATACACCGATGGCTTCGGGATCTGGTGGCGTCCATGGTGCGACGGCCACACTCTGCGGCACGGCAAGTGCAGTGCTGCGACTAGCGACCGACTCACGCTCAAACTCTTTGCTGCTCACAGTGCGCTCGGCTTTTTCGTCTCGCGAACGTGTCTCGCGCGACAACACGCCAGTGGTTTCACGACGACGCGCCGCTGTAAGCACGACTACGCCAGCGAGCACGACAAGAGCGGCGAGGGCGATGATAAGTGTGGTGTTCATGATCTACAGCTCGAAGAAGATTCCGTCGCGCCACGGAAAGGTGAAGTTGTAGCCCGGACCGCGGAAGAACGAGCTAATGATGGTGAGTACTGCCCAGAACATCAAGTGCACCGTCCACAGACTGGTGATGAACTTGCGATCCTCAGGTTTGTTTGATTTATTGCGATCCATATACGGCGCAAAGATCATCAAGATGATGCCCATGCCCGGAATTGTGACACCAGCAATCATCGGATGAAACATGGTGAGCAGTTCTTGCAAGCCCATGAAATACCAAGGTGCCTTCGATGGGTTCGGGGTGGCGTTGAAGTTGGCCGCCTGCAAAAGTGGCGCATTGACGAACCATGAAAACATAAAGGTGAATGCCAAACAGGCCAATGCGGCGACAAATTCGATGGAGAGCAAGTGCGGCCAGACATGCACTTTGTCGACTGGTACGGCCTTGACGTCTTGAATCGAGCCCGACTTCACCACGGTGAGCAAGCGCTGCGTATGGCCACCAGGGCCTGCACCAACAGGCACGCCAGCAGCAACTGGGGCAGCCACCACGAGTGCTGATGGTGCATCTTTCACGGCAACGCCGCCCGCACGAGCGGCTTTGCTGCGTTGCAGTAGTTCTTCAGGAATTCGTGAGGCAGCTTCGCTTGCCGCTGGTGCGCCAGCATCTTCGGTTTTTTCGCGCGCAGCCTTGGCTCGCTTCAGGAGGTGTTCTGGAATTTCTGTCATCGTCGTTCCTTTCTATGGCTCACAGAGGTCCTGAGATTCCGCCGTCTTTGCGAACTCTCCAGAAGTGGATTGCCAAGAAAATAACCGTGATAAATGGGAATAACAACACATGCAACACATACCAACGCAACAAGGTTTCAGCACCAATCTCGGTACCACCAAGGAGTACGAATCGAACTTGTGAACCAATGATCGGCGAGTAACCCATCATGTTGGTGCCCACAGTTACTGCCCAGAGCGCCAACTGGTCCCACGGCAACAAGTAACCGGTGAATGACAACAGCAATGTGAGGGTCAGCAAGATGACGCCAACGACCCAGTTGAACTCACGTGGTGCTTTGTATGCACCGTGATAAAACACTCGCGCCATGTGCAAGAACACGGAGAGCACCATGAGGTGTGCGCCCCAACGATGCATGTTGCGCACCATCAAACCGAAGGTCACCGATGTATGCAACGACTGAATGTCATCCCACGCATTTGCCGCAGTCGGGCGATAAAAGAACATCAAAAAGATGCCCGTGATGGTGAGCAAAATGAACAAAAAGAATGACAAGCCACCAAGGCACAGCGTGTAACTGACTTTTACGGCGTGACGCTTTACTTTTACTGGGTGCAGGTGATACAGCACGGAATTCATCACGACGTATGAACGGTTACGTGGTGAATCGGTGTAACCCTTGCGGAAAATTGAGCCTGGGCGGAAGATCGAACTCCATACCTGGCCGCTTTGTACTTGCTCGCCAACTTTGGCAAGACGCTCTTTCAGCTTGAGCCGTGGGGTTTCTTCGACGATGCTCGACATGCCTTCTCCTTACAATCTCATGCCGTAGGAATAACCGTGGTTGTTCGTGCGCATATGCGGGTCACCGGTGGCAGGGGCTACCCCGACTTTACCGAGCACGATGACCCCCGTTGGGCAGCGGTCGACACACAACGCACAACGGGTGCAGATGTCGTCGTCAATCACAAACACCACATGGTCTGATGGGTCGGCGCCTGGCATCTCGGTGCCCTGCGACTCGACGATGGCCGATGGGTTCACCATGTGGATGCACTTCCATGGGCAGATGTCGACGCAGCCTTCGCACATGATGCATTCGCTTTGATCGATATGGATGAACTGCTTGGGCTTAACGGCTTTGTTCAAGTAATCAGCGTCGACTTCGACCAACGTGTATTCGTCGGTGTACGGCATCATCGGTGGGTTGGCGTCGGTGCGAGTCATCGCGTTAGGCCTTCTTCACCAGTGGTCGACCGTACGTGCTGCTTGGCAACTCGACCTGCTTGACTTCGCCGCGCTTTTGCCACCAAGCAAACAAGTAGATGAACAAACCGATATAGACACCGTGAATCCCGAGCACCACGATGTCGCGTAGAGCTTCATAGCTGATGGTGAACGGAAACTGACCGCCAAACTCTTGCGGCTTCATGATGTTGAAGGGCCCAAAGATGACTTTGTCTTTGCGCCAGCCGAGCTCTTTGTCGGCATGGTCAATCCACTGGTGTGGCACCACCCCAAAGGCGAGAAAGATCACGAAAAACAAATAGGCGCTTCCGAACATCGCTTCGCCCCACGTGGCTTGGCGGTCAACGGGGCGACGCTTGCCGACCACGATCACGAGATACGACATAAGTAAGGTCACGAAAAACGAAAAGAGGAAGGCCTGATTCACGCCCGGCCAACGAAGGATGTCGATCGCGATCATGCGTCTTTCGTGCCTTTCGTGATTGTTTACGGAAGCGTCA
>JBILFO010000034.1:0-13799 GCA_044351505.1 Ilumatobacteraceae bacterium
TCCGGCGGCGAGCACGACTTGCTGAGTCGAGTGCTTGACGGCGTCGTGCAGTGCAGAGAGTGCAGCAATTGCCCGCGGTGTCGTGCCGCGCATTAACAGTTGGTCATAGATCAGTGACCAGCCCTCGCCAGTTGCCGTGAGTGGTGCGACATGTACTTGTGCATCGGGTTCACCGTTGCTCATGAAGCTCGGGTCAATACTGGTGACGAATTCGTTGGTCTGGAGCGCTACAAGATGCTCGTTCGACAGATGAACAACGATGTCGGCTACGTCGGCATACGTGGTTGCAGCCTGTGGGTCGCTGCGCAAACACAGCAACACCACAAAACGCGGTCTGTGCGGGTGAAACGCTGTTTCTGTGTGCGAGCCCAAAGCCACTTTTGACGATGACGACACCTGCTCACGTTCATTGGAGCGAACCGGAAAGATGTCTTGAATCAGTCGACCACCCTGCTCTCGGTCATAGCCAACCGCTCGACCGATGGCGTCGGAGAATTGCGTGAGTGCGACGGTCGCCGTTGGGCAAGCGTCGTGTTGCGCATCGAAAATAAGTGGCGTCGGTGGCACCGGTGTAGTGAAGTAGCCCGGGATGAGCGTGACTGCGGAAGTAGGAATTGGCTGCGGAGTCGTGGCGTGAGTTGCCAAGGTCATGCCTTGAGTGTGGCAGCAAGGTTGCTGCGAAAACCGCAGAGAAACTCATTAGAATCGGCGTATGGCAGTGGAAAACAAAGCAGTAGATAATACTGACCACAAAATTCTCACAATTTTGAAACAAGACGCCCGTATCCCATGGCAAATGCTGGGCGAACGAGTCGGGCTTTCGGCCAATGCAGCAGCAGATCGGGTGCGTCGGTTACTACGGCGAGGCATTGTGACCCGATTTACCACCGTTGTTGATCAACGTAAACTGGGCCGATCGCTCAGCGCAATTATCGATGCGCGCATCACCACTACCCCCAAGTTTGACGAGGCTTTGCGTCGTCGCAACGATGTGGTGTGGGCGGCCCATGTAACCGGTGTTCCCGACGTGAAGATTTTGGTGGCCTGCGAGGGCACCGAGGGCCTGGATGAGTTCCTGCAATGGCTGCAAAAACAAGGGGCCACCGACACCCGCACAGATGTGGTGCTCCGCCACATCGTGTAGACGGTTAGCAGTCTCGTCGGTAGAGTGCTAACGCCTTCCTTTGGAAGGCGCCAACTCGACTACCTCCAAGGAGCCGCCGATGCCCAAGATCATTTTGTTTGATGAAGAAGCCCGTCGTGGGCTGGAAGCCGGAATGAACAAACTGGCCGATGCCGTGCGTGTAACGCTCGGACCAAAAGGCCGCAATGTGGTGCTCGACAAGAAGTGGGGCGCTCCAACCATCACCAACGACGGTGTGTCGATCGCCAAAGAAATTGATCTCGAAGACCCGTACGAGCGCATCGGTGCCGAACTGGTGAAAGAAGTTGCCAAGAAAACTGATGACGTCGCTGGTGATGGCACCACCACCGCCACAGTGTTGGCCTGGGCAATGGTGCGCGAAGGTTTGCGCAACGTTGCAGCTGGGGCCAACCCCATGAGCCTCAAGCGCGGTATCGAAGCAGCGGTTGAAGCAGCCGTTGGCAGCATCAAGTCGTTGGCCAAAGAAGTCGACAACAAGTCACAGATCGCCCAGGTTGCGGCAATCTCGGCTGCAGACGCCGAAATTGGTGCGAAAATTTCAGAAGCCATCGACAAGGTGGGCAAAGACGGTGTGATCACCGTGGAAGAAAGCCAGACCTTTGGCATCGAAATGGACCTCGTTGAGGGAATGCGCTTTGACAAGGGTTACATCTCGCCATATTTCGTCACCGACACTGATCGCATGGAAGCAGTGGTCGAAGACCCCTATATTTTGTTTCTCAGCACCAAAATTTCGGCAATTCGCGACATGTTGCCCGTGCTTGAAAAGGTGATGCAGTCGGGCAAACAGCTCATTATTATCGCCGAAGACGTTGAGGGTGAGGCACTTGCCACGCTGGTGGTCAACAAAATTCGCGGCACGTTCAAGAGCGTGGCGATCAAGGCCCCAGGTTTCGGCGATCGTCGCAAGGCGATGTTGCAAGACATGGCGATCTTGACCAAGGGTCAAGTCATCAGCGAAGAAGTCGGCTTGAAGTTGGAGAACGTCACCCTCGATTTGTTGGGACGTGCCAAGAAAGTTGTCGTGACCAAAGATGAGACGACCATCATCGAAGGCGCCGGCGACGAAGCCGATATTGCCGGCCGCATCAGCCAAATCAAAAACGAAATCGACAACACCGATAGCGATTACGACCGCGAGAAACTGCAGGAGCGTCTTGCCAAGTTGTCGGGTGGCGTGGCGGTATTGAAGGTGGGTGCTGCAACCGAAGTTGAACTGAAGGAAAAAAAGCACCGCATCGAAGATGCAGTGAGCACCACGAAAGCTGCCATTGAAGAAGGCGTAGTGCCAGGTGGTGGAGTGGCCCTGCTGCGTGCCCAGGCCGCGGTGTTGAAGGCCATTGAAAGCCTGAGTGGTGACGAGGCGACAGGTGCCCGATTGGTGGCCAAGTCGCTTGAAGCACCCCTCAAGCAGATTGCCGAGAACGCCGGCATGGAAGGTGGCGTCGTGGTGGAAAAGGTGAAGAGCCTCAAAGGTTCCGAAGGCCTCAACGCAGCAACCGGTGTGTACGAAGACCTCATCAAAATTGGTGTCATCGATGCAGCCAAAGTGACTCGTTCGGCGCTGCAAAATGCCGCGTCAATTGCCGCCCTTTTCCTCACGACGGAAGCCGTGATTGCAGATAAGCCTGAGGAGTCATCCGAAGGTGGTCACAACCATGACCACGGCATGGACGACTACTGACCGAGCTGATCTATCTTCACGACGCGTACCTCGCGTCGTTCGAAGCCACGGTGGTTGCCTGCCGTGACAATGCAGTGGCGCTTGATCGCACAGCGTTCTATGCCACGGGCGGCGGCCAACCGCACGACACTGGTGTATTGGGTGGGCTTGTTGTTACTGACGTGCGCAAAGAAGCCGACCATGTCTGGCACACCGTCGAGGGTGCTGTGCCGGCGGTGGGCACGAGTGTGATCGGTGAAATTGCATGGGAGCGTCGCCATCAACTGATGCGCACGCACACTGCACTCCATATTTTGTGTGGAGTGATCTGGAATGAGTGGCGGGTGCCCGTAACTGGCGGCAACATGGAGCCACTTTCGGCCCGCATGGACTTTGAGTTTGATCCGCTGCCAGAGGGTTTCGTGGGGCGAGTCGAGCAATTGGTTAATGACGCAATTGAGCGGGATTATCCGATTGCGGTGTCGTTCTTGCCGCGGTCGACAGCAGTTCAGGATGCTGAATTGATTCGCACAAAAGTATCGCTGATTCCAGAAACCGTCGACGAGATTCGGGTGGTCGACATCGTGGGGCTAGATCAACAGGCCGATGGGGGCACCCATGTGCGTTCGACCAAAGAGGTTGGTACCTTTCGGGTGGTGAAGACAGAGAGCAAAGGCAAGGGCAACAAGCGCCTGCGCATTGAAATCGGCTGATTATGTCGAGTGCTGTGGCGAGTGGTGTTACGCACCCCTGGCAGAGTCTTGCTACTGAGACTGACGCAACCCTGCAACAGCTCTTCGCGGCGGCAATTGCCAAGCATCAGCCGCGTGGACGTTTGGCGCTGTTAGCTGTTGGTGGATATGGACGAAGCGAGCTAGCACCATTCAGCGATCTTGATGTGTTGCTCGTTCATGAACGAAAAACACTTGATGGCGCATTCGCACAGTCGTTGTGGTACCCGCTGTGGGACGCAGGTCGCAAAGTCGGTCACGCTGTGCGCACACCCAAGGAAACGTTCGCGATGATTCGCTCAGATCTTGATACCGCGACTGCCCTGGTCACTGCTCGTGTCGTGGCCGGGGATGTGGAGTTCGGTCAAAGAGTCATCGATCAGTGTCGCACGCGCATCCGCAAGCAAGGCCGAAAGTGGCTGACCGAACTACACACCAGAGTGACCGAGCGACACCGTGTTGCCGGCGAGGTCGCATATTTGCTTGAGCCTGACCTGAAAGATGGGCAGGGTGGTCTGCGTGATATTCATGCTGTGTGGTGGGCCAATGCCGTGGGCTTCGGTGTTGACAACGCGGACCTGCGTGCCCTTACGGAATGCAACGAGATGTTGCTGCGTATTCGTACGGCGCTGCACCACACCACTGGACGTCCAGGCGATGTGCTGCACCTCCAAGATCAAGGCGCAGTCGCTGAAGCGGCAGGTTTTGCCAACGACGATGCGCTGATGGCCGCACTTGCCGCAGTTGGTCGGCAGGTGATGTGGATTTCAGAAGAAACATGGGCACGTCTCGACCCGCCGCCTAACCGAGCCTTACGCAAACAGCCCCTTGCTCCGGGTGTGGCCTTGATCAATGGCGAGGTGCATCTAGATGATGATGCCGACCCGGCTGGTGACCCCACATTGGTGTTGCGTGTGGCGACCGCAGCGGCTCGATCGGGTTGTCGAATCGATCGTGATTCGCTAGATCGCTTGGGTCGTTTCTCGCGCACTTGGCCATCACCGTGGCCGGCGGGGGCCAGTGACGACCTCGTTGCATTGTTGTTGGAAGGTGAGCGCGCGATTCCCGTGTGGGAAGCACTCGAACAACGTGATTTGGTGAGTCGAGTGATTCCTGAGTGGAGTGCAGTGCGTTGTCGTCCCCAACGCAACGCTTTTCATCGCTTCACTGTTGATCGTCACCTTTGGCAGGCGGCGGCAAACGCTGCGGCACTCAGTGATCGTGTGTCGCGGCCCGACTTACTGGTGCTCGCAGCGTTATTCCACGACTTAGGCAAGGGGTACCCCGGGGATCACACGGTGACTGGGATGCAACTCTTTTCAGCAATTGGCCCGCGAATGGGCTTAAGTGCACAGGATGTTCATACCATCACGACACTGATTGAACATCACTTGCTGTTGCCTGACATCGCAACTCGGCGAGATATCTCCGACGACAGCACAGTCACCTATGTTGCCGATCGCATTGGCGATGTCATGAGTCTGCAGTTGCTCAATGCGTTGACCGAAGCTGACGCCTTGGCAACCGGTCCGACTGCTTGGGGTGCTTGGAAACAAGGGCTTGTACAAACGTTGGTGAGTCGCGTACAACAGGTTCTGGATGGCGGAACGGTGGATACGGCAACATGGCGACTATTTCCTGACGCAGCAACGCTCGAGACGATGGCAGTTGGTGAGCAACACGTGTGGGCAGACGGTGATGCCATCACGTTGGTGAGCCCTGATCGTCCGGGGCTATTCACATCAGTGGCTGGCGTATTGGCAGTGCACGGGCTCGACATTCTGAGCGCCGAGGCACACAGCGACGAGCAAGGTATGGCGGCATCACGGTTTCACGTGCGAGAAGCACCGAATTCCGGTTGGGGTGATGTGGTGAGTGATGTTCAAGCAGCCTTGGGTGGGAGACTCGATGTTGGTGCACGCCTACGAGAACGAGCAGCAACATATTCTCGACGTAAACAAGAATCGGCGCAGGGTCCGCAACCACCATCAGTGCGGTTTGATAATCAAGCGTCATCCAACGCCACGGTGGTAGAAGTTCATGCGCCAGACCGCATTGGATTACTTCATGACATCACCAATGTTTTTGCTGAGATGCAACTCGACATTCGCCATGCTCGAATCGTCACACTCGGTGACAACGTGGTGGATACGTTTTATCTCTGTGAGCAAAATGGCGCGCAGATTACTGGGGTAGAGAGACCGCACCTGGTGGAGCAGTCGCTGCTACGCGTGCTCGGATACTCTGAGACGGCGTGAGCAGCGAAGACAACTCACTCGAAGCACAGCTGGCGCGGTGGAGTGAATCGCTCGCGGCGATTGCGCGAACTGGTTTAGCGTTCACCCAAAACCTGTATGAACGTGAGCGATATGAAGAGGTTTTGCATGTTGCCGCTGACATCAAGGCTGCACTCGAAGAGTCAAACGAGCTGCGTCGCGAACGTGGGCATTTTGTGCAGGAGTGGATGGACAACATCGGAGAAGGCATCCCTGGGTATGTCACACCAAAAGTTGCCGTCGGTGCAATTGTTGGTAATGATGCTGGGGAAATCTTGTTGGTGAAGCGTGTGCCGAGTGGTGTGTGGTTGTATCCCACAGGTTGGGCTGATGTCGGATACTCAGCCGCAGAGGTGGTGGTGAAAGAAGTGCGTGAAGAAACAGGGATTGAAGCCGAGCCCGTGCAGTTACTCGGTGTCGTGGACGGCATGCGCATGGGCTTCACCAAGTTTGGGATGTACATGTTGTTGTTTCATTGTCGGGCGACAGGCGGCGAACTCAACCCACACCCGCTGGAGACTGATGGCTGTGGCTGGTTTGCTAAAGATCAATTGCCGCAAGTTACTGCTGGCGCAGAGTGGTGGGCTGAGCGGGCTTTTGCCGCAATCAACGGCGAAGTATTCACCGCCAGCTTTGATGCACCGCGGTCACCAATGTGGCGGGGTACGCCTCCCGAGTAGCAATCGCGCCATGTGGCCAGTTGGTCACGCCACTAGCGCGTATTAGTCGGAGTTTTGTTCGCGTAGAAAGCGTTCAACTTCGTCAACAAACTCTGCTGCTTCTTCATCAGATGCCTCGTTGGTGAACTCGAACTGCAGTTGATCGTCGTTCACTTCGTCGCTCAGAATCATGCCTGAGTCTGTGGCGGTTTCTAGTCGCTCGACATATTCCACGAGGTCTTCATCGTCGTTGACCAGTGAGTTGACCTGCTCTTCGTAGTTTTCTACCAGATGCAAAATTGCAGCAACTGGCGCCGGTGTGCCAATCATCTCGCAGGTGCGCCGCATGAGTGCCAGCGACGCCTTGGGTGAAGGAACCTGCGAGGCGTATGCCGGAACCGCGGCCCATAGCGATGCTGAGGGAAGTGCTGCCCGTGAAAACTCATCGTGCAACACACCGATGATGCCGGTGGGGCCTTCATAACGAGAGCGGCGCAAATCAAAGCGCTCGATGAGATCAGCGTCAGTGGCAGTGCCGATGAGTTGCACCGGCCGACGATGAGCAACGTCGGCAAGCAACGCCCCCAGAGTGAGAAAGAGTGTCGAACCGAAGTGTTCAGCGACTGCCAACAAGTCACCGGCAAAACGCCGCCACTGCAGACTTGGCTCTGGCCCAAGCGAAAGAATCACATCGCCACCCGCACCGCTCACATGCCACAACGTGACGGTGGGCCACATAATGTGTCGCTCACCGGCATCTCCAAGTCGAACATGTGGCCGAATGGTGGCAAAATCCGTGTAGGGCTCAGGGCTGATTTCAGCCAGCGGTGTGGCACCCCAGCCATCGATGAGGTGGCGAACGGCGCTCGAGGCTGCATCAGCAGCATCGTTCCAGCCGGTGAACGCACTCACAAAAGTGGGATTACGCAAGGTGGGTTTTGACAGCCAGTTCACGGATGCGGGAATCGCCATTGCGCACCGAACGCTATCTGAGCAAAAGGTACAGTTAAGTGAACATGTCGGCGATACAAGTTACGCCTGTGATGTCGGCGTCGGCAGATGTATTGGCTGCATGCCATCGGCTGATTCCACAGCTTTCTTCGTCGAGTGCACCCATCTCGGCACAGGAATTGGAAGAAATTATTGAAAGCGATACGACGGTGCTTTTTGCTGCACGCAGCAACCAAGAGAGCAATCAAGAGATTGTCGGTTTGCTTACCTTGGCAATATTTCGGATTCCGACTGGTGTGCGTGCCTGGATTGAAGATGTTGTTGTTGATGACAAGGCCCGTGGCAAAGGCGTGGGCGACGCATTGAATCGCGCAGCACTTGCTGAAGCCGGGCGGCGCGGTGCAAAGACCGTGGATCTCACGTCTCGGCCCAGTCGGGAGGCGGCAAATCGTTTGTATCAACGTCTTGGGTTCAAACAGCGCGAGACCAATGTGTATCGGTATGACTTGTGATGGTGCAAGCGGCTCAAAATAATTGGTGTGATCGCTCATGCCAATTCTGACTGTTTTCCGTAGTCGACTGAATGTTGGAGTGGAGGACCTATACAACACGCTTGCCGAAGAAGCGTCGGTTCTTGCTCGGGCGGTTCCAGGGTTTCTCGAAGAAAAGACCTTTACTGCCACCGACGGAGAGCGAGTAACCGTCGTGCTCTTCGCTGACCATATTTCTCACCAGGCCTGGCGCGATCACCCGCGCCACCAAGAGGTGCAGACCATCGGGCGTACCAAGTTGTACGCCGAGTACTGCGTATATTCGGCTGAGGTTGAGTACTCGCGTTCGTTTGCTGCCGATGCTGTTTCCTGAGTTCCAGACCGTCGAACTTGCACCAGGTGCACTGCTGTTGCGTGGCGCTGCGGAAGCTTGCGCTACCGATCTATTGAGCCAGATCGAGGGCGTGATCTTGATTTCGCCATTGCGAACGGTGGCGACGCCGATGGGCAAGTCAATGTCGGTGGAGATGACCAATTGTGGTGATGTCGGCTGGGTGTCAGACCGAACTGGTTATCGCTACGAGACCATTGACCCAGTTACAAATTCGGCGTGGCCGACTATGCCATCGCTATTCGCCGAACTGGCCAGTCGCGCAGCAGCGCAGGCTGGGTTTCCCGACTTCCACCCAGATGCATGTCTCATCAATCGCTATGCAGCGGGAAGCAAAATGGGTCTACACCAAGATCGTGATGAACAAGATTTCACCCAGCCCATTGTGTCGGTTTCACTTGGATTGCCGATCAACTTCAAGTTCGGTGGCAGCACACGAAATAGTCCCACCACAAAGATTGAACTACGTCATGGTGACGTAGTGGTGTTCGGTGGCCTGTCCCGGCTGGCTTTTCATGGCGTGGGAACTCTGCGACGTGGGCAACACCCTCTTGCTGGCCCGTATCGGTTTAATCTGACGTTTCGTCGTGCTGGTTAGGTAGCGAAGGTTTTAGTAGTAGGAGTGTTGCCCGTCTGACTCTTGCTGGGCATCCATGCGTTGAGAATCACGATGCCCATTACGGCCATAAACGGGATGTTTTGACGAAACGAGTTGAACTCGGTATTCGTGACCAGACCGACGTACATCGCGAGTGATACCAGTGCAGTTCTGCCGATTGTTGTCGTAGCCGCTGGTCGCAATAGCAAGGCGAGCATGAAGCCAAGCGGAATCAGAATGGTCTCTGATAGCAAGATTCGTAGTGCAAGCAAGGATGCCAATGAAAATTCCACAGTTTCACTGCGAGCAGTGAGAAATTGTAGGCCAACAAAGTTAGATGCAGCACGGGTAACCACAGCGGTTCCCCATTGATGCCCAACAACTCCGACCTGTCGGTACTGCCACCACAGTCCTGCCGAAAACAGCAAGTATCCGCCTACAACACTCAGGACCGTGAGCAAAGCAATACTCCCCGTACTTTCACGGCGGCGACTCCTCATCGATTCCCATATTTGGACAAACAACGCACCCACGAGAAGTGCTGCGGCAAGGTGTGGGCGCAACAGCAACAGCATGACAAGTGCAATGACTCGGGTGGCGGGAACTTTTGAAACAAGAAAATAAGTAGCGAATAGCATCATCATCGTTTCGCGTAGGGCGAGAATTGAGTAAAACAGCCCGATACCACCACAAGCAGTAAAAAATACGGTGATGAGGGTAGTCCGCAGGGTTTGTGGCAGAAAACTAGCGAGAACTAGCCGTGTGAGAAGAAGTAAGGAAAAAAGCGAAATGGCTTTAAGTGCCAAGCTCGGTGCGATACCCATTGCCGCGAGGATTCCTGCCGGCAGTGTGTATGGAATCTTGCTGTAAGACAGCCACCAGTCAACATCTGGAGCCACATAAAAAAGTGATATCTGTTCGACTATGTCAACGTAATAGCGCTGATCATTCGAATAAAAGTTGAGTTGCTCGTTCAGCCCGAAACGAAGTGCCACAACAGTGACACCAATCATCCAGATGACCACCTGCAGTTGCAAAATAAGTGGTGAACGACGCAATAGCAGCAATGCGCTACCACCAATCAGTACTACTTGGGCGAAGTACAGCTGATTAGACACTTGCACCACGAATCAATCGACGCAGATATTTCAATCTCATCCAGGCGTTGATGCCGGCAAAATGCAACTTACTTATTGCACCTGACTGACTGAGCGAATGCAGTACCCGCAATTCTCCTTGATGCATCTCGCCAAGTTTTGCACTTAACCCCGATTGCCCGTAGGCAGCCTTGTAGAGATAGGTGAACACTGTTTCGGTTACTACTGCTTGGCCGCCAGCGGCGAGGATGCTCGTCCAGAGAGCGAAATCCTCGGCAAACCATTGATTGTCAGGAAACCGATGCGGAATATCACGACGCACAATTGCGGTGGGTGTAGAGATTCGGTTACGAATGAGAAAGTCGTGAAGTGTGAAGTAGCTGAGCTCACCAGAGCCATTCATTGGTGCAACAGTGGCTGTTTCTCCGCTATCAATAATCGCATATCTGTGTCCAAAGAGTAGATGGTTCGGATGTCTCTGAATAATTTGTAGTTGGATTTCAAGTTTGTTCGGATGCCAAGAGTCGTCAGAATCTAGGAAAGCAATCAACGACGTCCGGCATTTGTTCCAGCCGATATTTCGCGCATTGCCTGGACCAGTATTGGTTTCCAATTCGATGAGTGACAGGTTGAGTTGGGGTGTGGTCTGCGCAAATCGCTTTACTGCAACGACCGTGCCGTCGGTGCTTGCATTGTCAACAACGACCACTTCATTAGGTAGTACCGACTGTTCACTCACCGACTTAAGAGCACGTTCAATGGTGCTTTCCGAATTGAATGTAGGAATCACCACTCCGACGGTGTCGGTGCTGCTCATGGCAAGAATCTGTCCCATGAGCCGAGAGTTTTGTGGAGGAAAGCACGGCGCCTGTCAAAAGCCCAGATATCAATTCGGGGTATTGCAAATGCTTGGTGCGTATCAGTGAAGGTACCAGCGTGGCTACAGGCGGCGCTCGTGAGGCCACAGCTTCCAGCGATCTCAGAAATTTCTGCGTTGAAGTCCCCGTGTGGATAAGACATTGATGTCACCGAACGTCCAGTCAGTTGCTCAAGCCAGTCTCTTGAGTGTGTAAATTCGTCACGGACCTGTTGCAAACTTAAGTTGGTCAGTCGCTGATGGGTGACTCCGTGTACGCCAACAGTCACCCCTGAAACGGCACAAAGTTCGCGAACCTCCGCAGGTCGCAAAAATCGTGGGTCGTCACCTTCTATGTATGACTTCGTGACAAAGACATGGAAGGGAATACCCAGTGCCGAAAGTATCGGTGCAGCAAGCGTCAGCGTAGTTTTGTAGCCGTCATCAAATGTGATTGCGATACCTGGTGTCGGAGTGTTTGAGAATGCCACGAATTCACGGGAGTGTTCCATTGCCCATTCTGCAACTGTTCGGATTCCCGACTCAAAATGCTGGAGGGGTAGTGAATACACATCTGTCGTTGAATCACCCATCTGGAGATCGTGCAGCATGAGCACTCGAGTGCCGTACTGGGTGGAGTCTTTGGGTTGCACCAAATTGGTAATCACTGCCAGCGAACGAGCCGCTTCATAGGTAAACCGGTTCATGTGTCCGACCTGTGTAGTTGTTGTGATTGCAAAACGAGCGTCACTTTGGTAAGCGCGATGCAACCATCGTACTTATAAAGGGCCGAAGGATTCGTGGCCTCACCATCTCGAACTCGCCCATATAACTGTGTTCGGTGCCGCCGGCACCATGCTTGAAGTCATACACACCTTTATTGGCGTGATAATCCACTCCTCCAAAGTCGTAGGTGGTTACACCACAGGTATCCAGCACACTCAAAAGGTGATGCAATGCAACATTGGAGGCATAATTTTTGCGTCCCTCTATTGATGTGGCTGCCAAAAAGTCAAATCCACAATTGCCAATGATCACTGCACCGCGCAATGCCAACAATGTTCCTGCGGCATCCGTGGCCTTGACAAGTACCAACTGATTTGCAAAGGACTCAAGAAGTCGAGCGACCTCTGCAGATCGGGTTCGCCAGTCGTTCGTTTCCAGACCTTTCGCAGCAACGACACTCTCGTGCAGGCGAGCTATTTCCGTGCCGTCGGCTGGCATCCATATGGAAGCGGTGATACCACGGTCTTCTCCGCGTCGCAGGTTTCGTGACCAATTCTTTGAGTACCCGTTACCCAAAGTGTCGTCACGGCCGAGTTCACGGGTTAACGTCTGCGCAGTAGAGAGCGTTGCTCGTGGTCGGCGCCAGCCAGCCAACTCGTATTGCTTGTGGCGAGCCGGAAGTGCGGTACGAAAGTCAGACACTCGCACATACTGAACGAGTGACGGTGATTCTGTTTTGACTGCTGCTGAGAGACCAGCAAGGTCAGCCTCGGTGACCTCACCAATCGGGCCACCTGGGGCCCAGACGACACTTGCAAATTTAAAACGCTTGACTAAAGCTTGTACTGCGCAACGATTGTCTGTATTGATTAACCGCACGGTAGACCAACCGACAGAACGTTTAAAGTTTGCCCAAGCCGAAGTCTGATAGGGAGAAGCACTTGCGAGGCTGGTCGCCAGGTTGTCCCACTCGGCATCACCTTCCGAAAATGTCTGCCAGGTCATTGGAGGAAATTCACCAGGCACACGCTGCGTAGTTTTGACGAGGGAGAAAGCGTGGTTGCGCTAGGCAGGCTCGGCCAAGAGACCACTTCGCCGATTTTGGCACGAGTGACTGCAGTACGAAATGACTCAACATTTCCAGAGTCGGCAAGAAATGGGAAGCCCTGCGGGCTGACGTGTGGACCGAAATCAATAGTTGGCATACGAATGTCAAATCGCTCGGCAAGTGTTTGACATATGGTGAATGCGTTTCGACGTCGCACAACTTCGGCAACGAGATCTGTGCGTTCAAATCGTTCAAGAGATGACTGGTGAATCGCTTCGTGTGCTGGTAGTTGCCATTCTTCTTGGGCACGTTCGTTGATTGGTTTGGCTCCAGTCAGCCTGCGGAGCCTTCGAATAGATCTACGGCCGACTGTCATCAAGGGAAGCGGTGATCGCTCATCAATTGACGCAATGCCAGACCGTATGCGAAATGACAAGGGGAGTACGTCTGTTCGTGAGGCGGGTTGGTTTGGTGTCACAACTGATACAGAAAGCTGGTCGGTGTTCCAATCAAGGAAGGCACCGTCAACCACGCGAATCGTTTTTCTGAAGCTGGTAATGCCGAGTGCAGTGCGAGTTCCAAGCGGCACACCGTTTTCATCGGCACTCAACCAGCCGTGCGCATTATCTTCAATGATGATCATCGTCGGGTCAGAGAGTTGTCGACGAAGTCGCTCGAGGTCGGCTGGGAAACCAAAGTAGTTAACTGCTAACACTGCGGCGGCTGATGGCAGCATCGTGTTTTGCGAAACCTGTAGGTCGTCGTCGATGTCGTAGAACACTGGCTTGGCACCGACTGCCGAAAGCGAGGCCAGCACATCTCGACATATGAAATGGGGAATCAGCACGGAGGAGCCGGCAGTGACCTGGGCCATTCGTAGTGCGGTCACTAAAGCGTGGCGCGCGTAGGCATAAAAGAGGCGGTTAGTCATGGGGAGTGGTACGGCGGGTGACGAGTGCACGAAGAGCACCGAGCACAGCCATGCCAGTTCCAGCGTAGGTGCGTGCGGAAAACGGAGCATTTCGAATGCTGCGCCAAAACCACTGCAGAGCGCGGTTGTAGTCGCGAGAGCGATGAAATGCACGGGCGGCTCCGTATTCCGAGCGAGCTAAACGACGGCGTTGTATTGCGGGTGAAGCAAAGGGGG
>JBILFO010000131.1:0-3924 GCA_044351505.1 Ilumatobacteraceae bacterium
TGTTTCAATCAGCCCCGCGCGCACCAATGGCGTGAGCGCCAACGAGGCTGCAGTCACGTAACAGCCGGGCGTAGCAATGAGTTGCGCATCAATCAATTCGCTACGAAACAATTCGGGCAATCCATATTTGGCACGCGCCAACATCTCAGGCTGGTCGTGAGCAAAGCCATACCAGGTTGGGTATTGCGCTGCATCTTGCAAACGATAAGCCGCAGACAAATCCACCACCAGACGCACCTTGTCCACCAATTCGGGCACTAACGCCATCGAAGCCTCGTGCGGCAAGCCCAAAAACACCACATCGCATTTCAACGCTTCGGCTAAGTCGTATTCAGCGAACACCAGTGATGGATACGCCTTGGCCAAAGACGGATACAAACTGGACGCCAAAGTGCCTGCCTGCGAGTCGCCCGTTGCATACACCACATCGAGCACCGGATGCGCGTCCAGCAAGCGCAACAACTCGGCACCGGTGAAGCCCGAGGCGCCAATCACCGCCGTGCGCAAAGTGCCCGATAAACCCATCTGTATAACGATACGGAGAATTGCATAATAATGCAGGCAATTTCGGTGAACTTTTTGCAGGGTTTGGTTAAGGGTCTCCCGCCCAAATAGTCTCAGGTGCTATGACCGACCCCAAAAAGTTTCCGGCTGAGCATTTCGGCGATATTTTGGCCGCCAATGAGCGCCACGTCGGCAGGTTTAGCTACTCGGGTCTCACCGGGTTCGCCCGCCAGGGCTTAGCCATTGTCACCTGCATGGATAGCCGTATCGACCCCCTGGCAGTGGTGGGCATGGCCCCAGGCGATGTGAAAATTTTGCGCAATGCCGGAGCCCGAGTAACACAAGACGTTTTACGCACTCTGGTGCTGGCTACCTATTTGTTGGGAGTCGAGCGCGTATTGGTGCTCCCGCACACCGACTGTCGGATGGCCAAGGGCGACGAAAGCGATATCCACCGCTTAATTGCTGAGCGCAGCGGCGTGGACACCTCATCGATTCGTTTCGAGACCGTGCAAGATCAACACGCGCAACTGGCCATGGACGTCGATGCAATACGAACTTTTTCGTTGTTGCCTAAATCATTGGTTGTAGCTGGTGCAATTTATGACGTGCACTCTGGTGAGATGACGCCCGTCGACTGCTAATCATGCCGAGCACATCCGGACGTCTGCTTGTTGCAACGCCACCAATGGACGACCCAAATTTCGAGCGCTCAGTGATTTTGATGCTCAATCACAATGACGAGGGTGCATTCGGTTTAGTGATTTCGCGCCCCACCGAAGTTGACTCGTTTGGCGAAGACGGTGTGCTCGACGACTGGATCGCTCGTACATCAGTGCCCTCGGTGTTTTTCGAGGGCGGGCCAGTTCAGCAAAACTCGGTAATCGGCTTGGCACGGTTTGCCGACGATATGGAACGCCCTTGGGCGAGTGCAGTTGGTGCGGGCCTCCACACGATTGATCTCAACAGCGACGGCACCAACGGCATTGAATGTGCTGCGATGCGACTGTTTGTTGGCTACTCAGGTTGGGGGCCATTACAGCTCGATGCCGAAATTGCTGATGAGCACTGGTTTGTGCTCGATGCTCAACCTGCCGATGCATTTGACAGCGAGCCCGAAACCATGTGGCGACGCGTTTTGGAACGCGAGCCCGTCCACCGCGAGTGGGTACGCAGCTTTCCTGACGACCCCAACCTGAACTAACTCGACCGCGCCCAGCGCAGCGCCACGTAAGGATTACGCGGTTCTGCCTAGTGTTGTCGTGTGCTCACCGACACCCTGGCAAAAGCGCGCAGCAATTTTGCTGATCGCAACCCGCAGAGCCGCAAGCACTACGACGAAGCTCGCAAGCACCTGCCAGGTGGTCACACCCGAACAGTGCTGACCCATGGGCCGTTTCCGCTTACGTTTGCGGCGGGCAACGAGTCGTGGCTGCACGATGTGGACGGACACCCGTACATCGACATGCTCGGCGACTACACCGCTGGGCTGCTTGGGCATAGCGAACATCGAGTCATCGACGCGGTTACTGCTGCACTAAAAATCAACACCAGCGTGGGCGGCATTCACCCTGCCGAGGCGCGTCTGGCCCAGTTGATGTGCGAACGGTTCGGGCTCGATCGCGTGCGGTTCACCAACTCGGGCTCAGAAGCCAACTTGATGGCTATCACGACTGCATTGCAAGCAACAGGACGCGACAAGGTTCTTGTGTTTCATGGCGGCTACCACGGCGGTCTGTTGTATTTCGCTAGTGGAGCAGCCCCGTGGAACGCGCCGTATCACTTTGTGATGGCTCCCTATAACGACACAGCCAAAGCTCTGGCGGTTATTGATGAGCATGCCGCATCGCTGGCTGCAGTGGTAATGGAGCCGATGCTTGGCTCGGGCGGCTGCGTGCCAGCGAGCGAGGATTTCGCGCAACAGGTATTTGCTCGGGCGCACGTGGTTGGCGCCGTGACCATTGCGGATGAAGTCATGACCTCGCGCCACGGCACCAAGGGAATGTTTGATTTGCTAGGCGTGCAACCCGACATCAGCACATTCGGTAAATACATCGGTGGTGGGTTCTCATTCGGAGCATTCGGCGGTCGCGCCGAGTTGCTTGACCAATTTGACACCAGCCCGGAATCCAACCGCCCAAAGGTGGTGGCCCACGCCGGAACCTTTAACAACAACATGTCGTCGATGACCGCGGGCTGTGTGGTGCTGGGCGACATTTTTACTGCCGACGTTGCAGTGGCTCACACCGCACGCGGCGATGAGTTTCGACAGTCGGTGGCGGCAGTGCTGGCGCGTTCGGGTTTGCCCGTATCAGTCAGCGGATTCGGCTCGATGATGTCGCTGCATGCGCTCCCCCAGCCGCCACACGATGCACACGATGTAGCAAGGCGCGATGCCGACCTGCAAGAGCTGTTGTTTTTTGGTCTGCTCGAGCGAGGTGTCTACAGCGCATCACGCGGCATGATGAACCTCAGCCTCACCGTCACCGACGACCAGCTTGCAACGGTGCTCGATGCGCTCACCGACACGCTGCAATCAATCCGCAATAACTAACTAGCAGCTACTGCACGGCCAAACTGGCACGAAACTCGGCGTCAGCAATCATTTCCTTCACCTGCGCGGAGGGCTCGCTCAACCGCTCGAGCGTCACGCCGTGAATCTGCCCGGTGAATCGGTAGATGTGTGGGTAGTCACCCACTGCCGCCCCGCTGTCGAGGCCGACATCGAATGTTTCACCGCTGATGGAAAAGATCACCGGCACCGAGCGTTCGATTCGCACATGCCCGACTGGTTCGCCATCAATGCTCATCACGCTGTCGCCACCTGCCCCAAAGCCACCGTCGTAGGCATGATCGATCACGATCACGTGGCGACCTGGTAGCAGCTTGCGCGCCGAGACTGCCACCGAGTGTTCATGACCGAACCAGTTGTAGTGATACCGGGCCTTACCGTCACTGCCCACGTAAAGCGACCAACCGGCCATGTTGCCGCCTTGTGCTGCGATGACACCTTCACAACCTGAGGCCGGAACACTGATGTCAGCTGTGATGCGAAACGAACAGTTCTTCAGGTTCACCACCGAGCGCTCAGGCATTCGAAAGTGCACGCTGGTGTAGGTCATTTTGGTGATGTCACCAAGCGCATCGGGCACCGTAAACGCAGGCCCAAAGCCTTGAATCGGCTCTTTCAGCGGATACACGTT
This sequence comes from Ilumatobacteraceae bacterium, assembly GCA_044351505.1. Lineage (GTDB taxonomy): Bacteria > Actinomycetota > Acidimicrobiia > Acidimicrobiales > Ilumatobacteraceae > F1-60-MAGs027. Next base: position 3,708 of record JBILFO010000131.1, read on the forward strand.
GTTCCTGCGGGCTTCGGCATCAAAGAGCTGCTGTAGTTCGTGCAGTTTTTCGGGGTGTGTGCCAGCGAGATCGTTGCCTTGCGAAAAATCGTTGCGAATGTCGTACAGCTCCCATTTCTCTTGCGGGCCGTCGAACGGAACGGAATCGAATCGCTTCCAGGGCACACGACCGTGGTAACACGACGCAATCCAACCATCGTGATAGATCGCACGGTTA
>JBILFO010000004.1:0-34464 GCA_044351505.1 Ilumatobacteraceae bacterium
AACTGCGCCGTGCCAGTGCCAGCATCACGGTGACCGAGTCGTGGCACGCCGCGAACAAAACCGAACAACTCAACGCGCTGCAACGCAACGTGGGTCGCTTACGCAACTACGGAGATTTTTGGCAACACATGATGGTGGCGCAGGGTGCAGTTGATTTTGCCGTCGATGCAATCGGGCTCGGGCCGTATGACATTGCCACACTCGCTGCAATTGTCACCGAAGCAGGTGGCAAGTGGAGCAACCGCCACGGCGAAGCCAATTGGCGATCGGACTCACTTATAACGAGCAACGGTCGCCTTCACGGCGCTGTGCTCAGCGCGCTTGAAAGCGACCGTTAACTCAGATTCATTGTGTTCCGCGTGAGCGGAATGTTGCAGCGTGCTGCGTTACATCATCCCCATGCCGCCGCCGGGCATGCCGCCGCCTGCTGGTGCGCCGCCGCCCTTTTCAGGCTTGTCGGCAACCAGACACTCGGTGGTGATCACCAAGGCTGCGATGGATGCGGCATTTTGCAATGCTGCGCGCGTGACTTTGGCTGGGTCGATGATGCCGGCTTTTACCAAGTCGGTCATTTCGCCAGTTGCTGCGTTCAAGCCGATGTTGCCCTTGGCAGATTCAATTTGCTGAACGGCAACTGCACCTTCCATACCGGCGTTGTCAGCAATGTGACGCGCTGGTGCGGTGAGTGAGTCGTACACGCTGCGTGCGCCAGTGGCTTCGTCACCCGTGAGTGACTCAACAACTTTCAACACGGCTGGGCGCGCACGCACGAGGGCGGTGCCGCCACCGGCGACCACACCTTCTTCGATTGCTGCACGAGTTGCCGACACGGCGTCTTCGATGCGGTGCTTCTTTTCTTTGAGCTCCACTTCGGTTGCTGCGCCGACCTTGATAACCGCAACACCACCAGCAAGTTTGGCGAGGCGCTCTTGGAGCTTCTCGCGATCCCAATCGCTGTCGGTGTTTTCGATTTCGGTCTTGATTTGGTTGATGCGACCACTGACTTCGGCCTTGTCACCGTGGCCATCGATGATGGTGGTGTTGTCTTTGTCAATGATGACGCGCTTGGCACGACCCAACAGGTCGAGGCCAGCGTTCTCCAACTTCAAGCCAACTTCTTCGCTGATGACTTGGCCACCAGTGAGAATTGCCATGTCTTGCAGCATCGCCTTGCGACGATCGCCGAAGCCTGGTGCCTTGACAGCTGTGGAATTGAACGTGCCACGAATCTTGTTGACCACGAGTGTGGCGAGTGCTTCGCCCTCGACATCTTCAGAAACGATCAGCAATGGCTTGCCGGTCTTCATCACACCTTCGAGCAACGGCAGCATCGATTGCACCGTTGAAATCTTGGATGAATGGAACAAGATGTACGGCTCTTCAAGCACGGCTTCTTGACGATCTTGGTCGGTGACGAAGTATGGCGACAAATAACCCTTGTCGAACTGCATACCTTCGGTGAACTCGAGTTCGATACCGAACGTATTCGACTCTTCGACGGTTACGACGCCGTCTTTGCCGACTTTGTCGATGGCATCGGCGATGACCTTGCCGATTGCCGCATCAGCAGCCGAGATAGTGGCGACGTTGGCGATATCGCTCTTGTCGTCGACTTCTTTGGACTGCGACTTGATCGACTCCACTGCTGCAGCAACGGCTTGTTCGATGCCGCGCTTCAAACCCATCGGGTTGGCACCAGCAGCAACGTTGCGCATGCCGTGGGTGACCATGGCCTGAGCCAACACCGTTGCGGTGGTGGTGCCGTCGCCGGCTACGTCGTTGGTCTTGGTGGCAACTTCTTTTACCAACTGAGCACCCATGTTTTCGAACGGGTCTTCGAGTTCGATTTCTTTGGCGATGGACACGCCGTCATTGGTGATGGTTGGTGCACCAAACTTTTTGTCGAGCACCACGTTGCGACCCTTTGGTCCCAGCGTGACTTTTACTGCGTCAGCAAGTTTGTTGACGCCGGCTTCAAGAGCGCGGCGTGCTTCTTCATCGAATTTCAGCATCTTTGGCATGTGATGTTCCTGTTTCTGTTGTGGTTACGGAGTAATTATTTGGAAACGATCGCGAGTACATCGCGGCTCGTGAGGATGAGCAGGTCGTCGCCCTTGTGCGTGACTTCGGTGCCGCCGTACTTGCTGTACAGAACAACATCGCCAACCTTCAGGTCAAGTGGGAAGTACTTGCCAGCGGTGTCGCTCCAGCGACCTGGGCCAACGGCGAGCACGGTGCCCTGCTGTGGCTTTTCTTTGGCGGTGTCGGGGATGACGAGGCCTGACGCGGTGGTCTGTTCGGCTTCGGATGGCTTGACCACCACTCGGTCATCAAGGGGCTTGAAGTTCATATGTTTTCCTTTTCGTGCAGGTCTCCCGGGCGGGAGACGGGCTGTCTTTTCGCCACAGAGCCGCAGTTAGCACTCTCTGTAGGCGAGTGCTAATGCTAGGGGCGAGGCTGGGGCGGCAACAACCCGAAGGGGCGCAAGAGTTGCTGGACGAGCGGAATTGGCAACCCGATCACCGTGCTGAGGTCTCCGCTCACCTGGGCGACGAACACGCCCGCCTGGCCTTGCACGGCGTAGGCACCCGCTTTGTCGAGTGACTCCCCCGTCAGCAAATACTGCTTGAGTGCATCAGCGGCAATGGGGGTCATGGTGACCGTGGCCGAGTCGAGCACCGCCTGATGGCTGGGTTGCTCACCGGTTTGATGGCCAGGTTCGTAGCCAGTCACACACACTGCGGTGTGCACGTGGTGGGTGCGCCCAGCGAGCCGCAGCAACATCTGGCGCGCGTCATCAATATCGCGTGGCGTGCCAAAAATCTCACCATCAACATCCACCGTGGTGTCCGCACCCAGCACCACAGCGTCGGCACCGTGGCGCGCAGCCACACTCAAACACTTTGCTGTGGCCAATCGCAGCACATACTCACGCGGTGATTCGCCCACCACTGGCGACTCGTCGAGATTGGCAGCATCGACTATGAACGCCACGCCCAGTTGCGTGAGTATCTCGGCGCGGCGCGGTGATCGCGACGCCAACACCAAATGGGTCATCCACCGCTCATCGTGGTGAGTAATGCATCGGCAGGCACTTCTAGGTCGTCGAGGTGGTCAAGATATCCGTGCGGCAACACCACGTTGATCGGGCCGTTGGTGTGGCCGCGCGCAAGTCGCTCGCCGCCTTCGACCAAAGCAAGTGTCGGGTCGAGCGAGGCTGCCAAAGTGCGCACGTCGTCGAGTGTTGAGACTTCAGAAAATGCGCGTCGCGCTTCGGGCCCCACCGGGTATCCGGTGAGATACCAACCACAATGTTTGCGAAATTCGCGAATGCCTTTGGTGTCGTCGTTGCGGCCATTGTCGCGATGGTGCTGCATGAGCGACTCGGCGTGGGTCAACATCACAGCGAGCACTGCACCCAGCAACGGGGCGCTCTGGCGCGGGAGGCCGGTAAAGCCATCGATCAAATCACGAAACAGCCACGGCTTGCCCAAACAACCGCGACCAATGACCACACCATCGCAACCGGTTTCGGCGACCATTCGAAGAGCATCGTCGGCGCACCAGATATCGCCGTTGCCCAACACCGGGATGCCCTCGACTTGTTGTTTCAGCGTGGCGATGGCTTCCCACCGCGCGCTCGGTGCATAGTGCTGCTGGGCAGTACGGGCATGAAGTGCAATCATCACCGCGCCGGCGTCGCGACAAATTTTGCCTGTGTCTATATATGTGAGCAGGTCGTCATTAATGCCCATGCGAAATTTGCACGTAATCGGAATGCCGTACCGACTACCCGCACGTACCGCTGCACGCACGATTTCGGCCAACAGATTCTTTTTCAGGGGCACAGCGGCGCCACCGCCCTTGCGCGTCACCTTGGCGGCTGGGCAACCGAAGTTCAAGTCGATGTGATCCACCAAATTCTCACTGCCCAGCACCTCGACGGCTTTTTCAACAATGACGGGGTCGCTGCCGTACAACTGCAGACTGCGAAACGTTTCGTCGGGGGCAAACGACACCATCGAACGAGTGCGCGGATTTCCATAGACCAGCGCAGCCGCCATGATCATTTCGTTGACATACACCAGCCCCGGCCCGAAATTGCGACAAAGTGAGCGAAACGGTGCATTGGTAACACCCGCCATCGGTGCCAGCACCACGGGTGGCCAGACTTCGATACCGCGGCTTGGTGCGCCGTGCGTCGATGCCCCACGCAGAACCAACGGCTTGAGCGTCGATGTCATCGCTGACCCGCCCCGAGTTTCAAGTTGGGGTTCGCCCCGGCATCGAGTGTCGACACTTCGCCACGACGCAGGCAATACCAACCGGCACTGGCAATCATTGCTGCGTTGTCGGTGCACATCTCGCGTGACGGTAACACCACTTCCATGCCGTCGGTAGTGCCAGCCAAAGTCATCTCGCGACGCAACAGCGAGTTGGCCGCCACACCACCACCCAGCGCAATAGTGCGGGCGTTGATCTGGCGGGCTGCCCGACGAGCCTTGTGCACCAAAACATCGACTACAGCACGCTGAAACGAAGCGGCAACATCATCGGTAGAAACGCTGGGGTTGGCCCGCACGTGGTTGATGACCGAAGTCTTGAGCCCGCTGAATGAAACGTCGAGACCATCGTTGAGCATGGCCCGCGGAAAGTTGATGGCTTTGTCGTTGCCGCGCGTGGCGGCTGCGTCGATGGCTGGGCCACCGGGGTATGACAGGCCAAGAAAGCGCGCCACTTTGTCGAACGCTTCACCGGCTGCATCGTCGATGGTTTGACCAATGACCCGATACGAGTCGTAGTCGAGCATTTCGACAAATAATGTGTGCCCACCAGACACCAAGCCGAACAACATCGGAAACTTGGCGTTTGGTTCATCGAGCAAGGCTGCATAGAGGTGCGCTTCAAGGTGATTGACACCAATGAACGGCACATCCAACGCCAATGCCGTTGCCTTCGCCGCCGACACGCCCACCAACAATGCGCCAATCAAACCAGGCCCCACGGTGGCAGCAACGGCATCGACACGTGAAAGATCGATGTTGGCTTGCTGCATCGCCTGTGCAGTCACGTGCGGTAACGCTTCGAGATGGGCGCGGCTCGCAATTTCGGGCACCACACCACCAAACCGAGTGTGCTCGGCAAGTTGGCTGGCCACCACCGACGACAACACGTCGGTGCCACCCATCACTACGGCAACGGCGGTTTCGTCACAACTGGTTTCGATACCCAGCACCACCGTCGATTCATCAACTGACACGTTTTTATTGGGCGCCTTGTTATTAGGAGCATCGTTAATGAAACCCGTCATGAGTCGCTGCCCCGTTCGGCTTCGATCGTTTGCAGCCGTGCTTCATACGCCTCGCTTTGAATATCGGTGCACCACATAACGATGGCGTCGTCGCGATTTTCATAATATTTTGCCCGCACTCCGACTGGCGCAAAGCCAAACCGTCGATACAACGACTGGGCCGACACGTTCGACTCACGCACTTCGAGCGTGAGCGACGCCATGCCAGCACGACGCGCTTCCCACGCCAAATCCAACATCAATTCGGTGGCGATGCCGCGGCGCCGCATGGCCACATCCACAGCCACATTGGTGATGTGCGCAGCGGTATCCATATAGATCATGCCGCCGTAGCCGACGATGCGACCAGCAAGTTTGGCCACCAAATAGTGGCGCGAGCCGCGCGCTTGCATCGCCAATTCGTCTTGAAACACGCCCTGGCTCCATGGCTGCGGATACGCAGTGAGTTCAATCGGAAGAATTTCTGGCAAATGTGCACGCCGCATTGGCTCGATAGTGAGTGCATCTGGTGGCGTGGCGCTATCTGAGGCGCCAGTCGCCCACTCAGTTTTGTCGCGACGCAAAAATCGACTGAGAATGCTCATGCGTGGCTCCGTTGTGACCAGTTGATTTCGGCATCGGCCTCGCGCAAATACATCGCTGCCACCGTCGGAACCCCAGAGTTGGATTCATGCGTGACGTGTTCATGTGCATCGCCGCGCAGCAGTTGTGCATGGGCCAGCAGAGCCACCTGTTTGGCGTGCGGCCAATTCAACGAGTCGTCACCAAAAGCGACGGTCCACGATTGCACGCCAAGCGCAGCCATGATGTCGTCGCGATGGCGATAGGCAAAATCACCCACGAACAAACAATTCTGAGCTCGCTCACGAATTGCCACCAGCAAATCTTCGATGCTGCCTACCCGTGCTGCATCAACACGTGTCATGTCAGCCCGTACCTGTGCGCCACCACTATTTACGCGGTGTGTTGCCCACGCCACTTCGCTGCGTCGCGCATCGATAGTTGGCACCACGATGTCGACGTGTGAGGCAGTCGCTGCAGGCACGGCAGCCGCCATGGCTGCCAACCCGTCAACCCCAACAAGCGGCAGCGACAGTGCGTACGCCAGTGCTTGGGCCGACGCAATGCCAACGCGCATACCCGTAAAAAGCCCCGGCCCTACATTCACGGCAACTGCCGCAAGCTCGTTGAGCCCCAAGCCAGCGCGCTTCACAACAAAATCAATCATCGGTGTTACGTCTTCGGCGTGCCTTCGCTCACTGCGAAGTTCACTTGCAGCAAGCACCACCTCGCCATCCACTACGGCCACACTCACCACATCTGTTGCGGTGTCAATACCCAGCACGATCATGTTTCACTACCTGCTTGAGGCGTGGCAACAGCACCCTGGCCGAGTGCCGCAAACAGCCGGGTTACACGCGGCCCCCAGGTGGTGCCGCGTGACGCCACCGTAATGGTGCGTTCGGCTTCGCCAGCGTGAGTAAACGCCAGCGTGAGTGCTTCGGTGAATTCATCGCCAGACAAGTCGCCCCATTCCACCACCAGCACCGCACCGCTCCGGCGTGCGTCGTCGAGCCCCAAGTCGGCGAGTTCACCGGTGCGCTCGAGGCGGTACAAATCGGCGTGACACACCACCAATTTGCTTCCGCGATATTCGTGCACCAACGTAAACGTTGGCGAAGTCACCGTGTCGATAACACCAAGTGCTGCACACAACGCCTTGGTGAACGTGGTCTTACCGGCGCCAAGATCGCCCGTCAGCAGCAACACATCGCGAGGGCGCAATTCGGCTGCGATGGTCGCTGCATAGCGCGCAGTGTCTTGCGGCGAATGCGATGTCAGCAGCAATGCGGTCATGATTACGCACCCACAAAATCGCGTGGCACACGTGGCGAAATGGCACACACCACTTCGTATGAAATCGTGTCGAGTGCTGCGGCCCAATCGTCGACAGTTATCGATTGCTGGCTTTGCGTGCCGAAAATAACCGCCTCGTCACCAACCGCCACCGCATCGTCTCCGCAGTCGACCATCATCTGATCCATCGTCACGACACCCACGATGCGCCGGGCTCGACCACCGACCAACACCCGCGCTGAGGTCTGCCAAGCACGACGCGCAATGCCGTCGGCATAACCCAGCGGCAAGGTAGCGATAGTGCTGTCGCGATCCAGCACCGTGCGCAAGCCATAACTCACACCCTGACCCGCTGACAAACGTTGCACATGCAACACGCGGGTGCGCAACGCCATGACTGGTTGCAAACCTGCCACCAGCGATGCAACACCAGCGCCTGGCTGCAGGCCATACAACGCAATGCCTGCGCGCACGAGCGTGCAATCAAGGCCGAGTGCACGCAACGTTGCCGCCGAATTGGCCACATGCACGTGTTGCAAGTCGGGCGCTACCGCGCGAATGTCGCGTACTGCGTCGGTGAATACAGCAACCTGCTGCATCGTTGCACTGTGTGCAGGATCGTCGGCAGTGGCAAGGTGGGTCATCACACCGTCAAGCACCAGATATTTGCTGTGGGCAATCATCTGGGCCCGCGCAAGTGCTGCCGCTGGGGCAACCCCCACCCGATGCATGCCCGTATCAATTTTGAGATGCACGAGAGTGCGCTCGGCCTGTGTTGCTGCGGCACTGGCCAATGCGGCAATGTAGTGCTCGTTGTAGGCCACACACACCACACGATGGGCAACCAGAATCGGTGCGTCTTCAACAGGCTGCTCACTCAGCACCATGATTGGTGCGTCGATGCCAGCGGTGCGCAACTCGACAGCTTCTTGAGTTAAGGCCACGCATAGCCCGTGGGCGCCGGCTGCCAGCGCTGCTTGCGTACATTGCACTGCGCCGTGACCATACGCATTGGCTTTAACTACCGCCCACAATTGCAACGTGCCGGCTTGTTCGGCCAGAACGGCAACGTTGTGGCGCAGTGCTGCAAGGTCGATAGTGGCACGCGTAGCCCGCATCGCCGCATCCACCGTCTTGCTGGCGTGATTCGTGGTCATGTTGGGCGTGCCGCTACTCGGCGGTTACAACGGCCATAGCAAGGTGCTCGGTATGTGTGATCGAAACATGCCAAGCAGACACACCACACTCGCGGGCCAAGTCGCGAGCCCGGCCCTGCACGTTGAGCACCGGTCGCCCACTCTCACTGCTCACCACCGAAACATCTTTAAAATCAAACGCACCAAGCCCTACGCCGAGGGCCTTCATAGTTGCTTCGCGCACGGCAAAACGCGCCGCCAACACCGCAGCAGTATCGGCGCGTCGTGCCGCCAACTCAAGTTCGCTGGCGGTAAACAAACGATCAGCCATTCGCGGCGAACGCTCCAACGTTGACCGAAACCGATCGATGTCGACGGCGTCAATTCCCACACCGATCATGCGCTCAGCCCAGTCCGACTATTCACCGGCGCGCCACATGTCGGCGGTCGAGGTGATCGGCAAAATCAATGCATCTGCCACCGAGACTTCGGCCAAGCGATCTTCACGGAAACTTGCTTCAGTCTCAGTCACAGCATCGACAAGACGCTCGAAGCGGTTGTCGTAACCCTGCAACACCTGCTTCATCACGCCTGCGGGCAACCTGTCGTGAAACAACACGTGCACCAATGTGATGCCAGTGGTTTCGGTGCCCTTCGTTTCTGGAATCAAAATCACCGTGCGACTATCGCGACGCCCACGCGCCACCAGCACCTCTTGCGAAACTGCCACACGACGTTTGGTGCCCCGCAATGCATTGCTCGTATCCACCCGCGACTGCAGATCGCGGGCGATGCCACCGCGGTCAACAATCATCACCGTCGAGTCGGGAGAAGACGGGTCGCCTTCGATGCGATAACGCGTGAAGCCCACCACTTGGCTGATTGCCGGGTCAAGATCGGCGAGCACTTTCAACACGCCATACGGCAGTCGGTCGCGCGCAGCACCAGCGTTGAGCACTGCTTGCACGAGAGTGCGGTCGAGCAAGCCTTCTTCGCTGCGCGAAATGCCGACTGTAATCGTTTTTGCTTGGTGCTTGATGGCGTCGATTGGGCGCGTGAGTTCGTCGATGGCGCGAGTCAAGGCAGCGATGATGTCGTCGAGCAGTGCTTCAGGGGTGGCAATTTTGCCGAAATCGCGTTGATACGACTGCAACGGGTTGGCCGACATGACCGTACGCAACATGCCAACCACACGCACCGCAGTCGATGCTTCGAGGTTGCCGTCGTAGGTGCCAGTGGAAAGTGCGTCAAAGAACCGATTGGCTGCGACACCGATTTCGCCGTGCACCTTGGTCAACAGCGCCGAGCCCTGACCGCCACGCTCTACTGCGTGCTCGACCACTTCGCGGGTTTGGCGCAGCGGACGAGCCAATGCATCAATCGCAAGGGCAGCTTCGTAGCCAAACAAATGCCCGACCATCACCGACAACACAAACGCCACACGTGGGTCCACCACCGGCACTTCAATCACAGCTGCGGCCGCTGTAAACCGCTGCTCGCCAATAGTGGCCACGACAATTGGCAGCGCTTTGTGGGCGCGATAGATCTCAATTTCTTTGGCGACATCGGTTGCGGTGCCGCCACTCAAACCGGCAGCACATACAAAGATCAATGGTTCACACGACAAGTCGATGTGCTTTTTGTCTTCGGTGATATCGCAGGCAATTGATTTGTAACACAGCTCGCTCAATTTGATGCGCACTTCTTCGGCAGCGACGGCATTGGGGCCATTGCCGACGACGGTCCAGTAGCGGCGCGATGTGGCAAACGTGCGTGCTGCATCGGCAATCTTGGGACGCGACTGCAACACTTGACCCAGCGCATCTGGCAACGAGCGCAATGCCACCAGCAGATTGTGGCGATCTTCGGGCGAACCAGCGCCAATCGTTTGGGCAATCGCACAGGCAACAATCGCCCCGGCAGCCACCTGGGCATAAAAGGCCTTCGTGCTGGCCACGCTCATTTCCACATCGCGACCGTCTGACGTATAGATGACTCCATCAGCTTTGGCCGAAAGTTCGCTGCCACGACGGTTGACCACGGCCAGCACTCGAGCCCCACGTGAACGTGCCAAGTCGACGGTGCGATTGGTGTCGGTCGTAGTGCCGCTCTGGCTGATGGCAATAATCAATGTGTCACTCATGTCGAGGGTCAGACCGAAACCCGACAACTCGGTTGCGGGTAACGCATCGACGCGCAGACGATCTTGGGTGAGTTGACTCAACAAGTTGGCTAGCGAGCGACCGGCAATTGCCGCAGTGCCCTGGCCGATAACCCTGACCCGCCGCAACGAGCCGGCAGCAAGCTCGTCGACGATGTGCTTGGGCAACTGCGAGTCGTCGAGCGTCACACTGAGTCGCGAATTGCGTTCGACAATCCTGCCGCGCAACGTTTTGGCAAAACTGCGTGGCGCTTCGTTGATTTCTTTGGCCAAAAAGTGATGGTGCTCGCCGCGATCAATATCGCGAGTGGTGACTTCGGCAGTAAGCATGTTGTGCGCACCGAGGTCGATTTCCGTGCCGTCATAAGCCACCAACGTGATGCCATCTGGCGAGCCAGCGTGCGCTGCATCCAGCACCATGACTTGCCCACGGCTAGAGGGACGACTGGCATCGGCCAAAGATTCGCCATCCATTCGCACGTACTGCTGGGTTTCTTCAACTACCCCGTACGGCTCGCTGGCCACAATAAAACGATTGTCGGCCAACCCAACGCACAAACCCTGACCACTGCCTTTCAACGCCAACAACAACATCTCGGGCTGCTCGGCTGACGCAGCGGCAATTGCCACCGAGCCGTCGAAACTTGCCACGGTTTCGCGAAACGCTTCGGGCAACGTCGCACCTTTGGCCAAACTGCGCGACACGAGTGCCGGAATCACCTTGGCATCGGTGGTGATGGGTTGAGCCAGGCGCAATTCGTGGCGGGCGCGCAAATCTGCATGGTTGTCGACATCGCCGTTGAGCGCAGCAACGAGATACGCAGCGTCGGCGGCTGATTCGAGTTCTTCACTATTCACCGGGTGCGCGTTGGGTTCAGAGATGATGCCAACGCTGGCCCAACGGGTGTGCCCCAATACCCCAACTCGGGCACCGGGCTGACTCACCAACAAGCGCAATAAGTCGTCGTCGACTATTGCAGTTCGCATCACGCGGGTGTTGTCGCCCAGTTCACCGATCTCGGCGGCTGCTTTATACACAAACGACCACGCGTTGCGTGTCACACGCACCGAGCGAGACGTAAACAAACTGTCGTCGTGGCGGCTACCCAGCAAACCTGCGACTCGCGCATCGTCGGTCGTCAAACCGTGACTCCACACCATGACGTGCACACCGGCTGAATCCCGACCGCGCACTTCGAGACGGTCGATTGCCGACAGCACCTGCTGAATCGACAGATACGCGGCCAACGCCGAGCGGCTTGCCCCTACGCCTGCCAATCCATCCACTGCCAACGCGGTACGAATGCGATCTTTACGCAGCGACCACGTGGCGTCGCGTACGGCAGTCAGCAAATTGGTGGTGTGCTCCAAGGCTGCAGCGCCAACCGAGGCATCGGCATGTTCAATACGATGCTCAAGTTGCTGGTCGCTGCGGGCGAGGTGTGCGTCGAGTTGGTCAAGCCGGTTGGTGAGTGCTGCGATGAACTCGCGGTTGCCGGCCATGAGCCACATCCCAGCGTCGCCACGCAAGGTGGCATCCACCCCAGCAGCGGTAGTGGCCATCGTGTGCAACTGGTCATCAGATGGCAGTGCTTCACTGGCCAACGCCCAGTCGGCAAGCAGCGAATCCAGCTGGGCCAGCAAGTCTTGCGCCACAGGAACTGGGCGAGTTTCGGGGCGCGACAACACCGCGATAATGCCGCACATACCCCAATTCTACCTAGGTACGCGAGCGCACGACTTGCTCAAGTCGCGTGGTTACTTCGTCAGCGAGGGCCACAGACACGGCTTCCACCATGATGCGCACCACCGGTTCGGTGCCCGAGGTGCGCAACACGATGCGACCATCGTTGCCAAGCAACGCTCGCTCACGTTGCAGTTCGTGTGCCAACAGCAACTCAATATTGGAAGGCTTCACGCTCACTCGCACGTTGCGTAACACCTGCGGCAAACGTTGCATCGCAGCACTTGCCAAGTCAGACAGCGAGCGCCCACTACGACGCACTATGTCGAGCAGCAGAAGTGCCGACAACATACCGTCGCCCGTGGTGGCGTGCAGAGCGTGGATGAGATGCCCACTTTGTTCGCCACCCAGCACATAGCCACCGGCTTCCATTGCCACCAGCACGGCGCGGTCGCCCACGTCGGTGGTCACCACGGTGATGTTGCGCGCAGCCATCGCACGATGGAACCCAAGGTTGGTCATGCTCGTGACCACCACAGTGTTGTGGGTCAACAAACCACGGTCCAGCAAATCCACTGCAGCGAGCGCAATCAGGCAATCGCCGTCAACCACGTGGCCTTGTTCATCAACAGCAATCAAGCGATCTCCATCGCCGTCAAAGGCAATGCCAATCACACCACGTTGTGCACATTCGGCACTCAGCGTTTGAGGATGCGTCGCACCACAGCCGTCGTTGATGTTGCGCCCGTTGGGCTCGGCATGACGAATATCGGCACGAATCTGCAGTGCTTGCATCACCGACGACACCACCGTGCTGGTGGCACCGTTGGCACAATCAATCAAAATTTCACGGCCACCAAAACTGGCGAGGCTCAAGCCGTGGGTGAGGGCTGCCACATAACCCTGTGCAACGTGTGGTGATACCGCATTGACGCCAACCGGCTCAAGAGTCGACACTGCATCACTCGACTGCCACAGCAACTCGATGCGACGCTGCTGGTCGTCTGACAACTTTCGTCCACCCGGGGCAAACACTTTGACCCCGTTGTCGTGCCAAAGGTTGTGCGAAGCCGTAATCGCCACCGCGACACAGGCATTGTCGCGTGCCGCCAAGGCAAGTGCGGGCGTGGGCACCACACCGGCATTCACCACCACGTTGCCTTGCGTGGCGACGCCACTGGCAAACGCAGCCAACCAGGCTGCACCACTTTCGCGACCGTCGTGACCAATCACTATTTGGGTGCCCGGCCATTCACGGGCAACTGCCACACCGAGCCGTGCTACATCAGCGTCGTGTAGATCTACACCTACGCGACCACGCACGCCATCGGTTCCAAACTGCAACATGTCAATGACCATCTTGCCCGTCGCAGAGACCCAATATGGAGCACCACACACTGCTGAGCGGCATCGCAATGCCGAGTCGCGAAATTATCGCTTGGTGTACTGCGGCGCCTTGCGGGCTTTTTTCAGACCGTACTTCTTGCTTTCCTTCTTGCGCGAGTCACGAGCCAGCAACCCAGCACGCTTCAACGCCGGGCGGCAATCTGGGTTGAGCTCAACGAGCGAACGAGCCACTGCCAAACGCATCGCACCAGACTGACCAGAGATGCCACCGCCGATGATGTCGACATCAACGTCGTAGGTCTGTAGTTGTTCGGTGATACGCAACGCCTCGGTGGCATTGTTGCGGTGAATTGCGGTGGGGAAATATTCAGCGAATGTGCGACCGTTGACGGTCACTTTGCCCGAGCCAGGACGCAGACGAACACGCGACACTGCGCTCTTGCGGCGGCCGGTGGTTTGGGTGAGTGGCTTGGAGCCCATGGTGATGTGTTTCCTCTCGTGCGATGTTCGTTAATTGTGGTGCGAGCTAGCGCGCCTTGGCGTCGCTCATGTCGACGGGCTTGGGCTGTTGGGCGACGTGTGGGTGCTCGGCACCGCCGTACACCTGCAACTTCTTGATCATCGCACGACCAAGGCGGCCCTTGGGCAACATGCCATGCACCGTGCGCGTGATTGCATCAGCTGGCTTGCGGTCAAGAAACTGGGCATACGACTCGACGCGAATACCACCTGGGTAACCGCTGTGGCGAGCCACGATCTTGTCGTCGGCCTTACCACTCGTCATGACCACTTTGGATGCATTGATGATGATGACATGATCACCGGTGTCGAGGCTGGGGGTGAAAGTTGGCTTGTGCTTGCCGCGCAACAACACAGCGACCTGCGTGCACATGCGGCCGAGCACGAGACCTTCAGCATCAATCACGTGCCAGGCGCGTTGCACGTCACTTGGCTTTGCTGAAAATGTTCGCATGTCTATGGCCTTTCGATCTGGCGAGCGCACCTCGGTAGCGGCACACACCCGAGCAATGAAGGATACGGGCATTTTGCGCCCGTCACACGTGCCGATTACGTGCCGATTACTGTCCTGTCGGATTCCCACCTGTGGCCGTGCCCAGCTCTTTGGTCACGATGCTGTCGGGAGTATCGCGGTAATAGCGATACGTCGGCCATGGCACCCGGGCCACCACCACCCGTGCCGTGGCCCGCTCAAAAAACTCGGTGTCCTCGCCATAGGTGCGGTGCACGAACCCCCCTACCGTGGCCACGATTGAGCGGCGAAAAAAGAAGGTCGCGCCAACAGCACATTCACGCACATCGACCAGTTCGCCTGGCCGGTAATAGTCGGGCACCATCCAGCTGCCGTTGACCACCTCGAGGCCGCCATGCACCATCATCGTTGCCGGGTGCTCATCTAAGTGCTCGGCCCGTAGTGCAACATGGTCGGCACAAAACTCGTCGTCTGAATCCAAAAACGTTACGTAGTCACCTTGTGCGGTGGCAATGCCGGTGTTGCGTGCACCCGCTAACCCCTGATTGGTCTGATACACGTAACGCACGCGTGCATCGACTGCAGCAATGCGGCCAACCACCTCGCGCGTTGAATCAGTCGAGCCATCGTCCACCACGATGATCTCTAGTGAGGCATGGGTTTGGCTCAATGCCGACTGCAGTGCTCGCGGCAATAGTTGCGCTCGGTTATACGTGGGCACCACTACCGAAACCAGGCTCAAGTTTTTCGGCGGGCGCGCATTGTCAACCACAGGTTGCTACTCGCTCGTTGTCGGATAACCGACTTCCCATAAACACAATCCATGTGGTGGTGCTAGCTGCGACGCATCCTCACGACTGCCCGAACGAATGAGCGCCATCATGTCACTCGGTGGGCGACGGCCCAACCCGATGTCAACAAAAGTTCCCACCAACGAACGCACCATCTGATGACAAAAAGCATTGGCCCGCACATCAAACGTGACGTGCTCATCGAGACGCTTCCAGGCGGCTTGCATGACGAACCGAACCATGGTCACCTGGCGCTTGTCGTCGGCGTCGTCGGGGCTGGGCTTACGACAAAAAGCCGAGAAGTCACGCTCGCCCATCACTGCGTCACTTGCCAACTGCATCGGTCGAATCTCCAACGGCTGATACACGTGCCATGCGGTCGTTGCCGAGAAAGGGTCTGGTGCCGGCGTGTTGAGAATCGTGTATCGATAGTGGCGCCAGATTGCCGAGAACCGAGCATGAAACGAGGCATCCACCCACTGTGCATCGCGCACTGCGATTTGTGGCCCACACAACGAATTGATCTTTTTGGCAAGCCCGTCAATTTTTGTGCGGCTTGGAAGCACCACACTCACCACTTGGCCGCGCGCATGCACACCTGCGTCGGTGCGACCGGCGGCCACTAACTGCACTTTGGTTTGCGTGATTGTTTCGAGTGCCTTGGTCAACGCACCGTCGACCGTCGATACATCAGGGTTGGGGGCAAACCCGTGGAAGGCGCTGCCGTCGTAGGCGAGGACCAACCGTGCGGTGCGCTGCGTGGCAGCGCTCATGGCGAACTGTGGTTTACCGGTACTTAGACCAGTTCGATGCGCGCCATTGGGGCGCGGTCACCATTGCGCTCGCCAAGTTTCAAGATGCGCACGCATCCGCCGTTGCGCTCCATGTAGCGAGGGGCAACGTTCTTCACGAGTTTGTTCGTCATTTCCTTGTCGTTGAGATACGCCTGAATTTGGCGGATCTTGTGCAGCGCTGCTGCGTCACCCGTCTGAGCTTTTTTGGCCTTAGAGATGAGACGCTCGGCGATCGGACGCAAGGCCTTGGCCTTGGCCTCGGTGGTTTCGATGCCCTCGGCAGCAAACAGCGACGCTGCCAAGTTGGCAAGCATCAACCGTTGATGGGCGGCTGAGCCACCAAACTTTTTACTACGGCGTGGTTGTGGCATCGTTCTTGGTTCCCTTCGTGTCGGCTACGCGTCAGACGCGCAGTGCGAGCCCTCGCTCGTCGAGCTTGGCCTTCACTTCGTTGATGCTCTGGGCGCCAAAGTTTGGCAGACCCATCAACTCTTCTTCTGAACGAGTCACGAGATCACCAATGGTGTTGACCTGGGCGCGCTTCAAGCAGTTGTGTGGACGCTGTGAAAGCAACAAGTCTTCGATTGGCATATCGAGTTCTGGTGAACCCGAACCACTGAATGTTGACTCGCCGAGCTCGATGGCAACCGGAGCATCGCTGAGCGATGCCACGAGATCGAGCAGGTTGCGCAACGTGGCGCCGGCAGATGCCAGTGCTTCAGATGGCGTGATTGACCCGTCGGTTTCGACGTCGAGAATCAGGTTGTCGAAGTTCGTTGACTGCGCCACGCGAGTTGGCTCAACTTCGAAAGTCACGCGGCGAACCGGCGAGAACAACGCATCGACTGGAATCACGCCGATGGTCTTGCGACCAGAGTCGCGATCGCTGCCGACGTAACCCTTGCCGCGCTCGATGGTGAGCACCACCGAAAGGTGGCCCTTGGCTGACAAAGTGGCGATGTGCTGCTTGCCATTGATGAATTCCACTCCGGCGGGCAACGAGATGTCGCCAGCGGTGAGCTCAATTGGGCCATTTACATCGACCTGCACCGACACAACGTCGTCGACATCGCTCTTCACAACGATGTCTTTCAAGTTGAGGATGATTTCGGTGACGTCTTCGGTGATGCCGTCAATGGTGGTGAACTCATGCAGGGCCTTGTCGAACTTCACAGAAGTTACTGCTGCACCTGGGATGGACGAAAGCAACATGCGGCGCAACGAGTTGCCGATGGTGTGGCCGAGCCCTGGCTCGAGTGGTGAGACCGAAAACTTTTGACGGTTGTCGGTGGCCTCACTGATTGCTGAAACACTTGGGCGCTGAATAACGAGCATGGTGGTATCTCCTGGCTGTAGTTAGGGGTTACTTCGAGTAGAGCTCAACGATGAGTTGTTCCTTGACAGGAACATCGATTTGTTCACGCGTTGGCAATTCGCGTACGGAAACTGCCTTGCCACCGTCCTGCGCATCAAGCCACGCCACTGGTGTGCGACCAAGCGTGTCAATGTTGTGCTGGATGATGATCATGTTGCGAGCCTTGTCTGACAGGCTCACCACTTCGCCTTTGGCGAGGGTGTACGACGGAATGTTCACGCGCTTGCCGTCGATCTTCACGAGCCCGTGGCTCACGAACTGACGAGCTTGCGGGCGGGTTGCTGCCCAGCCGGCGCGGTACACCACGTTGTCCAAGCGCAACTCGAGAAGACGAAGGATGTTTTCACCAGTTGGGCCATTGCGGCGCACGGCTTCGTCAAAAATGTTGCGGAACTGACGCTCAAGCACACCGTAGATGTATTTGGCCTTCTGCTTTTCTTGCAACTGGCTGAGGTATTCGCCATCGCTTGAACGACGACGGGTACGGCCGTGGGCGCCCGGCGGAAACGGCCGGCGCTCAAGGGCTTTGGTGCCTTTGGCATTTTCAAAGATGTTGATGCCAAGACGGCGCGAGATGCGAACTTTAGGACCTGTGTAACGAGCCATGGTTACGGACGCTTCCTCTTCGGCAAGCGGCAGCCGTTGTGCGGCACTGGGCTTACGTCTTTGATACCGGTTACTTCAATGCCGAGGTTCTGAATCGAACGCAGCGCTGTGTCGCGACCCGAGCCTGGGCCTTTCACCAACACTTCGGCGCGTCGCAAACCCATTTCCATTGCGGCACGGCCGGCTTTTTCAGCAGCCATTTGGGCTGCGAACGGGGTGGACTTGCGCGAACCAGAGAAGCCAACACCGCCCGAGGATGCCCAGGCAATGACATTGCCCGAGGCGTCGGTGATGGACACGATGGTGTTGTTGAAGGTGCTCTTGATGTGCACCACGCCAGTGTTGACGTTGCGCTTTTCGCGCTTGCGCGACTTGCGTGGCGCAGCGGCTGCTGGTGTCGCGGCTGCAGCCGGAGCTGCGGGTGCCGGTGTTGTTGCGGGTGTGGCGGATACGTCTGACATTTACTTCCTCACTGCGGCTTTCTTGTTGGCGACGGTCTTCTTCGGGCCCTTGCGGGTGCGGGCATTGGTGTGGGTGCGTTGGCCACGCACGGGAAGGCCCTTGCGGTGGCGGGTGCCTTGGTACGAACCTGTTTCAATTTTGCGCTTGATGTCTTGCTGCACGTCGCGGCGACGGTCGCCTTCGACTTTCAAATTGTTTTCAATGTAGAGACGAATCTTGTTGATCTCAGAATCGGTGAGGTCGCGCACGCGAGAGCTCGGGGCGATATCGAGATCGGCGCACATCTTGGCCGAGGTCTGGCGACCAATGCCGTGAATATAGGTGAGCGCGATGGTGATGCGCTTTTCGCGCGGGATGTCAACGCCGGAGATACGTGCCATGATGCGAAGCTCTCTTAACCCTGGCGCTGCTTGTGGCGGGGGTTTTCACAAATCACCATGATGCGACCATGGCGACGAATGACGTTGCACTTTTCGCACATCTTTTTGACGCTTGTCCGAACCTTCACGATGATCTCTCTCTTATTTGAAACGGAATGTAATACGACCTCGGGTGAGGTCATACGGTGACAACTCGACTTGTACTCGGTCTCCTGGATTGATTCGGATGTAATTCACCCGCATCTTTCCCGAGATGTGCGCCAAAACGAAACGCCCATTGGAAAGTTCCACCCGAAACATTGCGTTGGGCAACGACTCGGTAATCGTGCCTTCCAGCACGATTGCATCTTCTTTATTCTTTGCCAGAACTGACTCCTTCGGGCCCCGCAGGGCGACTCAAGACACTATCGGGATGCACGCCCGTCACCACCCGGGCCACTCAAGCCGGTAGTGGCAACAATGGCCGCAACCAAACGGCCGAAGACCTCGTCTGGTGAACCCACCCCATCCACCACTGCCAAGACACCCTGGCGGCGATAATGGGCAATCAACGGCGCGGTTTGCTCTTCATAGAGGGCCAACCGCTGCTCCACTGCTGCTGGCGAGTCATCGGTGCGGTGTTCAGCCTCACGCCGCGCATTCAGGCGCTCAATCACCAGCTCGCGGGGCACTTCGAGGTCGACCACGATGTTGATCGGGCGTACCCGAGCAATGTCATCGAGTACCCGAGCTTGGGGCAAGGTACGCGGAAAACCGTCGAGTAAGTATCCCCTGGTTCGCGCATCGGTTTCGCCGAGGCGGCCTTGCACCAGACTCTCCATCAGTTCGTCATCAACAAGTCGACCTTCGTCGAGCACCTGTTTAACGGCTTTGCCCAGTGGTGTGGCGTTGCGTATGGCATTGCGCAACATCTCACCGGTGCTGATATGAGCAATCTCGTAGTGCGTCGCAAGGCGCGCACCTTGCGTTCCTTTACCCGAACCTTGCCGGCCGAGTATGACCAGCCGAAGCGTCACTTCAGGAAACCCTGATAGTCGCGTTGCATCAGCTGGCTATCGATCTGACGCATGAGTTCAAGAGCCACACCCACTGCAATGAGCACTGTCGTGCCAGCGAATGGGAAGCTCTGCACATCGCCCACCCACAAAATGATGTAAGGCGTGATGGCGATGAACGCCACGAAGAGCGCACCAGGCAGCGTGATGCGATTGACCGTCTTGCCTAGAAATGCCTCGGTCTGTTGACCTGGACGGATTCCAGGGATGAAACCACCCTGCTTGCGCAACTGGTCAGCTTGGCGAATCGGATCAAAGGCAATCGAGTTGTAGAAGTAGGCAAACGCGATGATCATTCCGAAAAAGATGGTGATGTACAACATGTTTTGGCTGTTGATCAAGTAGCGATCAACAAAGCGGGCCACTGCCCCACGCCAGCCCTCTGCACTACCCAACATGTTGGACAACAGCACGGGCAACAGCAACACCGACGAAGCGAAAATGATTGGAATCACACCGGACTGGTTGACCTTGAGTGGGATGTAGGTGCTCTGGCCGCCGAACTGGCGACGTCCGACCACGCGCTTGGCAAATTGCACGGGGATGCGACGCTGGCCGAGCTCGACTCGCACCACGGCCGCCAAAATCAACAAAGTGACACCCACCAGCACCACGAACACGAATGTCTTCCTGCTTTGCAACAACGAGTAGTAGCCGTAAGGCAAATCACTCACGATGGAGGCGAAAATCATCATCGACATGCCGTTACCGATGCCGCGCTGGCTAATTAATTCACCCAACCACATGATCATGACGGTGCCCGCCACCAACGACGGAATCACGAGCAACGCACGCGGCATGAACGGATCCAGTAGCACCACGTCGGGCACGGTTGCTGCGGCGCCGAAAAATGCCGAGCCATTGCCCTGGCCGAAAATGAATGTCAACCCAGCGGCTTGCAACGTGGCGATTGCGACCGCGACGTAGCGAGTCCACTGGGTGATCTTGCGTTGACCAGTGGCGCCTTCTTGCTGCCACTGCTCAAGTTTGGGGATAACCACCGTGAGCACCTGCATGATGATGCTCGCTGTGATGTACGGCATGACACCGAGTGCAAAGATCGAAAAACTGCCGAAAGCGCCGCCGGAAAACAGGTTCAAGAACCCCAGCGCACCCTGCGACTCTGACGCTTCGCGCAACTGACTGATTGCCTGGGCGTCAACTCCCGGCGCCCTAAGCGATACACCGATGCGGTACACAGCAAAGATGAAGAGCGTGAACAGCACCTTGTTGCGCAAATCGGCAACGGTGAAAAGACTCTTGATCTTGGAGAACATCGTCCTGCTTTGCTTCTTGGTAAGCGAAAACTAGCGGTTGGTGTACTGGCTGCCGCGGGCTGGCGGACGAACACCACGGAATGGCTTGGGCAGGATGGTAATCGTGCCCCCAGCAGCCGTAATGGCCTCTTGGGCCGATGTCGAGATCGCGTGCACCGACAAGGTCAAGGCCTTGCCGATCTTTCCACGACCGAGCACCTTCACCATGTTGCCTTTGCTGATCAAACCCTTTTCAATGAGCAGTGCTGCTGAGATGTCACTCACACCCATCGCCTCAAGTGTGTCGAGATTGATGGCTTGATATTCGACGCGGAATGGGTTGTTGAAACCCTTCAACTTTGGCACGCGCTGCTTGAGTGGCATCTGGCCACCTTCAAAGCCGCGAGCCACGGTGTTGCGGGCGTACTGACCTTTGGTACCGCGACCGGCGGTCTTGCCGCCCTTACCACCGATACCACGACCGACGCGCTTGCGCGACTTACGGGCTCCGTGTTTTGGTCCGACTTGGTCTACGCGCATGATCAGCTGCCTTTCTTATCGCTAACGATGATTTCAATAAGGTGCGGAACGCGCGCGATCATGCCCCTGATCTCTGGGCGATCAGGCAACACGTTGGTATCGCCAATTTTGCGCAAGCCCAAGGCACGCAGCGTGCCACGAGTTTTGGGCATGCAGGCGATGTACGAACGCTTTTGACGAACGGTGATTGTCTTTTCAGCCATGAGATCTCCTAGCGGCCTTGTGTTCGCGATTTTTTGGTTTCGTTATACGCGCGCAACAAGCCGCGTGGTACGAACTCTTCTTCGGGCAGACCACGTCGCTTGGCCACATCATCGGGGCGCAACAGCGAACGCAAACCATTGATGGTGGCGCGAGCAACGTTGATGGAGTTCGAAGAACCCATCGACTTGGCCAAAACGTCTTTGATACCTGCTTCTTCGAGGATGATGCGAGCAGCACCACCAGCGATTACTCCAGTACCCGGAGCAGCAGGCTTCAACATCACGCGAGCAGCACCATTGATGCCTTCGATGGCATGGGTAATGGTGGGGCCAGCAAGGGCGACGTGAAATACGTTGCGCTTGGCGTCTTCGGTGCCTTTTTGAATTGCGAGTGGCACTTCACGGGCCTTGCCATAACCCAAACCGACACGGCCGGCCTTGTCACCGATCACGACGATGGCAGCAAACTGGAAGCGACGACCGCCCTTCACTACTTTGGCAACACGGTTGACGTGCACCACGCGAGACTCACCGAATTCGCCTGGCTTTGCCTCGGGGCGTGGCTCACGGCGTTCGCGTGGTCGACGCTCACGACGGTCGCGGTTGCCGGCTGCCTCGGGTTGCTGTACGTCGGTCATTAGAACTCCAATCCTGCGGCGCGAGCCGCTTCGGCAATTGCCGCAACGCGGCCGTGATAAAGAAAGCCACCGCGATCAAACACCACTGCTGAAACACCAGCTTGCTTGGCGCGTTCGGCAACTAGTGCGCCAACAGCAGTTGCTGCGGCGACGTTGCCACCCGACTGTTTTTTGCGGAAGTCGGCTTCGAGCGTTGACGCCGAAGCCACGGTGCGGCCGGCATCGTCGTCGATGACCTGCGCGGTGAGATGCTTGTTACTGCGATAGATCGCCAAACGTGGTCGTGTTGCGGTGCCATGCACCTTTTTGCGCACGCGACGGTGACGTCGAATGCGCAGTTCGTGGCGTTTTTGGGCGGTGGTGGTCATCTGTGCTCCTACTTCTTGCCTGTCTTGCCGGCTTTGCGCAACACGCGCTCGTTTACGTAGCGAACGCCTTTGCCCTTGTACGGCTCGGGCGAACGGAATGAACGAATTTCGGCAGCCACCTGGCCGACAAGTTCTTTGTCAATGCCCTTCACAATGATGCGGGTGGGTTGCGGAACTTCGAACGTGACACCTTGCGGCGCGGCATACGGAACCGGATGCGAAAAGCCGAGCGCCAACTCGAGCTTGTCTTGGCCCTTGGCTACGGCGCGATAACCCACGCCGATGATCTCGAGTTCTTTCACGTAGCCCTGCGTTACACCGTTGACCATGTTGTTGATCATGGCGCGAATCATGCCGTGGCTTGAACGAACCGCGCGATCCTCCGTGGCCCGCTCGACAACGAGTGTGGCCTCGACTTTTTTCACCGAGATGCCAACAGGCAACACTCGAACGAGCGAACCTTTGCTGCCCTTCACCGTGATGGTCGCACCAGAGATGGTTACGTCCACCCCTTGTGGAATGACGATTTCTGCTTTTCCTACGCGTGACATGTGTGCTCCCCAATCACCAGACGTAACACATGACTTCGCCACCAACGTTGCGCTTGCGCGCTTCGCGGTCGGTCATGAGCCCGTGACTAGTTGACAGAACTGCAACACCGAGACCACCCAAAACGCGGGGAACATCGGTGGCGCGACGATAGATGCGCAAGCCCGGTGTGGACACGCGCTTGATGCCCATGATGGTGCGCCGACGGTCGTCGGAATACTTCATCTGGATTTTCAGAGTCTTGTGAGCCTCGGTTTCACCTGCACCGATTGCAAAGTCGGAGATGTAGCCCTCTTTTTTCAAGATCTCAGCAAGGGCGATCTTCTGCTTGGACGAAGGCATGAGCACTTCGTCGCGCATTGCCACATTCGCATTGCGAATGCGGGTGAGCATGTCGGAAATTGGGTCAGTGATCATGATGCCTACCAGCTCGACTTTCGCAACCCAGGAACTTCGCCAGCATGCGCGAGTTCGCGCAGGCAGATACGACACAGACCAAATTTGCGGTACACGGCACGCGCGCGTCCACAGCGCTGGCAGCGCGTGTACGCACGAACCTTGAACTTCGGTGTCGCGGCTGCTTTATTGCGGAGTGACTTTTTGGCCATTGGTGCTGAATCTTTCTGTGTCTACTGGGTGTCTACGAGATGTTGTTAGGAATTGCCTTGAGCGGCTGACTTCTTCTTGGTCTGCTTCTTGGAACGCTTCGTCGAGGCTGGCATCTCGCCCTTGCGGAACGGGAAACCAAACGCGTCGAGCAGTGCCTTGCCAGTCAAGTCATCGTTGGCCGACGTAACGATCGTGATATCCATGCCGCGGGGCACGTCAACACGGTCGTAGTTGATTTCGAGGAACACCAATTGTTCGGTAAGGCCGAACGTGTAGTTGCCGTGGCCGTCCCACGAACGACCGGGCAAGCCACGGAAGTCGCGAATACGAGGAATCGCCACCGAAAGCAAGCGATCAAAGAACTCCCACATGCGGTCACCACGCAAGGTGACCTTGGTGCCAATTGCTTGATCTTCGCGCAATTTGAAGGCGGCGATAGCGATGCGGGACTTGGTCACGATTGGCTTTTGGCCACTGATGGCGGTGAGGTCGGCGACGGCACTGTCGAGCAATGACGCCTGTTGAGTCGCCCGACCGACACCCATGTTGATGACGATTTTTTCCATTACTGGCACTTGCATCGGGTTGGTAACACCGAGTTGGGCCATGAGATCAGTGCGCACCACATCGCGGTAATGCGCCTTCAAGCGTGGAACATAAGTTGTGGTCGACATCAGACTTCATCTCCTGTACGGCGCGAGATACGCACCTTGTTGCCCTTGGCATCGGTCTTGAAGCCGATACGCGTGACTTTGCCCTTGTGCACCAACATCACGTTGGAAGCAGCGATAGGCATTTCGATTTCTTTGATTTCGCTCTGTTGCTTTTCGTTGCGACGAATGGTGTGGCGCTTGGCGATATTCACGCCGATCACGACGACTTTGTTGGCATCGGGCATGACCTGTTTGATCTCGCCCTCTTTGCCCTTGTCTTTGCCGTGAATGACGACCACGGTGTCACCTTTGCGAAGTTTCATGGTTACAACACCTCCGGGGCTAGCGAAACAATGCGCATGAACTTTTTGTCACGCAACTCACGACCGACGGGGCCGAAAATTCGGGTTCCGCGCGGGGTGAGATCTTCTTTAATCAGCACTGCGGCGTTTTCATCGAAGCGGATGTAGCTGCCATCGGGACGGCGCTTTTCTTTGGATACGCGCACCACCACACAGCGAACGACTTCACCTTTTTTCACACCGGCACCTGGAATGGCGTCTTTGACCGTGGCGATGAACACATCACCAATCGATGCATAACGACGGCGAGTGCCACCAAGCACCTTGATGACGAGCACTTCGCGCGCGCCACTGTTGTCGGCCACCTTGAGGCGACTTTCTTGCTGAATCATTTTGCACGCTCCAGAATCTCGACCACGCGCCAGCGCTTTAGCTTGCTCAATGGTCGGGTCTCGACCACGCGCACCTTGTCGCCGATTTTGGCGTCGTTGGCTTCGTCATGGGCGTACAACTTCTTCGTACGAGTAATGAACTTGTCGTACTTGGGGTGACGCACGCGCTCGACGAGCGCAATGACGATTGTCTTGTTCATCTTGCTCGACACCACAAGACCCTCACGAGTCTTGCGATTGCTGCGAATGTTTGTTTCGGTCATTTGCGACTCGCTTTCGTGGTGCTCATTGCCTCGGCAGCTTCGATCTCGCGACGGCGAAGAACAAGGTTGATGCGGGCGATTTGTCGGCGAATCTTGCCGATGCGTGCGGTGTCGGTGAGCTGACCAGTGGCCAACTTGAAACGTGAGTCGAGCGCATCTTGCTTGGCATTGTGCAACTCTTCGACGAGTGAAGCGATGTCCAACTCGTTGAGTTCGGTTTGTGGTTTGCCGTACTTTTCAGCCATGACTAAATGCCCTCCTCGCGGTGAATGATGCGGCACTTGATCGGCAGTTTTTGCACTGCTCGGCTCAACGCTTGCGTGGCGATGTCAGAAGTTGGGTACGACAGTTCGAACAAGACGCGACCTGGCTTCACCACTGCTACCCACAATTCGGGGTTGCCCTTACCCGAACCCATGCGGGTTTCAGCCGGCTTTTTGGTCACTGACTTATCCGGAAACACGTTGATCCAAACTTTGCCGCCACGCTTGATGTGACGAGTCATGGCAATACGGGCCGCCTCGATTTGGCGAGACGTGATCCAACCTGGTTCAAGGGCTTGAATGCCGTACTCGCCGAAAGCCAATTCGCTGGCCCCCTTGGAGTTGCCCTTCATGCGCCCGCGATGGTGCTTGCGGTGCTTTACTTTCTTTGGTTGCAACATGATCAATCCTTCTTAAAGTGCGGGGTCTCGGATGAATCATGGATACGGCGCTGAATCTCTTCTTCTTCAGCCAACAACCGCTCGAGCTCAGGATCGGCATCTTTGATCAACGGGCTGACGTCGTCTTCACCCACACGAGGACCAGCCGACGTGATGACGCTCGCGGCACGTGGTGCCGTAGCGAGGGTGTCACCGGCAACCATTTGGGCTTCGCGCGAGGCGCGATCGGCGGCTTCGGTGGAGTACGGCAAAATCTCGCCCTTGTAGATCCAGACTTTGATACCGACGCGACCAGCCGAGGTAAGGGCTTCGCGGAATCCGTAGTCGATGTTGGCACGCAGTGTGTGCAACGGCACGCGACCTTCGCGATACCACTCGCGGCGGGTCATTTCTGCACCACCAAGACGACCCGAACACTGGATTCGAATACCTTGCGCGCCCGACTTCTGGGCGTTCTGCACGGCACGCTTCATCGCGCGACGGAAAGCGACACGGTTGACCAACTGGTCAGCCACACCTTGGGCCACCAAGGCCGCGTCGAGTTCTGATTCTTTGATCTCGTTGATATTCAATTGAATCTTGTGATTGCCGGTGAGGCCGGCGAGGTGCTCGCGCAACTCGTTGGCTTTGGCTCCGGCTTTGCCGATGACCACGCCAGGGCGCGCAGTATGAATGTCGACGCGCAACTTGTCGAGCGTGCGCTCGATGTCGACGCGGCTGACGGCAGCGTCGGCCAAGCGAGTCATGAGGTAGCCACGAATTTTCCAGTCCTCGGTGAGGTACTGGCGATATTGCTTCTTGCTGGCGAACCACTTGCTCTTCCAGTCAGTGGTGATACCGAGGCGAAAGCCGTACGGATTGATCTTCTGGCCCATTACTTCGACTCCTCGGTGCTTGGCGCGTCAACGCCCTCAGTGTTTGGTGCATCCGACGACTCGTCGACAGTTGCGTTCTTGGCTTCGTTCGCTTGTTGTGCAGCTTCGCGCGCTTGGCTGGCTGCCACGCGTTGACGACGCTGATTTTTGTCGCTGCGACCCCCAGCGGATTCGATCATCTCGCGGGTCTTTTGCTCGGCCTCAGAGAATGCATCCACCACGATGGTGATGTGTGCGCCACGGCGCAAACGAATGTTTGAGCGACCCTTGGCTCGGGTGCGGAAACGCTTGATGGTGGGTGATTCATCAGCGAAACAGGCCTTCACGTAGAGGGTCTCTTCGTCGAGTGAATTGTTGTGCAGTGCATTGGCGACCGCCGACTTGAGCAGTTTCTGCACGATGCGAGCTGCTTCGACGCTGTGCAGGCTCAGCACTTCGCGCGCCGAAACGACATCGAGGCCGCGCACTTGATTGAGCACTGGGCGGAACTTGGATGCCGACATGCGCACCCAACGCAATTGGGCTTTGACGCCACCTGGGGCGCCTGCTACGCGGTTTGCTTCGTTGAGCTTGGGGCCGGTCACTTCGATGCTCCTGGGGCGGGTGCTGCTGCTGGGGTATCGGCGCCAGACATCTTTTCTTGGCTGGCGTGCGACCTAAAGGTGCGGGTGTTGGCGAACTCGCCCAACTTGTGACCCACCATCGACTCGCTGATGTACACCGGCACGTGCTTGCGACCGTCGTGCACGGCAAACGTGTGACCGACCATGTCAGGGATGATGGTCGAGCGACGTGACCACGTCTTGATCGGCTTGCGGTCACCGCTGGCGTTCATGGCGTCGAGCTTCTTCAGCAAGTGCTCGTCAACGAAAGGGCCTTTTTTCAGACTGCGTGCCATGAATTAACTACGTGCCTTTCCTGAACGACGACGACGCACGATGAATTGCTGCGACGACTTGGACTTCTTGCGGGTACGACGCTCTGGCTTGCCCCATGGCGACACCGCAGGACGGCCACCAGAGGTCTTGCCTTCTCCACCACCGAGTGGGTGGTCGACAGGGTTCATGGCCACACCACGAGATTGTGGACGCACACCCTTCCAACGATTTCGACCGGCCTTACCGATCTTCACCAGTTCGTGCTCGGCATTGCCGACTTCACCGATGGT
Organism: Ilumatobacteraceae bacterium; assembly: GCA_044351505.1. GTDB lineage: Bacteria > Actinomycetota > Acidimicrobiia > Acidimicrobiales > Ilumatobacteraceae > F1-60-MAGs027. The sequence continues at coordinate 28,431 of JBILFO010000004.1, forward strand.
GGCGCGACAGTCGATGGGCACGCGACGCATTTCGGTGCTTGGCATACGCAACGTGGCGAAGTCACCTTCTTTGGCGACCAACTGCACAGACATGCCCGCCGAGCGAGCGATACGCCCACCTTGGCCGGGACGCATCTCTACGTTGTGAATGACGGTTCCGACTGGCACGTAGCGCAACGGCAACGCATTGCCGGGTTTGATGTCGGCGCGTTGACCACTTTCGATGTGCTGGCCAACTTCAAGACCCTTGGGCGCCAAGATGTACGCCTTCGTGCCGTCTAGATAATGCAACAGCGCGATACGACACGTGCGATTTGGGTCGTACTCGATGGCTGCAACCTTCGCGCGCACTTCGTCTTTGCTGCGCTTGAAGTCGATGATGCGGTACTGCTGTTTGTGACCACCACCGCGGTGACGCGAAGTGATGCGACCACCAGAGTTACGACCACCGCGCTCGGGCTTGGAGGTGATGAGCGACTTTTCTGGGCGCGTCTTGGTGATTTCGGAGAAGTCAGACGACGTCTGAAAGCGACGACCGCTGCTGGTGGGGCGACGTTTACGAATGGCCATGGTTTCCTACTAGTTCTCGAACAGCGGGATCTGTTGACCGGGAGCGAGCGTGACAATGGCCCGCTTTGCGCCATTACGCACACCAACACGATTCGTGCCACGTGTCATCCGACGCTTGCCGCGGCGGTTGAGCGTGTTGACCTTGAGCACCTTCACATTGAAGATGCGCTGCACTGCATCGCGAATTTCGGGCTTGCTTGCTGATGGGTGCACTTCAAAGGTGTACACACCGATGCTCGAGCCGGCATAGCTCTTTTCAGAAACCACTGGGCGAATGATCACGTCGCGTGGGTCTTTCACTTGGCACCCCCTTCAGTGGCAGGCAGGCTGTCTTGCGAAAAGACCACCCAGTCGCTGCACAACACGTCATAGGCATTGAGTTCGGTGGTGAGCACAACGTGCACATCGGCCAGGTTGCGCATGCTCTTGGCCACATCGCTGGCTGCGGTTGTGACCACAACGAGCACCTTGCCGGTGGCGCCAACGGCGGCCAAGGCAGCAGCAGCGGATTTGGCGTTGGGCTTGTCGAATGACCATGAGTCAACGACGATGACCTTGCCATCGGCGGCGCGATCTGACAACGCCGAACGCAGCGCTAGTTGCACCATTTTCTTTGGCGTGCGCTGGCTGTATTTGCGAGGCGTTGGACCAAGGGCGACACCACCACCAGCGAAGTGCGGCGCGCGAATCGAACCCTGACGGGCATTACCGGTTCCTTTTTGGGCGAATGGCTTGCGGCCACCACCACGTACTTGAGCGCGACCCTTGGTGCTTTGTGTGCCGGCTCGACGGTGGGCCAACTGGGCGATAACAACTTGGTGCATCACCGAAATGTTTGGCACGATGCCGAACATTGCATCAGGAAGCTCGACGCTGGCGGCTGCTTTGCCAGCGGCATTCTTCATCGTCACTTTCGCCATGACTACTTGCCGCCTTTCACTGCATCACGCACGATGACCACACCACCGTTGGGGCCGGGCACCGCACCTTTGACGAGCAGCAAATTGCGCTCGGCATCTGCTTGTACGACTTCAAGATTCAAGATGGTGACTTGTTCGTGGCCCATGTGACCAGCCATGCGCATACCGCGAAACACGCGACCAGGGAAAGAACGCTGACCAATCGAGCCCGGGGCGCGGTGGTGCTTGTGGTTACCGTGCGCTGCACCTTGGCCACGGAAATTGTGGCGCTTCATGCCACCAGCAAAACCCTTACCGCGGCTCACCGCGGTGACATCGACGATTTCGCCAGCAACGAGCTTGTCTACGCCAATTTCTTGGCCCACTACAAAGCCCTCAACTGAATCCAAGCGCAACTCGACCAAACGACGACCTGGGGCCACGTTGTTCTTAGCAAAATGGCCAGCAGCAGCCTTGTTGAGTTTCTTGGCATCTTTGGTGCCATAAGTGACCTGCAATGCGCAATAGCCATCAGACTCTTTGGTCTTGATCTGCACGATGCGCAGTGGCTCGACGCGCAGCACGGTCACGGGCACAACACGGCGATCTTGCGTCCACACCTGCGTCATGCCGACCTTTTCGCCGACGATCGCTTTCTGTGCCATGGTGAGCCTTTTCTTCTTCGTTTCGAATGTTGCGGAACTTGCTTGTCGTTTTCACGAAAAAGCCCCGCGCGGCCAAGCCGGCGGAGCCCATGATCGTTTTCGCTGTGAGGTACCTGACGAATCAGGCGCACACAGACTTCGATTGCACTGTTTTACGACAGTCGCATGAGAAGCAGAACCTGCTTCAAACGCGAGGGCTCACGCTATCGGGCACCGTTCAAGAAACACCCCACAAAACTGGTGTTCGCCCCACCCCCGACTTGAGCCCTGTTACCCCAAATCGGAGGTGTTCGGTGCTACTGAGCGGGTGAAGCTAATCCTGCGGGCGAGCAACCAGAACGGCCGACACGGTAAGGCGTTCCCCATCGCGTACCAAATCAATACTGATCGAATCCCCAGGGATGCGGTCGCGAATTGCTGCCACTAAACCGGCTTGGCCGTTAACTGGCTCGCCATCGACGGCCAAGACGATGTCGCCAATCAGCACACCAGCCTGCTCGGCAGGTGAACCGGGCTGCACCGTGGCAATGATTGAGCCGGCTCCCCCATCATTACGTGTTTCAAGACCCACACCCAAGAACCCCTCGCTGCGGGGTGTGCCTGAGGCCTGTTCGCGTAATTGCTCCAACACCGTCAGCACTTCATCAACTGAAATGGCGAACCCGATGTTGTTGGCCGCAGAGTTGTCGCTACCGCGGGCCACTGCTGTGTTGATGCCAACTACCTCGCCACGCATGTTGACCAACGGTCCACCTGAGTTGCCCGATGAAATCGCGGCATCGGTTTGAATCAAACTGTTCAACGCGCCCGAATCGGTAAAGATCGTGCGGCGCATGGCCGAGACAATGCCGGTGGTAACACTTGGCCCACCATCAAGAGCTAACGCATACCCAATGGCCACCACCTGATCACCAACTCGCACACTGCCTGGCTTGGCAAACGTTGCAGCCACCAAATTTTGTGCGTCAACTTTGAGTAATGCCAAATCATTGCCGGCGTCCGCTGCCAAAACCACCGCAATCACTGGCTCGGTATCACCAGCAAATCGCACACGCACCTCGGTGGCACCTTCCACTACGTGGGCATTGGTCAAAATTTCACCGTCACTTGTTACGACCACGCCGGTGCCTGTGGATTCTCCCCCGCCCATCACGCCATCAACAAGACTTGAAATCGTCACCACGCTGTTGGCCAACCGTGTTGCTGCTGCAGCAACTCCAGTGATTTCTGCTGGGTCGTCAGGTGACACCACTGGTGCGGCAGTTACCTGGGTATACGGCTTGCTGTTGGTCGAAGAACCAGAATCAATCTGCGTGGCCAGCACCCCGCCAATCAGCCCGGCGGCAAATGACACGACCACCCCAATTGCCACAAAACGAATCAATCGTGAGCGACGGCCACGGCGAGCATTATTGGTTTGCTCAGCGACTTCCATCGGGGCTGGCGGTGGAAACACGAAACTCATGAACTAGTTCTATCGGTTAGTACAACACCTCGAGCCATATAGGCAAGTGAATCTTGCCAACTTCTTACGCCAAATGGCGCTAGTTCATCTTGATTTCGATGTCAACGCCGGCGGCAATTTCGAGGCGCTGCAGTGTCTCCACCGTTTTGGCATTGGCATCAACGATGTCAATGAGGCGCTTGTGAATGCGCATCTCAAAGTGCTCGCGTGAGTCTTTGTCGACGTGTGGGCCGCGAATCACGGTGTAACGATGCTTGTCCGTCGGCAGTGGAATCGGTCCGCGCACCGTCGCTGCTGTACGCACGACGGTCTCGACGATTTTTTTCGACTCACTGTCGAGCACGACATGGTCAAACGCCTTCAGGCGGATGCGAATCCCCTGTTTTTGTGCCATGGTCGTGCCTCGTTACCTTGTGGTGCTTACTTCAGGATCTTTACGACGCGTCCGGCACCAACGGTGCGGCCACCTTCGCGGATCGCAAAGCGCAGACCTTCGTCCATCGCGATGGGCTTGCCGAGTTCGACCGTCATGATGACGTTGTCACCAGGCATCACCATTTCGGTGCCGGCTGGCAATTGCACCGTGCCGGTCACGTCGGTGGTGCGGAAGAAGAACTGCGGACGGTAGTTGTTGAAGAATGGCTTATGACGGCCGCCTTCTTCTTTCTTCAAGACGTACACCTGACCTTCGAAGTTGGTGTGCGGCGTGATTGAGCCCGGCTTGCAGAGCACTTGACCGCGCTCAACATCTTCTTTCTTGGTGCCGCGCAACAGTGCGCCGATGTTGTCACCAGCTTGACCTTCGTCGAGCAACTTGCGGAACATTTCCACGCCCGTGCAAACAGTCTTCTGGGTGTCGCGCAAACCAACGATTTCAATTTCGTCGCCGGTGTTGACTTTGCCCTGTTCGACCTTGCCGGTCACAACGGTGCCACGACCGGTGATCGTGAAGACGTCTTCGATTGGCATGAGGAACGGCTTGTCCAGCTCGCGCTTGGGCTGCGGGATGTAGTCGTCAATGGCCGTCATGAGTTCCATGATCTTTTCTTGCCAGGCAGCATCGCCTTCGAGAGCCTTCAAGGCCGAGACGCGCACCACTGGTGTGTCTTTGCCGGGGAACTCGTATGAGGTGAGCAAGTCGCGCACTTCTTCTTCGACCAAGCCGAGCATGTCTTCGTCCTCGACCATGTCGCTCTTGTTCAAAGCAACCACGATGTAGGGCACGCCGACCTGACGGGCAAGCAGCACGTGCTCGCGGGTCTGGGGCATTGGGCCGTCGGTGGCGGCAACCACGAGGATTGCGCCGTCAACCTGGGCGGCACCGGTGATCATGTTCTTGATGTAGTCGGCGTGACCTGGCATGTCGACGTGGGCGTAGTGACGCTTCTCGGTCTCGTATTCGATGTGAGCGATCGAGATGGTGATACCACGCGCTTTTTCTTCTGGTGCTTTGTCGATTTGGTCGAATGGGGTGTACTCGGCAAGACCCTTGCTGGCCAGCGTCTTGGAGATCGCTGCGGTCAGTGTGGTTTTGCCGTGGTCAATGTGACCCATCGTGCCGATGTTGACGTGGGGCTTGGTGCGCTCGAATTTACCCTTCGACATTGCTGTTTCTCTCCTGTTTTGCTGTTTCTTTGATGAGACTTGTACTTGCTATTCCCCGCGCACCCGTTTGACGATCTCTTGCGAGATGGCCTCTGGTACCTGCTGGTACGAGTGGAATTGCATCGTGTACGTTGCTCGCCCTTGGGTGCGAGAACGCAAATCTGTACTGTATCCGAACATTTCTGAAAGCGGAACCTGCGCGCGAACGTTTTGGAAATTTCCGTTGGCTTCCATGCCCTCAATGCGGCCACGGCGGCTGGAAAGGTCACCGATTACGTCACCCATGTGGTTTTCAGGGGTAACGACCTCAACGGCCATGATGGGCTCCATCAGCACTGGACGTGCCATTCCGGCAGCTTTTTTGAACGCCATTTGACCAGCGATTTTGAACGCCATTTCGTTGGAGTCCACGTCGTGATACTGGCCGTCAACGAGGCTCACTCGCACGTCAACCGTTGGATAACCGGCCAACACGCCATTGTCGAGCGCCGCCTGAATGCCTTGATTGGTTGGCTGGATGTATTCACGTGGAATACGACCACCCTTGATGTCGTCGACGAATTCGTAACCCTTGCCTGGGTTTGGCTCGACCGTAATTTTCACCACGGCGAACTGTCCCGAACCACCCGACTGCTTGATGTGGCGATACTCGACGCTGTCCACGGTGCGGGTCACTGTTTCGCGATATGCCACTTGTGGCTTGCCGACGGTGGCATCAACACCAAATTCGCGTTGCATGCGGTCAACAAGAATTTCCAAGTGCAACTCGCCCATGCCTGAAATTACGGTTTGGCCGGTCTCGTGATCGGTGCGTACGCGGAACGTTGGGT
>JBILFO010000035.1:0-13346 GCA_044351505.1 Ilumatobacteraceae bacterium
CATCGAGAGCCCAATCATTGTGATGTTCGGCGACCGCTTCCCGATGATTACCGCGCACAAGGTGCTCGCGGCCTACACAATTTTTGCCCCGCGCATTGTTACGGGGCAGTTTGACCCCACGTATCACCGCGCGATTTGGCCGTCGACTGGCAACTATGCGCGCGGTGGTGTGGCCATCAGTAAAATCATGGGTGCTCGTGGTGTGGCCGTGTTGCCAGCCGGCATGTCGCAAGAGCGGTTCGACTGGCTAGATAAATGGACAAGCGACCCAAGCGACACGATTCGCACGCCTGGCACCGAGAGCAATGTCAAAGAAATTTACGACGCGTGCAATGACATGCGCAAGGAACCGACCAACTTCATCTTCAATCAGTTTTGTGAGTTTGCCAACCATGTGGGCCACTGGCACATCACGGGCAACGCATTGGCCCACGTGTTCGACTCGGTGCGCGCCCGCAGCGGCAACGACAAACTGCGCCTTGCGGCCTTCACTAGTGCCACCGGTTCGGCAGGCACAATTGCTGCTGGCGATCGCCTGAAGGATCTCTTCGGCACCGCAATCGGCGCGGTCGAAGCGTTGGAGTGCCCGACGATGCTCGAGAACGGTTATGGCGAGCACAACATCCAGGGCATCGGCGACAAACACATTCCGCTCATTCACAACGTGATGAACACCGACCTGGTGGTCGACGTGTCTGATCGCGCCACTGACGAACTCGACGTGTTGTTCAACACCGACGAAGGTCTGCGCTATCTGCATGAACGTAAAGGTGTGCCGCAAGACATCTTGCAAGTGCTCAAGCATTTTGGTTTCTCGGCAATCTGCAACGTGATTGCAGCCATCAAGATTGCCAAGCTGCGTGGCTACGGCCCCAACGATGCACTCATCACCATCGCCACTGACGGCGCCGATTTGTATCCAAGCGAGCGACGCAAGACGCTGGCCAAGCGCTTCAAGGGCGAGTTCACCACTACCGACGCCGCCGAAGTGTTTTCTGAGCATCTCGGTTCTGTCACCACCGACCACATGATCGACTGCAACGAACGCGATCGCAACCGCATCTTCAACCTTGGTTATTACACGTGGGTCGAGCAACAAGGCACGCCAGTCGACGTGTTTGAAGCGCGTCGCTCGCAAACGTTTTGGCGCGACCTGCGCAGCTTTGTACCGGCGTGGGACGCCATGATCGACGACTTCAATCGACGCGTCGCCAGCGGCGGCTGACCACCACGGTGTCGTTGCCCCGCATCAACTCCCGCTTTAACCTGCGCGCTAATCCGCGTGCCGTCCCGCCGATTGTTCAGTCATTGCGTTGTGCTGCCTGCGGCACTCGCGTGCCGATTGATACGCCGTTGTCGTGGCGCTGCCCAAATGCTGTCGGCAACGATCGCCACCACGTGTTGCTCATTGAAAGTGATGTCACCCCATTGCGCCGCGGCAAACATCTGAACCCGTTCGTCGCCTTCCGTCGTTATCTGGCGTGGGATGCCTTCGCCCACGCTCACGGCATGAGCGAGACCGATCGCGACGCTCTCATTGTTGAACTCGATACACAAATTGCCACGGTGTCTGGTACCGGATTTGTTTTTACGCCATTTGCCCGCGCCGACAAACTGTCTGACGAACTTGGCTTTTCAGCTAGTGGTGGCGTGTGGATCAAAGACGAAACCCACAACGTGGCCGGCTCGCAAAAGTCGCGCCATCTGTTCACCGAGTTGTTGCACCTTGTTGCCGCAGAACGCCTGGGTCTCACCTCGTGGCTTTCCGCGACGCGGCCCAGCTTGGCAATTGCGTCGTGTGGCAACGCTGCCTTTGCGGCCAGCACGTTGGCGCGCGCAGTCGACTGGCCCATCACTGTGTTTGTGCCCGAGTTCGCCGATGCTGCACTTGTTGCCCGCCTGCACGGTTTGGGTGCCGACGTGGTGCATTGTCCTCGACTCGACACCGACCCCGCAGGTGATCCGTGTGTGCATCGGTTTCGCGAAGCAGTGCATGCAGGGGCGATTCCGTTTGGGGTGCAAGGCCCGGAAAACGCCTGGTGTTTGGATGGCGGTCGCACCATCGGTTGGGAAATGGCCTACGTGGCCGAACATATGGAGCCACCACTCATCACTCGACTCTTTGTACAAGTGGGTGGGGGAGCCTTCGCAGCAAGCCTGGCTGAAGGTTTTCACGCCGGCGGCACGCGAGCAGCATTGCATGCCGTACAGGCGCAAGGTTGTGCACCGCTGGCTGCAGCCTGGCACAAGAGTCAGGCGTTTTCCTCGGTGTTCGACGCAGCCGCCGAGTGGGATGCATGCATGGTGCCATGGCCCACCACGCCGCAATCTTTTGCCGATGGAATTCTCGACGACGAAACATACGACTGGGTCGCAGTGTGTCGAGCCATGCGCGCCAGCGGAGGGTTTCCGGTGGTGGCGTCTGAGCAGTTGGTGCATGATGCCTATGCCGTGGCACATGCCACCACCGATATTGATGTGAGCCCCACGGGCGCAGCGGGCCTGGCTGGCTTGCTCGCGATGCGTGACCGTGTCGCTGATGACGAGCGTGTTGCGCTGGTGTTCAGTGGCATCCGTCGCGAAACACCTCGCCCAGCGGCGCCCAAGCGTTAGCCTTGCGCGCATGACAACACCCAATGCAATCTCGCCGTTGGCGCTCGACGGTGGCATGGCCCCAGGTTCGGATATTTTCACCCGCTTGCTGAAAAGCCGCGTGATTTTGCTCGGCTCCGAGGTCGATGACGCCGCAGCAAATCAGATTTGTGCCCAGTTGCTGTTTTTGGAAGGTGAAGATCCGAAGGCCGACGTGTGGTTGTACGTCAATTCACCTGGTGGTTCGATCACTGCTGGCATGGCCATTTACGACACCATGCAATTCATTTCGTGCGACGTGGCCACCGTGTGTGTTGGTTTGGCAGCTTCGATGGGCCAGTTCTTGCTCACTGCTGGCGCCAAAGGCAAACGGTATTCATTGCCCAACGCCCGCATCATGATGCACCAACCACTCGCCGGCTTGCGTGGTCAGGCTGCCGACATCGCGATTCAAGCCGAGCAGTTGCGCTTCATCAAAGAGCGCATGGCCGAACTCACCTCGTTGCACTCGGGTAAACCCGTTGACGACATCCGTCGCGACTCCGAGCGTGACCGCTGGTTTTCTGCCGAACAAGCCCAGCAGTATGGCTTGGTCGACAAAGTCATCGTGAAGCGTGGCGAAATTCGCTAAGGCGAATTGAATTCGCTACGGCGAGCTACTGGGCACTTGCACCACAAGGCCCGTTGATAAATCCAATCCGCAGGTTGCCCCCACGTATATGCCGGCATCTTCGGCAGCCAACTCGGCGCGGTACGCCGCATCTGCCACCGCTTGCACGCTTGCTTCGTCGTCGGTGTTCACTTGCGATGCCGCAATAAAGAGGTCACGCAGAGTGGTGAGGTCAGCCTCAACTTCAAGTGGGGCAACTTCGACTAATCGGTTGTAGTGCTCGATAATGCGCTGCACGTCGGCAGTGCTGGTCGGTGGTGTGGTGATGTCGGCAATTCGATCGGTGAGCACCCGACAGAAGTTGGTGGCGGTGCGTGGTGTTTCGGCGCAAGCGCTGAGCCCGAGTAGCGCCACAGCGGCAAGACCCACCCCAATTTGACCGACCGTTGACGCACTTTTGCGCACACACCTTAGGAGAAGTTTCATCGCCGTCTAATTCTCACAGGTGACGGCCCCATTGCGCAGTATTGCTGAAAAGAGGTCGTGATGTTTGCTTCGGTGCGTTCCACCACATTGTTGGGTGTCGTCGGCCGCTGTGTAGATGTCGAGGTGCATGTGGGTGTTGGGCTGCCCGGGTTCACCATTGTCGGCCAACCCGACGAGGTGTGTCGCGAAAGCCGCGATCGGGTACGCGCTGCATTTTTGTCGCGCGGTTTTGCGTGGCCCAATCGGCGAATCACGGTGAACCTGGCGCCCAGTGGTGAACGTAAGGGTGGCTCGGGTCTTGATTTAGCTATTGCCGTGGCGGTGTTGATTGCCGACGAACAACTGCCACCCGACGTGGCACAAAAATATGCGTTCGTTGCTGAACTTGGTTTAGATGGCTCGCTGCGGGGTGTGGTGGGTGCAGCACCACTCGTTGGGGCCGTGCGCGAACGCTGCGTGGTGGTGGCTGCGGCAAATGCGCCGGCTGCCCGTGCTGCCGGAGCTCACCAAGTGGTGGTGGCCAGTGATCTGGCTCATGTGGTTGGCTGCTTGCGCGGCGATCAGCAGTGGCAGATCTGTAACGAGTCAGTGGCGCTCGAACCTGACAACTACATTCCTGATCTTGCTGATGTGCGTGGCCAGCCCGTTGCGCGGTTGGCGCTCGAAGTGGCCGCCGCGGGCGCCCATCACATGCTGTTGGTGGGGCCACCGGGTGCTGGCAAGTCGATGCTGGCCCGCCGCTTGCCGAGCATCTTGCCGCCGTTGTCACAAGATCAAACGTTGTCATGCACCATGGTGCACTCAGCGGCCCACGTGCCAATGCCTGCCAGTGGGCGAGTGAGCCACGCACCGTTTCGGTCGCCGCACCATTCCATTTCTTTAGTTGGCCTCATCGGTGGTGGCACGACTGCGATGCGGCCTGGTGAAATTTCACTGGCAAGTGAGGGCGTGTTATTTTTGGACGAACTCGGTGAGTTTGCGCCAAGTGTGCTTGACGCGTTACGTCAACCATTAGAAGACGGGGTAGTGCACGTTTCACGGGCGCGCACGTCGTTGACGTTTCCGGCCCGGTTTTTGTTGGTGGCAGCGGCCAATCCGTGTCCGTGTGGTGTTGGCACACCCGGCGCCTGCGTGTGTGACGATGCAGCGCGCTCTAAATATTTGCGCAGGTTTTCAGGCCCGCTGCTAGATCGGTTCGACTTGCGCGTGAGTGTGGGCTTGCCCAAGGTGGATGACTTGGTGGATGGTGTAGATGGCGAGTCGTCGGCAACCGTGGCCCTGCGTGTGGTGGCTGCTCGGCAAGTGGCTTTGTTGCGCGGCGGTGGCACCAACGCCAGCATTGCAGTCGATCAACTCGACGTAGTCGCCCCGCTTGCACCCGGTGCGCGTGCGGTGTTACGTCGCGAGTTAGAAGTCGGGCGCCTGAGCGGCCGTGGTTTGCATCGGGTGCGCCGTGTGGCGCGCACGATTGCCGACTTGGACGGCGCCCCCGATGTGGTGAGCGAAGCCCATGTGGCAACGGCGTTGCGTTTGCGCACCAGTTTGGCGGCGCTGAGTGGCGGTCACCGGTGACTACGTCTGCTTGCACATTGGTGATTACACCCGAACACATTGCAGCAACCGCGCTTGCAACCTTGCCGGCCATCGGGCCGCAGCGGTTGCGCATGCTGCTGTCAGGGCTTGGTGCTGTCGATGCCTGGCGCACGGTGCGTGGCGAATTGCCTGCCGGCGACCGAATCGCTGCGTTGTTGGCGCAAGAAAATTTCGCCCACATCTGGCGGCAAGCTGCCACCGATGATGTGTTGCGTCGTGTCGAAGCGGCGTTGCGCGACCATCACATCAACGTGGTGTTGGCCACCGACCCTTCGTACCCGAGCGTGTTGCGTGGCGACCACGCTGCACCTGCCGTGCTGTTTGCCCGCGGCAACCTCACCACATTTGCCGAGCGACGCGCAGGTGTCATCGGCACGCGAGCCGCCAGTGCTGCTGGTCGCCATTTTGCTCGCGGGTTGGGTCGCGATTTGTCGCGCAACGGTGTGGCGGTGGTGTCAGGCTTGGCACGCGGCATCGACGCTGCGGCCCACCATGGGGTGATCGATGCATTTGAGTCGGGCTCAAGCGGCCCAATTGCAGTGGTGGCCACGGGTCTGGATGTGGTGTATCCCCGCGAGCACACCAAATTGTGGAGTGCCGTCGCTGAATGTGGTGTCATCATTTCTGAATCGCCCCCCGGGTGTGGGCCGGATGCATTTCGGTTTCCGCTGCGCAATCGCATTTTGGCAGCCGCCAGCGAAGTCTTGGTGGTGGTCGAATCGCGGGTCACTGGTGGCTCGATGATCACTGTCGAACAAGCCCTGTCACGCAGCATCACCGTTATGGCGGTGCCTGGTGCACCACAGAGTGAATCGAGCGTGGGCTCCAACCGGTTAATTTCCCAGGGTGCTGCCACAGTGTGTGATGCCACCGATGTGCTGGTGGCGCTCGGTTTAAATCATCAGCACCACATCACACGTAGCGAGACTCGCGTGCCACCGAGCGCCGACGAACACGTGGTGCTTGCCGGGTTGGGTGGTGGTCCGCTGACGTTCGAACAGTTGGTCGAACGGCTGCACCTGCCGATCGCCGAAGTGGCGCTGCGGCTCGGTCGCCTCGAGGCCCACGGTTGGGTAGTGGCTAACGCCGGGTGGTGGGAAGCGCTGGTCGCCCGATGACGACGCAGCAATCGCGGCTGCACCGTGGCAACTACGGTTTTGGTGATGAGCGGCGCCAACCGATGGAACTTAGACGGCTTCGTTGTGTCGCTCACGGCAGCGGCCCCCAACACGGTGAGCGCATATCAGCGCGACGTTCGGCTGTTCGCCGAATGGGTGTCGCGCCACGGGGTTACCACACCCACGCAAGTAACCAAAGCCCACGTGCGTTCATATGTGGCGTTTTTGACCACGAGCAAGTTGGCGCGCCGCAGCATCGCACGCAAAAAAGCAGCGCTGTCGCGTTACTTCGGTTGGTTGTCGCGCAATCGCAAAATCAAAGTCGACCCAACTCTGGGGGTCAAGACGCCATCCGACAAAGGTCGGTTGCCCAAGGTGTTGACGGGCGAGCAATTGCGCGCACTACTCGAACACCATCCCGAAGAACATCCACATTGGCGTCACCTGCGCGACGATGCAGTCGTCGAAATGTTGTACGGCAGCGGCTTGCGTGTGAGCGAGTTGTGTTCGCTCGACATCGATTCAATCGACACACGCCGTGGGGTAGTGCGGGTGATGGGCAAGGGCAACAAAGAACGCGTCGTGCCGGTGGGCAAGCCGGCCATGCAAGCAGTGCGAGCATGGGTACCGTTACGCAGCGAGGTGCTCGAAGTGATCGACGAATTGGCATTGTTTCTCAACCACCGCGGTCGGCGCATCACCCCGCGCGATGTGCGTCGACTCATCGACGATCGCGCCATGTCGCCCACACATCCGCACGCGCTGCGGCACACCTTTGCAACGCACCTGTTAGACAACGGCGCCGACTTGCGCGCCGTGCAAGAACTCCTCGGCCACAGCGATGTTGCCACCACACAGCGTTACACCCACGTCAGCAAAGAGCGACTGAAAACGGCGTATGGGGCGTCGCATCCACGCGCATGAACCCTCGCCCAGAACGTCTCACTGTCGACGAAGCGTGGTCGCGCTGGCATACGGAAAAAAATCCGGTGGCCCGCGACTGGTTGGTGGTGCACTACGCATCACTCGTGAAGTTCGTGGCTGGTCGTTTGTCGGCGGGTTTGCCCAAGCGGGTCGAGACCAATGATCTAGTGAGTGCAGGTGTGGTGGGCCTTGTGCAAGCCATCGATCGTTTTACACCGGTGCAAGGTGTGAAGTTCGAGTCGTATGCCGTGCCGCGAATTCGTGGGGCGATTCTCGACAGTTTGCGTTCGCTGGATTGGGTGCCACGATCAGTGCGTGCGCGTTCGCGTCAGATTCAGAGTGCCATCACCGATTTGCAAAACGAACTCGGCCGTTCGGCTACCGATGCCGAGATTGCCCAACGTCTGGGCATTTCTGCCGACGAGTTGCATGACTGGCTGACCGACGTTGCCTCGAGTGCCATCGGACCCCTCGACCATGTGGCGATGGATTCTCACGCGCTGCCGGATACGAGTGATTTCCAGCGCGCCACTAACCCCGATGCTGCGATGGAATCTGGCGAACTGCGTCGCACCATGCACGATGCCATTCGCAAACTGCCCGAGCGCGAACGCACCACGTTGCTGTTGTACTACGAAGAGAACCTGACTTTTGCCCAAATTGGCGAGGTGCTCGACGTGACCGAAAGCCGAGTCTCACAAATTCATGCCAAAGCGGTGCTGCAGATGCGCAGCCAACTCGCTGCAGCAGATTTTCGCTAACGCAAGCTGCGGTTGTAATCGTGCTCATGTCGCTTGCCGTTGGTGTGTGTTTGGTGTTGCCGAGCAACGCCAGTGTGATCGACCCGTTTCGAGCCCCCGAATGTGAGCGTTGTGCTGGCAACCGCGGGGTGGAGTTCGCTGTGCCAACCGGAAGTGATGTGGTGGCTGGGCTATCGGGCACGGTGTCGTTCGTTGGGGTGGTTGCCGGGCGCAATTATGTGGTGTTGCGCGCCACCGCCAACCCTGCAGTGCGTGTTACCTACGGTGGGTTAGCGCTGTTGGCTGCACCACAGTTGCGGCAGGGTTCGGTTGTGGCCCGCGGCGAGCGCATCGGTGTTGCCCATCATTCGTTGCACGTTGGGCTGCGCATCGGTGATCGCTACGTCGACCCGCAACAGGTGGCTTCTGGCGAGATCAGCAAAGTGGCAAAGCCGCGGTATCGCGTCACCTTGGGTGCCCGACGCACCAATAGTTGCAGCGGGTAAAGCCCATCTCGTGAGCTGTTGTGGTGGAAGGCTGACGCCGCGCCGCTAGCGTCAGGCGAGCTGATTCGTCAGCAGTTATAGATAGTGCACTAAACAATCCGCAAACCACGATTCGCACACCTGTGGTCGCTTCGGCGCAACGAATCGTGTCCACTAACCACAGGAAGGAGAATCACATGGCAGTCGTCAGTATGCGCCAAATGCTCGAGGCGGGAGTCCATTTCGGACACCAGACCCAGCGTCGCAACCCAACAATGCAGCGTTTCATCTTTGGTGAGCGCAACGGCATTCACATCATCGACCTCGAGCAAACGCTCACCCGAATTGAATCCGCCTACGCGTTCGTGCGCCAACTCGCCTCTGGTGGCGGCGTGGTGTTGTTCGTCGGCACCAAGAAGCAAGCCCAAGACCCGATCAAAAATTTCGCCGAGCGTTCGGGCATGCCGTACATCAACGAGCGTTGGCTCGGTGGCATGCTCACCAACTTCGGCACCATTTCCAAGCGCGTGTCAAAGATGATCGAACTCGAGCGTCTGTCTGGCTCACCAGAGTGGGCACAGATTCCTAAGAAAGAAGCGCTGCTCATGTCGCGCGAGCTCATCAAGTTGCAGCGCAACCTGTCAGGTATTCGCAACATGGTGCGTTTGCCGGATGCAGTGTTCGTGCTCGACACCGCCACCGAACACCTTGCCGTCACCGAAGCCAACAAACTTGGCATTCCCGTTGTGGCAGTGGTCGACACCAACGTGAACCCGAACCTGGTGCAGTACCCAATCCCAGGCAACGATGACGCCATTCGCGCCAACGAGTTGATGACCCGGGTTATTGCCGAGGCAATCTCTGAGGGCCGCTTCATCGCCGAAAAAGCGGGTGGACAAGTACAAAACCCAGCGACTGCTGTGGTGGACAACGCAGTGTTCGCAGCCGATCAGGCTCGAGCCCGCGCCGAAGCTGCAATTGCCCAAGCAGAGCGTGATGCCAAGTTGGCGGGCGAGTCGAACTAATGGCCATCAACGCCAAAGACGTGCAAGCACTGCGCCAAGCAACTGGCGCCGGAATGATGGATTGCAAGAAGGCACTCGAAGAAGCCAACGGCGACGTCGAGGCAGCAAAGACATGGCTGCGTGAGAAGGGCTTGGCGGCTAGCGCCAAGCGTTCTGATCGCGAAAACACTCAGGGTGTTGTTGCCATGTTGATCAAAGACAATGTTGGTGCAATTGTCAAACTCAAGTGTGAAACCGACTTCGTTGCTTCTAGTGACCAGTTTCGTGCCGAAGCCGACACGTTGGTGGCACTCGTGCATGCTTCGGGTGCGGATGCCATCGCGTCACGCACGGCTCAGCTGGATGATTTGAAGATCACGCTCAAAGAAAAAATCGAACTTGGTGAAGTGGTGCGTGTCGCTGCTGCTGCTGGTAACACGATCGACTCGTACCTCCACATTCAGGGTGGTCGCGGCGTCAATGGCGTGCTGGTCGAAATGCAAGGTGCATCAAGCGAGTTGTCACACGACGTGGCCGTGCACATCGCCTTTGCCCGCCCCAAGTTTCTGACACGTGACGAAGTGCCAGCCGAGGTGGTCGCTGCCGAGCGTGCCACACTCGAGACCGCAACTCGCAACGAAGGCAAGCCCGAGGCAGCAATTGGCAAGATTGTTGATGGCAAAATCAACGGTTTCTTCAAGGATTTGTGCCTGCTCGAGCAGCCCTATGCCAAAGACGACAAACAGTCAGTAAAACAGGTCATTGGCGCCGCAACCATCGTGCGGTTCGCCCAAGTCGAAATCGGGTAATCTCAACTACGCATGCCTTCGCCAACCCAGCCCCGCTGGAAGCGAGTCGTATTGAAATTGTCTGGTGAGGCTCTCGCCGAGAAAACTGGTTTCGGGCTGGACAACGATGTGCTGGCGCAACTGGCGGGCGAATTGCGTGACGCCCGCGAAGAATTCGACGTCGACATTGCCATTGTTGTGGGTGGCGGCAACTTCTGGCGCGGCACCAAGGGCAGCGGTCGCGGGATGGATCAAGCGCAAGCCGACTACATGGGCATGATCGCCACGGTCATCAACGGGCTGGCGTTGCAAGATGCACTTGAGCGTGCCGGCCAACATTCGCGGGTGATGACTGCGGTCGAAATGCCCAAGGTGGCCGAGCCCTACATTCGGCGTCGTTGTGAGCGTCACTTGGAAAAGGGTCGCATCGTGATCTTGGCTGGCGGCACGGGTAACCCGTTCTTCACCACCGATACGGCTGCTGCGCTGCGTGCGGCCGAAATTGAAGCGCAGGCAATTCTGAAAGGCACACACTCGGGTGTCGACGGCATTTACTCTGCTGACCCAAAACTTGATAAAACTGCCACTCGCTTCACCAAGTTGTCGCACTTAGATGTAATCAACAAAGGTTTGCGTGTTATGGATTCAACGGCCATCACATTCTGTATGGACAACAAGTTGCCAATCGTGGTATTCGATCTCTTGCAGCGCGGCAATCTGCGTGCGATTTTGCAGGGTGAAGAAATCGGTACGCTGGTCGCGTGATCGACGAAACGCTGCTCGAGTCGCTCGAGAAGATGGAAAAAGCCGTTGAGCATGTGGCGCATCAGTTTGTTGCGGTGCGCACAGGGCGGGCGTCACCGGCGTTGATCGAACGACTCAATGTCGACTATTACGGCTCGCCCGTGCCGTTGCAGCAGTTGGCCAGTTTCCAGGTGCCCGAGGCGCGGCTGCTGGTAATTAAACCTCACGACCGGTCGGCGATTGGTGCGATCGAAAAAGCCCTGAACGCCAGCGACATCGGGGTGAACCCGAGCAATGACGGCATCATCATCCGCCTCGCATTCCCAGCGTTGACTGAAGACCGCCGTAAGGAATACGTCAAAGTGGTGAAGAACCTTGCCGAAGATGGGCGAGTGGTGTTGCGCAGCGTGCGGCGCGATGCGCGCAAGGCGCTCGAGACCGCCGAAAAAGATGGCGACATCTCCAAGGACGAACTCGAGCGGGCTGAAAAAGATCTCGAGAAGATGACTCAAGAACATGTCGACACCATCGATAAAGCCGCAGTCCGTAAAGAACAAGAAGTGATGGAGGTCTAAGGATGTCTGACAACCGCAACGACGACACCGACGCAACAGAGCCGACTGGCGAATTGCGTGACAACACGATCAACTTTGGTGACGAATTCGGTGAAGTAAAGTTTGCCGACGCCGATGACACCGCACCATCAATCAGTGTGGATTCCACGGATACTGCGCCGCTGCCACATTGGAGCGAACAACCAACTGGCGAAAGCCCACGTTTTGGCGTGCAGCCACGCGACCCCAGCCGCCCGGCGTTACGTGACGCATCACGCGAAACAACACGCGACGCCTCACGCCCTACTCGCGATACAACGCGCGACGCATCACGTCCGACTCGCGACGTATCTCGTGACACGTCACGAAGCGTTGCGCCACCACCTGTGAGTCGTGCTGCTCCGTCTGGTCGCATCCGTATCGGCAGCGACCCCACTGACCCACGCCCACGCCGCGGGTCAGATACTCATCCCACGTTGCGTGATCAAACAGCAGATCCTTCGCGCCCGACGGTGCGTGACCGTTCGCCTCGTCGTCCGGCCGCTGCTCGACCAAGTCAGGTGCGTCGTCAACGCCCCGAGCGCAGTGATTCAGGCACCCAACCGCGCCCGGTCGGTGCCGATCGCAACTTGGGTTCAGCAGTCATCGTCGGGGTAGTGCTCGCCGTGTTGTTCATTGGCACATCGTTCGTTGGCCCGGCTGCAGTCATGGCCCTGGTGATGGTGGTGTTGGGTCTGGCTGCCCTCGAGTTTTTCACCCAAGCCAACGCCCGCAATCTGGGCGCACCGATGGTGGTGGGTGTCGTGGCTTGTTTGGCGGCGCCAATTGGCGCCTATTACATGTCGCATCTGGCCATTGCCATGGTGGTCGTGTTCGCTTTTATTGCCGGGGCCATCACGTTGGTCGGCTCGAACGACGACCAGAGTGCAGCGGTCACCAGCCTGGGCACACTCATGTTGGGTGTGGTGTACATCGGTTTGTTGGGTAGTTATGCCGGCCTCATTTTGCGGATGTCAACATTGTCATCAGTCCTTCCGAACATTGGCACCGACACGTTGTTTCTCTTGGTGTTTGCCGTTGCGGCTAATGATGTGGGTGCGTACTTCGTAGGTTCGGCCATTGGTCGCACGCCGTTGCGTGCCTCGGTGAGCCCGAACAAAACCATCGAAGGTGTCATCGGTGGCACCATCGCCACGTTTTGTGTGGTGGTCATTATTGGATTGCAAAGCGAAACCTGGAATTCGCTCACCGAGTGGATTCTGTTGGCAGCGGTGGTATCGATTGTGGCCCCGCTCGGCGACTTGCTCGAGTCGGTGCTCAAGCGTTCGCTCGGGGTAAAAGACTTCGGCACAGTTCTGAAAGGCCACGGCGGTGTGCTTGATCGTTTTGACGGAGTGTTATTGGCGCTGCCAACTGTGTATTTCTTGGCGGTAACGCTCGCTCCTTGGGCGAGCTAGCCCGCTCAGTCGTGACGGTCAAGGTTGCCGTAGCCGGCAGCACCGGTTCGATCGGCCGACAAACGCTTGAGGTGGTGGCCGCTGCTGGCGGGCGGTACGAAGTCGTTGCACTCGCTGCAGGGTCGAATCAATCCGTGCTGCGCGAACAGATCAAGGCTCATCGCCCGCGCGTAGTTGCCGTGGTTGACGATGCGGTGCGCGCCGCCTTGGCTAGTGAGTTTGCTGCGGTGCAGTTCACCGACAACGTGGCC
>JBILFO010000133.1:0-3756 GCA_044351505.1 Ilumatobacteraceae bacterium
TCCGCTTACGAATTCGTTGCGTTGAAAGCGCGAGAGCTTTTCGCGGTTCACCACGGCCATGCCAATTTGCAGGTGATGGCCCGGTACACCTTCGTGATATGCGGTGGTTGGCTCGCTCCACAATGCAAACCGGGTTCGGCCATTTGCCGGATACCAAGTGCTTCCGGGTCGGGTGAGGTCTTCGCTGGGTGGCATGTAGTACTGCGCTGCAGCACCACCCGGTGGCGAAATCTTTGCGTCAATCTGGCGAATTGATTGCGGAATATCAAAGTGGTCGCCATCAATAAGAAAGTCCATAGCTTGATCCATGAGGTCTTGTAGCCACACCCGCAGATTTTCTTCACCCTCGATCGAATGCTCTGGGGCAGTATCGAGATACTCGCGCACTTCGTCGAGTGATGCCCCGGGTTTAACCAGTCCGGCACATTTCTTGAGTTCTTCATCGAGGCGCTGTACCTCTGTCAACCCCCATTCGTATGCATCATCGGCATCAACACTCATGCCCATGTACCGCTGGCGTGCCAGCGCATGGCGTTCTTCTCCGACGCCATCGCGCGGGTCAGCCACTGGGGCATAGTCATTGCGCAGAAATGCCGCAGTGGCAGCTAGCGCTGCTGATGCCTGAAGCGCTGCTGCCTGCAAATCGGCGGTTGGGGCGCCGCTCGTTGCGTTGGCTTGGTTTGCTAGCGCTGTAAATAACCCAGGCGTGCTTGCTGTGCCTGCCCAGCCATCGAGCATGTCGGCAACTGCGAGCACTTGTCGCCGTGGTGCCACGATGTTGCGCTGCATGCCGAGTCGCCACGACTCGCACATGCCGTTAAATGCCGCAGGCACATGCGACATTCGCTCGGCGATGGTGCGCCATTGATCGGGTGTATCGGTGGGCATGAGGTCAAACACTGAACGTGCATAGTCAACGTTGCCGGCCAGCACACGAATTGCCCGTAGATGTTCACCTGCGGCGAATTCGCGCTCAGACATCTCTAGAGAGTTGCGCAAGACACCCGCTGCGAGACGGTCGGTATCACTCGACTGGTTCAGCGAATTGAGTTTCGCCAGTGTCTGTCGGCTGAGCGATTCCATCGCCTCGTGGCCAGCAGGGCTGAAGTCGGTCATGAGGTGATCGCTGCCGGCGATGCCGAGCCCCGTGGCAAAACCCGGGTCGAGTTCTGCAAGTCGATCGATGTAGGCATCAGAGAGTGCAAAAACAGGTGATTCCATGACTTGCACCCTAAGTGGTGTGATGTGCGAGGCTCAAGCCGTGGAAACACCTCGGAATCGCAAGCGAGTGTTAGTAACTGGCGCCTCGTGCGGTATTGGTGAGGCTTTCGCCCACTGGTACGCCGAACAGGGTTTCGAGGTGGTGCTGGCTGCGCGCAATTTCACCGAGCTCACCCGAGTGGCGACGGCATTGCAAGCCCACGGCGCAGTTACTCAAGTGATCGTGGCGGATTTATCTGAAAAGACTGGTGTCGAAGATGTTGGCGCACGCTGCGGTTTGCTAGACGCAGTTGTATTGAATGCCGGGGTCACCCATGCAGCAGCAGTGGGCTCTTCGAATCGTGATCAACTTGATGCGCTGGCATATTTAATGTCGACTGGTGTCGTACGGCTATGCGAAATTGTGGTTCCTTCCATGGTGCAACGTGGCAGTGGGGATGTAATCATCGTCTCGAGCATCGCTGCCTTCACACCAATGCGAAAAGCAGGCCCGTATGCAGCAGCAAAATCACACGTCACTGCCTACGCGCGCAGCCTGGCCTTGGAAGTAAACGCCAAGGGTGTTCGCGTTACGGCTATTTGCCCTGGTTATGTGCACACCGACCTGCTTCGTCGAGCAGGTCTTGATCACCTCTCGCGCAAGGTGCCTGGGTGGATGTGGCTAGACCCCGATGATGTGGTGGGGGCCACGCAGCGAGCCCTACGTAGGGGCAAGACGGTCGTCGTTCCAGGCTTGGTGTACCGCCTGGTGTTGCCGTTTTTGTCGTCACGTCTCGCCCAACGTGTGTGGCGGCGTTTGACACGGCGCTCGTAATACTGTGCTCGTAACACGGTGTTTCTCATACCGTGGCGTTGCAGCGGGGTTATTGATTCGCCTTGTCGCGTAGATGTTCGCCAACGTGACCAATGACGACTCGTCGCTGTTTGACGTCAAGATAAAAATAGATTCGTGCCTCGTTGCAACGAATATGTGGGCCTAGCTGCACAGTGGCATCATTCCAGATGATTGTGTAGTCGCTCCCAAACTTGTTGATTGCGTTGTCGCTTACCGATGGCGCAAAGTTGAACTTTTCGGTGCAGTAGGTATTGAACAAATGAGGCTCGATATCACCGCGGCGCAGGCGTGCCGCCAGATTGTTGAGTTCGACCAGGTTGCCGAGAATGCGCTGGTTAGTTGCCGGTGAAAACTGCAGCCTGCCCAGTCGAGTTTCCACCTCGGGATGAAAATCCAGATTGCTGCACATTCCTTTGGCTCGTGAGAGCACGGCAGCAGTGTTGTTCCATTGACTTGGGTCGTCACGAAGTGAGAGAAAGTCGGTCAGTGAGTGAAGGTAGCGGTCGCGGTCTTCGGCAATTTTTGCACTCAGATGCTCGGTCGTGGTGAGGTTTTCATAAAGTTCGTCATAGTCGGACTGCACCTCGGTGACGCGTTGTTCGAGCTCTTGGTTCTTGCGACGCAATTCGCCAACCTCGGGCGAAGACGTGCTGGCTACCACCTGCTGAATCGGGACCTGTGATGCACTTTGTCCGCGAGTGGTTTGGCGCGGCAGTATCGGTAGGGCGCCGACTGCTGCTGCAATCAAGTCGTTGACGACCTGCTCGTCGTCTTTGCCGTGGTATTCGCTCAGTACGGTGCCGCGAACGGAACGCGGCCAGGCGACCAGAATCCAGCTGGAACTCACTTTGCGTGTGCCATAGAAGTCGTTGAAGCCAGCTTCGGCTTGTGCGGTGGTGAGGTGGTGCACGTGGGCGACACCAGTCAGCACCCGGGCCGTATCTGCCGTGGTGTACGCGTTAGCACCCTTGGTGCTGGTGCACTCAATGACCAATGGCAAGCGTCGCGATGGCGCATCGATGAATGCAGCAATCTCTGCCCCTTCGTCATGAGTAGACGCATGGCTCAGGTTGGCCGAAATAAGTTGTTGGGCGTCACGGACCCGCAATTCGCGCGCAAGATTCGATACGAGTGTGGTGAGCGCCGGTAGCGGCCGCTCAGTGCGGGTGCGGGGCAAAATCAGTTGACCAGTTGGCCGCACTTCACGGCGCACATCCACGCAGAGATCGCCTCGTTGATTGTTGAACATTGAGATAAGCGTGACTTGTCGTGCGTCATCTGCCGGATGTTGTTCTGAAATGTCGACACGAAAGACTTTGTCATTCACGTTGCTGCGCGCAGTTACCTGCGTGGTGTTCGTGCGCTTGTCATTTGGCCAGGTTTGCTCGAGCCATGGTTCAACAATTTGGCCGACCGTTGCACGCAGGGCAATCTCGGTAGCTGCATTCTTTGGTTTTTGAACGATGAGCGTTACGCCGTAGACGGTAAGCACGGCTCAACGATTCACGATCGACTATCGACTTAACACAAGTTGAAACTCGAGCACACCTGAATCTTCGGTGGAAATTCCAGGAATTGATGGGTTGGGTATCGACCAGTCGGCGAATACAACGGCGACTTCACCAGCCAGAAGAATTTGTGAGTCGCGAACCGTGCTGACAATCGTCACGTTCACGGGCTTGCTAACACCACGCAAAGTC
>JBILFO010000135.1:0-3699 GCA_044351505.1 Ilumatobacteraceae bacterium
AGTCACTCGCCACGATCGAGCCGGCGACAGCGATCAACCGACCATTGGCACGTTTCACTCCGTGGCACTCGCCCTGCTGCGCCGGCGAGCTAGCGATACATCGGCGCAGGTGCCGGCCATCGTGGGCAACCGCGTGGCGTTGCTCGACCAAGCCATGGGTGAAAACTCGCTCGGCCGACAATCTGCCGCAGTGCTCGCCGAAATCGACTGGGCTCACGCCCGCATCGTTGCGCCCGAGCGCTACGAGATCGAAGTACGACGCGTCGCGCGCAACGTGCCGCTCGAGCCAGCGCGTGTTGCTGCGGCCTATAACGCGTACGAGCAACTCAAACGCAAGCGGGGGTTGGCCGACCTAGACGACCTCATCTCGCTGGCTACACGGGCTATCAACGACCGCCCCGACTTTGCGGCTGCCACTCGATTCAGATTCAGACATCTCTTCGTCGACGAAGCACAAGATATGAACCCGCTGCAGTACGCATTTTTCGAAGCATTGCGCGGCAACCGTGACGATGTGTTCATCGTTGGCGACCCACTGCAAGCCATCTACGGCTGGAACGGCGCCGACCCGATGCTGTTTCGCAGCCTGCCTGATGCGCTCAATCAGCCGACCGTGTTGTCGCTCCCCAATAACTACCGCTGCACTCCGCAAGTGCTCGATGTGGCAACGCATGTGGCAGTCAACAATGGCTCGACACCCGATGTGCAGTCGCGCCGCTCTAATGGCTTGCCTGTGGAATATCTCGAGGTGCAAGATGAATTCGACGAGGCGTTTGCAGTGCGTCA
Source organism: Ilumatobacteraceae bacterium (assembly GCA_044351505.1). GTDB lineage: Bacteria > Actinomycetota > Acidimicrobiia > Acidimicrobiales > Ilumatobacteraceae > F1-60-MAGs027. Next base: position 787 of record JBILFO010000135.1, read on the forward strand.
ACTTGTCACGCAACATATCCAGCAAGTAACCAACCCGTCGCTGGCCATCTTGGCCCGCACCAACGCCTTGCTCGAGCCGCTGTCACGCATGCTGAGCAGTGCGGGTGTGCCGGTTGCATCGCGTCGCGCTAGCGCCGTTCGCACTAGCGCCATCGATGAAGTTGCCGAGTGTCGCACCCGCCACGACCTCACGGTGTGGGCTGCCGATGTGACCGTCGAATCGACTGACAACGATGAACGAGTCGTTGCCGAGCAAGTGCAGGCTTACTTACGCAGCAGTACCCAGGGCAACATCGACGGCCGCAGTGCAGCGGCATATCTGCGGGCCAGCAACACCACGCCCGAGCACTACGGCGTCGAGTTGCTCACGTTTCATTCGGCCAAAGGTCGCGAGTTTTCTCGGGTCATCATCGTGGGCGCCGAGCGCGGCTTGATGCCACACTCGGGAGCCACCACCAGCGAACAACAACGTGAAGAAGCCCGGCTTGCCTATGTTGCATGCACCCGAGCGGCTGACCATCTGGTAATTATTCGAGTGTTACGGCGCAAAGGCCGCGTTACAACGGCTAGCCCATTTTTTGCTGACCTGCCCGACACCGTGCATCGCCGCAACCAGCCAATCGAACCAGTGGCACGCGTCGCATTCGCTCGACCTGTCGACCCGGGTGTAGCAGCCGAACGAGAACTGCGAAATCGTCTGCGTGAAGTGCGCAACGTGATTGCGCGCACCAACTTCACCTTGCCCGAAGCCGTGCTGAGTGACGCCGAAATTTCACGAATCATTGCGGCCCAGCCCGCCGACATGACAGAGCTAGCGCGCATCCTGGGCCCACTCACCGCCAACCGGCTCGGTGCGGTAATTTTGCGCGAACTCCAGCTGCCGCCCACTACTGCCGTCAACCACTCATGACACCAGCCGAGACGCCCGCCGGGACCCCCGGCAATACAGTACGCATCGAAAACGTTCGCTTTGCTGTAGTCGACACCGAAACTACGGGCCTGTCCACCGACGAAGACCGCGTGCTGCAAATTGGCGTGGTCATCATGCGCGGTGACGGCACCGTCGAACACGAGTGGGTCACCTATCTGCGTCGCTTGACATGGGGATTTGGCCATGTCGGGGCATTCCATATCCATGGCATTACACGTCGTCAATTGCGTCGCGGCCTGCCACCCGCTGTTGCGTTTGAAAAGATGAATGAACTCATCAATGACTGTGTCTTTGTGGCGCACAACGCAAAATTTGATGTCGGCTTTTTGCGATCCGACTCGATTCGTCTATCCGTGCCGCTCCAACTCACAGGGCCGCTCTGCACGCTGTTGTTGTCTCGCAAACTCGACCCGCAACGCACGATGTCGCACAAACTCAAAGACGTGGCAGCCCGCCTGGGCAAAAGCACCGATCGCCCGCATGATGCGCTGGCCGACGCCCAGCTCACCGCATCGGTGCTGCCGTCACTTTTGGCCGCCAACCACATCACGACCTACGAACAACTCACCACCCATTTCGGGTAGCCGATAACACTCACCTAGTTATATTTGGCGCGAATTTCCCGTGCGGTGCGGGCTGCCAACGACACATATTTCTCGGGTGACAAGACCTCGACGTTGCGACCACCGCGCAACACCAACCGCGCCAGCCAATGCTCGCTCGTGATGCGCAAAGATACGTCGATTGAGCCGTCTTTGTTTGACGTCTGCGACACGGTGGGATACGCCTCGGCAATCCACGCAGCATCGCCACGCACCCGCAACGAAACAAGCTCGAGATTTTCGCCAAACCAACCACGCTCGGCGTCGTCATCAAGGCGCGAAGCAACATCAGCCTGGTTGTAGATCTTGCCCGTGCGCACCAGCGATTCGATGCGGTCAACACGGAAGTTGCGAATAGCACCCGACTTGTCGTCATCGGCCATTACATACCAATGGCCGTGTTCACTAAAGATGCGCACCACACGAATAGTGCGTTGCGCCACCTCAGACCTCGCCGGGTTGAAATATTCAATGCGCAATTCCGCCGATTCGCTTTCGGCGCTGCGCAGCTCTTCTAGATGTGGCTCATCTGGCAAGTCGATGTGCATCGGGCCATCAGTTGCTTCTGGTGCCAAGCGCGCCAACTTTGCCACCGCAGTAGCCAGCACACTGCGCGATGGCGCACCGGGCAGCTTCTGGGCAGCACGCACCATGGCCACGACGGCGTACATCTCGGCACTTGTTAACTGCAAAGGTCGTGAGAAAAAAGTCGGAATCTCGGCAACTACCCAACCTTCGTCGATGAACACGTCAATGAGCGCATCAGGCGTATACGGCGGCACGCCGCACACGGCTGCCATCTGCAGGTCGGCGATGAGCTCTTCCTCGCTCATCCGGAACTGCTTGGCCACATCCGAAAGGCGCACTCGCTTGCGTTTGATGAGCCACGGCAAAAGCACCAGCAGCCCCGCCACACGCTCAGATGCACTGCGCGGCCCACGCCGTTTGGTGGCGCGCACCGGCCGAGCGGCTTGCTTCGCTGGCTTTACGGCCTTCTTGGCCGGCTTCTTCACAGCCTTCTTCGCCGTCTTCTTTACGGGCTTTTTGACCGTCTTCTTCACCGTCTTCTTGGCCGTCTTTTTTGCCATCACGCACGCTCCGCAATTTCGTCTAGCCAGCGCACCACAAGTTCTCGCACGTCAGGCGGCCCGATGACTTCGGCTTTGTCCATCATGGCAAACAACCACAGGCGAAACGCATAGCCGTTACTGCACGGAATCTCAAAGACCACCGCACCGTCCGCTTCTTCGCGCACCACTGCTGCTGCGCCAAAGTCGCGGGCCACGATGCGAGCAAGCGACGCATGCACACGCACCTGAGCAGTGGAATGTTCGTAGTCGCCGGCCGCCATCATCTGGCGTTCGGTTGGCACCGATTTAA
>JBILFO010000136.1:0-3690 GCA_044351505.1 Ilumatobacteraceae bacterium
AGTAAGTTTTGGCTTGATGCCCGACCAACCTGCAGCCGGCAACATGGGCAATGTGCGAGTGGATCCGTGGTCGGGCACGCTCGTACACGTGGTGGCAGCGCGACAACACCGGCCAAATCTGCCGTCCGCTAGTTGCCCATTTTGTGTTGGCGGCAGCGAGGCATCAGAGCTGTACACGGTCAAGTCGATACCCAACCGGTGGCCGCCGATGCCCGATGATCGATGTGAAGTCGTGCTGTACACATCCGCCCACGAAGAACGACTCAGCACGCTTGCACCGCACCAGTTGGCAGAACTCATCGAGCTCTGGGCGCAACGCACCAGTGCACTCGGTGCCCGCGACGATGTCGACTACGTGCTCATTTTTGAAAACTCTGGTCGCGAGGTGGGTGCCACCATCGACCACCCCCACGGGCAGATTTACGCATTTGACCACGTGCCTGATCGCCCACGCCGCCGGCTGGCTGCTGGCTGGAAACCAGATACATCGAGCGACCGCCTCATCGTTGAACACAACGGGTGGATTGCCAGCGTGCCGAGCGCATCGCCGTACCCGGTTGCAGTCGAGATTGCGCCAATTGAGCGACTCACAAGTTTGGTCGCACTCAATGCCGACCAACGACGAAACTTCGGCAGCATTCTGCAAAACGTTCTGCAGCGAATCGAACGACTATATGGTCAGCCAGCGCCCACCATGATGTGGTTCAATCAACAACCGACACTGAACCAGCACCGCATCGACGAAATTTCGGGATTGCGTGACGCGTGGTTCAACGTCGAAGTTGTCTCGCCATGGCGGGCTGCGAATGTGATGCGTTACATCGCTGCTGCCGAAGTGGCCACCAACGAGTTCTTTACTCCGATTGTTCCAGAGGAGTTGGCTGAGCGTCTGCGGCTGATTGTGTAACGGCTTTCTTGCGCCCCATCACGATCAACAAAACAACCGAAGTCGTAAACACCGCTAACGACGTCCACTGATTGAGTCGCAAACCGCCTGCCGACTTTGCCGGGTCGATGCGCAAACTCTCAACAAAGAAACGTAACAAGGTGTATCCCGCCGTGTAGCAAAGAAACAACATGCCCGGGCGCAGGTTGCGGCGGCGCTCGATTTGCAACAGCAACACCACCAGCACCAAGTTGCCGAGTGACTCATACAAAAAAGTTGGGTGAAAAAGCGTGCCAAGTTCGTAACCATCGGGAATATGTTTGGCGTCAATCTCCAAACCCCAGGGCAAGGTAGTGGGGCGGCCAAAGAGTTCTTGATTAAACCAGTTGCCCCATCGGCCGATTGCCTGGGCAAGTGGCAATGCTGGTGCAACTGCCGTGAATGTATTGGCCACATCAAGACCCCGACGTTTGGCAACCCACAAACCAGCGAGCACACCGACTACGACGCCACCCCAAATGCCGAGGCCGCCTTGCCAAATCTTCAACGCATCGACCAGACGTCCATCAAATCGTTCCCAGTCAGTAATCACGTGATACAACCGCGCGCCCACCACACCTGCGGGAACTGCCGTCATTGCAATAGCGCTCGCGTCATCTCTGGTGCCCCAGCCGCGTTGCTCGAGTCGGCGCCCCAATAGCCAGGTGCCAGCAATTGCACCCAGAGCGATAACAAACCCGTAGGCACTGAGGTTGAGTGGCCCGAGTTCGAGCACGCCAGTTGATGGGCTGGGGAGCGAGGTGAGCCACTGCATCGTTCTCACGCTAGTTTCACGATGCGTGTCCGGTCGTTCGCTGAGATTTGAATGGTCAGCGCTCACCGGAGTTACTGCGATCATTGCCCTCTTGCCCGCCTGGTTGGTGACTGCCAGCGTGGTGTGGCTGCCATTCGGCTGGTGGGGCAAGGTGAGCTATTGGCTGTTTGTTGGTTCGCTTTTTTCGTTGTTCATCTTGTTGTTTTCTCGACCCGTACAGCGATTCGTACTTATGCGACTACTCGGCGCCAGAAACCCCACCGGTCGCGAACAAGCGATCCTTGCAGAATCGTGGCAGCCCATCGTGCAGCGCAACGACCTGCAACGTCGACAGTTCGTGCTGGCTGTGGTGGATACCGAGTCGTTGAATGCGTTTGCCTGCGGTGGACATCTCGTGGTTGTTTCGTCACAGGCCATCGAACAGCTCGATAGCAAACAACTCTCCGGAGTGCTCGCCCATGAACTCAGCCATCACCTGGGCTTACACACCGTTGCTCTCACCATTACGCAGTGGATGATTTTGCCAATCACAGTGTTGTCCCGTGTTGGTATGCGTCTACGAGGCGTGGCCGAAAATGCAACAATCGCGTTTGCCCAGCGGATACCTCTTTTACATGCCCTCGGTTTGTTTGTTGCTGCATTTTTACATGTGGCTTCTTGGTTGCTCATGCTGAATGTGTCGCTGGCAACACTGCTGGGCAATGCCGCAAGTCGAGCCACCGAGTTTCACGCTGACCGACGGGCAGCCCAGCTGGGTTTTGGCAACCATCTGCTGGCAGCCATGCGCAAATGGGATGCGGGTGCTCAGCGCACCGAACGCGGCAACGTCTGGCAACGCATTTTTGAGTCGCACCCACCGATGCGACTGCGCATCAACAAGTTGGCGTTGTACCTGCGCCAATACGGTCAGGCGTAATGCATTACTTATTGGCATTATTCGGCGGCGTACTCGTAGCGCTCGGGCTACCGCCATTGTCGTTGTGGCCGCTCGTGTTTGCTGGGTTGGCGTGCTACATCGTGGCTAGCGAACGTGCACCGTCGCGCCCACGTGTGCAGTTCGTGTTGGGTTTGTTTTTTGCTTGGGGTTGGTTGGCTCCGGCCATGGGATGGATGTGGCAACTCGTGCCTGGCGGCTTCATCGTGGCGCCATTGTTGTTTGCCATCATGCACGGTGTTGCCGCCGTCGTCGCTAGTGCCATCAACCAACGCCGGTCATCACGCCATCTTCACCGGAGCCCAGCGCACACCACAGACTTTTTTACTCGCGCCGCTGCGCATGTGTTAGTTGAGTGCTTGCGCTTCATCACACCATTCGGTGGTGTGCCGCTGGCTGGCTTGGCTCTCAGCGTGGCAGATACCCGACTCGCCCAACTCGTGCGATTGGTTGGGCCGTTGGGTTTGGCGTTGTGGATCTTTCTCTTCGCCGGGGTCGTGGCAGAACTGTGGATGCGACGCAAAGAATTTGGTTGGCGATCACGACGCCCCGTGCTGATGGTGCTGACGGCCTTGGTGGTGTTGCAAGGCGTCGCTCAGCTCGCCCCGCGCGGTCGCGACACTGGTGAAACGCTGCGGATTGCAGTGGTGCAAGGTGGTGGGCCGCAAGGTGTACTGGCCGTGAACAGCAACCCCCGCGACGTCATCGACCGTCATCTTGCTGCAACAGCATTGCTCAATCCAAGTGACCAACTGGATTTAGTGGTGTGGCCTGAGAACGCAATCGACGTGCGCGACTTCACCACGAGCAAAGTGCGCGATGAGATTGTCGCTGAAGTGCAGCGCATTGACGCACCATTTGCAGTCGGTGTCACCGAAGATGCAGGTGCGGCATTCACCAACGCCCAGATACTCCTTGATCGTGATGGCGTCGAGCAAAGCCGCTACGACAAAGTGCGGCGTGTGCCCTACGGCGAATACATTCCGCTGCGTGGACTGCTTGCTGACCTTGGGGCACCCGTTGATCGCATCCCGCGTGATGCTGTAGCTGGCAACA
>JBILFO010000138.1:0-3652 GCA_044351505.1 Ilumatobacteraceae bacterium
TTATTGCTGGTGACATTGATGGCGTTCAGGGCCCAGGATCTTCGAAGACACCAATTGTCATGGCACATGCGACTCTTTCGCCTGGTGCACGCATGGTCTTGCCATGGAACCCACAGTTCAATGCACTTGCGTATGGGCTCAAAGGTTCCGGCTTTGCTGGATCAGAGCGAGTGCCCTTTGGTCTTGGTCAAGCAGTCGTGTTCGGACAAGGCGACACGATGACCCTTGAGGCGACAGGAGATCACGCTCTTGATGTCATCTTGTTGGGTGGCCAACCAATTGGTGAGCCCGTTGAGCAGTACGGACCATTTGTTATGAACACTCGGGCAGAACTGCAACAAGCTTTTGATGACTACCAACGTGGTCGATTAGGAGTAGTTCCCGCTAACGGCATTCAGCCATTTCGTGGGAAGCCCTAACTAACTACCTCTGCACACTCAGGTTGCAACGGACGCAACAGCAATCAGGTTCTTGCCGATGAGGCGGCCACGAAACACTAGATAGATGAGATACGAGATGGGCATGATGATCCGCGAATAAATAGTGGCATTGGTGCCGGTGGTGGCAGTGCTGCGAAGCCATTTGTATAACACGAGATACGGCACAAGCCCAATTGAGTCGAAGTAGCGCATTGACTCGATGTGCAAACCATTGTCGCGGGTCACAGTGAGCAACGATTTTTTCGAGTATCTGCGGAAGTGACCTGTGAGGCGATCCACTTTGGCATAAAGCCATTGATGGGCTGGCACCACGATGAGCACTCGTCCGCCGGGACGCAGCAACGATGTGGCTAGGGCGAGTTCGGCGCCATCATGCTCAATGTGTTCAAGCACATTGATATAGACCACAGCATCAAACAGGTCTCCTGGCGCACCTGTTGCAGTGCCTGCACTACTGCCTGACGCTGCCGGCCGAGAACGCACATAGTCGCTGAGAATCGCGTTCACCACAGTCACGTTGGTGTGCGCTTGGGTGTGTGTAAGCAGCGTGTGGTGAAGTTCTTTCGTTGGTTCGATGGCGACAACCTTGCTGCACCGCTCGGCCAGTTCGGTCGTGATGTACCCAGCGCCCGCACCCACTTCGAGCACGCGCCCCGCGAGATGAGGGCCAAGAATTCGCGCGAGAATTCGCGAGCCGTGCACATCGTTGTGGTAGTACACGGCTTCGTCACGGTGAGCCACCGTGGTTGTGTTGTCGTGACGCATCTTGAGTGGCAAAACTAGTCGTTGCTCACCTGCGCAGTTGATCTAGTGATGTATGCAGTAGCCAGCCAAGGTAGTGATACACCTCGCGCTGTAGCGCATTCGGGTCGTCGCTGTCTGGGGTGTCATCATCAGCGTCGTCTTCACTCACATCCAAAACGGTGCCCAGTACCAATCGCATGGCATTGATGGCTCGTACGAATCGCTCGAGGTCACCTTCGGCAAATACTCGACCAGGTGCGAGTAGCAGCACCGCATCGTTGAGTGCTGCAAGATGCGTGTCGGCTAGGTCGCCGTGGGTCAGGCGGCGGTATTCGTCGTTGTGTTTTTCGTCGTTGTGATAGGCGGTAGGAAACAGACGCTTCATATGCGGCTCGAGTGCTGCTGGCGTGGTGGTTTTGGCAACCTCCACTTCGTTACGTAGTTCGCCCAAGAGATGGGCTACGACATCACGTGAATGGTTATCAATCGTGAGGCGCAGACCGCCGTCAACGGGCTCAAAAATCATGCATCATCTCGCTGCATCGTGGCCCATAAACCATGTTCGTGGAGCCGCTGCACATCGACTTCGGCATGTTCGCGAGTGCCGTTGGAAACCACTGCCCGACCTTTTTCGTGAACATCCAGCATGAGCGCAGTGGCCTTCTCCAAGTTGTATCCGAAGAGTTTTTGCAACACCCATGTCACGTACGCCATCAGGTTGATCGGATCGTTCCAGACGATGACCACCCAAGGCCGGTCAAGGTCAACCGTGCTGTCGTGCTTGACATCGGTCACCGTTGACATGCTTCCAGTCTGCCGAGTGGTCGCGCAGGGTCGGATGGCTCGTAGCCTTCGTGCGCGTGGTGCTGGGTCGTCCGCTTGTTCCTTCGCGGCTTTCCAAAGCGTTCTCCCATGTTGGTTCTCGCCCGTCACGCACGACGCTTGGCGCCTATGTGGCACTCACCAAACCACGAATCATTGAGTTGCTCTTGATCACCACCGTGCCAGCAATGGTGCTGGCTGCTGATGGTTGGCCTAATACTTGGTTGGTTGTGTGGACAGTCGTTGGGGGCACACTTGCTGCTGGTGGTGCCAATGCAATCAATATGTACATCGACCGAGATATAGATCAACTGATGGAACGTACCCGTAACCGACCACTCGTTACTGGTCGCATTGCACCGCGCGATGCGTTGGCGTTTGCCATCGCGTTAGAGATAGTTGCCTTTGTAGTACTCGCGTTGTCATCCAATGTGTTGGCTGGTGTGATTGCGATTTCAGCAACACTGTTCTATGTCTTTGTCTATTCGCTATGGCTAAAGCGCACGACCCGGCAAAACATCGTGATTGGTGGGGCAGCCGGGGCTGCACCTGTGTTGGTCGGTTGGGCCGCGGTGACCAACTCGGTGTCGTGGTCGGCAGTCGTGTTATTTCTCGTCATCTTTTTGTGGACACCACCACACTTCTGGGCGCTAGCGATTCGCCACGCCGACGAGTATCGAGCCGCGTCAGTGCCGATGTTGCCGGTGGTCGAAACATTGTCGCGCACCGTACGCACGATGGGTTGGTACACGATTGCGGTCACGCTCGTTTCCTTCGCTTTGATCCCGCTAAATGACATGGGTGTCGTTTATTCGGTGGCAGCAGTCATGCTTGGCGTTGCATTCATCGCGCTCACGTTTGGTCTCGGTCGCGCTCCGACCACGGCTGCTGCAATGCGGGTCTTTACGTTTTCCATCTCGTACGTCACGTTGCTGTTTTTGGCAGTGATGCTTGATGTGCTCGTGCGTTAGTTCGCAAAACCCTTGTCGGTTCGGTCGGGTGCGACCAGCCGAGATATCAAGACAAACAGCCAAATTGAGTAGCCTTGGCACGTGGTGATGACGACTACACACGCAGAAACTCTGTCGACGGCAAGCCGTCCAGCACCCGCGAGTCTCGGCGCGTTGGCACGATGGGTTACTGCGGCCGACCATGTGCGGATCGGGCTCTCGCTCACTCTCGGTGCCGCACTGTGGTTCATCATTGCCAGTGCGGTCGGTGTGGTGTTGGGCCTGGAGCGACTGGATTCATCCGCAGCACTCGTTGATGCTGGTGCGTTGACCCAGCTGTTTTCGCTGCATCGATTTGCATTGGTGTTCGGTGTCGCAGCCCCACTCATGCTGGGGTTGTCGCTGTGGACACTGCCAGCGCAGCTGCATGCTTCGAATATCTCATTGCCTCGGCTCGCGGCTTTTGGTTGGTGGGCGTGGCTGGCTGGCAGTGCAACGGTGTTGGTGTCGTATCTGTTCAATGGGGGCCCCGGTGGCGGCGCACAACAATACGTAGAGCTGTACTTACTGGGGCTTGGCATCGTGTTCGTCGGGTTGATCGCCCTCGCCGTTGTCGTAGCCACGACGGTTCTAACGCGACGCAATGGTCAACGTCTGGCGAGTATTCCACTTGGGGCGTTCTCTGCATTGGTGGGG
>JBILFO010000066.1:0-8873 GCA_044351505.1 Ilumatobacteraceae bacterium
CACATTGAGCGCAGTCATCCAACCCACTGATTCATTAAATGGGTCAAGCCCAGATGTTGCGCCCGACTTGGCACTGCGCGCAATCGCCGTGGCCAGCGAAGGGGGCGACGCCGTGCATGCCGTTGAGGCTGCTGCCCGCACACTGCGAGTCACCGCAGCAATCACGGCCGAATCACAAACTGCCGTTGCACACACGAAGGCGTCCATCAACGTGCTGACCTGGGTGCCACTAGTGCTCGCCACGTGGCTGATTACCCGCGATGAACAGGCTCGCGTCTTTTTTGTTTCAACTGCCGGCATTGCGTGTCTACTTATCGGGGTTTTGCTGCACTGGGTGGGGCGCCGTTGGGTGCAACGGTTGGCCGTGAGTGCAGCGCGAGTCAACTCTGATGTGCCCGACTTTGTTGATGTGGTCTCGGTGTATCTGCGCTCAGGGCAGCCCCCAGCCCTGGCATTTCTGCATGCGAGCGACACCGCACCTGGCACGATCGGCGTCGCGGCCCGAGCAGTTGCCGAGCGCACTCACAATGGCGAGCGCTTTGTGGATGTGCTCACCTCGTTGCGTAGTGAGTTTGGGCTGCATGCACAACCCATGATTGATGCACTCATTGACACCGAACGTGACGGCTTGGCACCCCGTGAACTTTTTGATCGACTCGCCACTGACGCCCACGCACAACGGCGTCGTGATGCCGACATGCGGATTCGTGCACTACCCGTTCGTCTCACGCTGCCGCTTGTCGGATGCATTTTGCCGGCATACGTTCTGCTTGCCGTTGTGCCACTCCTTGCCAGTCAACTGTCGTCGGTCAATCTCGACCTGCCATAACCACCCAAAGGAACCATGATGCTTTTTTACCGCGCAAAGTCAACCGCTGCAGCCTCGCCCCGCCCACCGCGCAGCGACCCCGGTCAGGCCACCACTGAATATGCACTCGTGCTGATTGGTGCCGCTGTGATTGCCCTCTTGGTCGTGGCGTGGGCCACTGATGGCGGTGGTGCTGGTCGCATCGGCGAATTATTCGAAAGCGTGCTGTCGAATGTGCTCAGTCGTGCCGAAACCATCGACGAATGATCGCGGCCAAGCAACGGTCGAATTTGCCCTTTTGCTGCCGTTGTTTGTGTTGCTCATCGTCGCCATCTTTGATGCCACAGCAATCGTGCGCGACCAACTCTTGGTTGACCTCGTGGCACGTGACGCAGCGCGACACGCCAGCCAAGCCGAGAGCCGTGATGCAGCACAGCAACGTGTGGCAGACATCGTCATCGGTACAGGACGTAGCGATGCGCGATGGAACGTTGAATTCAGTAACGAAACTCTCACAGTGAAAATAAGCCTCATACCCCGTGCATCTCTGACTGCAATCTCACTGCGATGGCTGGGTAAATCGGGTGGCGTCATAGGAACTGCAACATTCGCTAGCGAATACAACTTCAACGACGACTAGCGTCAGCGCAATGGCACAAACCGAGACCATCTGGGTGTTCGGTGACCAACTCAACCGTGCAATTGGTGCGATGGCGACTGCAAACCCCACAACCCATCGCATCCTGCTCATCACGGCCAAAGACAAAATTGCTTCGCGCGCCTGGCACCCGGCGCGGGTCACGCTGTACACCCGCGCAATCGAGGCATTCGCCGCGGAACTCCGCGACGCAGGGTTCCAGGTAGACCACCAACATGCCGCGTCGATGCGCGCTGCCGTCAAGGCCCACCGAGCCATTCATTCACCAACGCTCATCACCGTCACCGAACCAAACTCGTTCACCGCACGGCAACTCGTTAAAGAACTCGGTTGCAACGTCGTGCGTAGTAATCAATTCTTGACGCACCCCGACGAGTTTGCGGCATGGGCCGATACCCGCAAGAGCTTCAAGATGGAAGACTTTTATCGCTGGCAGCGTCGACGGCTCGACTATCTCATGGATGGCGACGAACCCACCGGCGGTGAGTGGAACTACGACGAGCAGAACCGTGAGCGCCCACCCAAAGATGGACATGATCGTTGGCCGGCGCCGGTCGACGTGTGGGCCACTACGCGTGCCGGCGCGCTTGAGCGTCTTGACTTTTTCATCAAGCGAGTGCTGCCGATGTTTGGACCACACGAAGATGCGATGCTCGCCGACAATTGGCATTTGGCACACTCCGTGCTTTCTCCGTATCTCAATCTGGGCCTGTTATTGCCTGGTGAGGTCTGCGACCGCGTCGAAAAAGAGTTTCGCGCTGGTCGTGTGCCGATCAACTCAGCTGAAGGTTTCATTCGCCAGATCATCGGTTGGCGTGAATATGTCTGGAATTTGTACTGGCGCTGGATGCCTGAGTACGCAACACTCAACGCCCTCGACGCACAGCTCGATCTGCCACCACTCTTCACTGGGGCAGCACCAACGCACATGCGCTGCGTGTCGGGCATTCTCAGCGACATCGAAGCGCGCGGCTGGGTGCACCACATCCCGCGACTCATGGTGCTCGGCAACCTCGCGCTCATTGCTGGCATCAACCCGCAGCAGTTCACTCATTGGATGTGGGAGTCGTTCGTCGACTCGGCAGAGTGGGTGATGGTGCCCAATGTGATCGGTATGTCGCTGTTCGCTGACGGCGGAAAGATGGCGACCAAGCCATACGCCGCTGGTGGTGCGTATATCGATCGCATGAGCAACTACTGCAAAGGCTGTGCCTATGACCGCACCGAGCGTGTTGGTGATGACGCATGCCCATTCACCACGTTGTATTGGGACTTCATGTTGCGCCATGCCGACCGATTCGTGAAAAATCCACGGATGTCGACCCAGATTCGAGCCGCACAAAAACTCAAGGACGGCGACGAAGTTCGCCAGCGTGCCGAAGAAGTTCTCGTTCGCCTACAGACCGGCACGCTCTAGCCGTCGCACCACCCGCATTATCTTGCGTCGCGTTCAGCACGCTCTTGTTCTTCCTCCAGGGCGGCTTCTTCTTCCACTAGTCGAGCCATACTCTCGAGTCGAGCCGCGTCAAGTGCGCCCGTCCCGATTGCCTCTTGCACCGCGCATGCCGGCTCGGTGCCGTGTTTGCAGTCACGAAACTTGCATCGTTCAGCCAACGTAAAGATGTCCTGGAATGCCCGTTCAATGCCATGCCCGCTTGTCCACAAACTCACGGCGCGAACACCCGGAGTGTCGATCAACCAGCCAGCAGTTGGCAAGGCGACTAAATCCACGGCGGTCGTGGTGTGGCGACCCTTGTTGTCGCCCTCGCGGGTAGCACCAGTTTGCTGAGACTCAGTGCCAGTCAACGCATTGACTAATGTCGACTTACCGACGCCACTTGCACCGAGCACGGCAATGGTCGCCCCATCGCGCGTGTAATCGCGCAGCTCGGTGAGCCCATCGCCTGTCACGCTGCTCACCACATGTACGCGCACGCCAAGCGATGTGGCCACCATGATTGCTTGCGCTTCAGTGATTGTCGATGCTGATGCGGTATCGCTCTTGGTCAACACCACCACTGGTTGTGCACCGGAATCAAACGCCAACACCAGTTCGCGTTCAAGGCGCCGTTCGTTTGGCGCAGTGTCAAGGCCGTGCACAAGGAATACAAAATTGATATTTGCAGCCAAGGTTTGGGCTTCGTTTCGTGTGCCATCTGACGATGCGCGGCGCACCAACCGCGACTGACGCGGCAGCACCTTCACGATGCGTTCAAGATCCGGCGTCACCAGAATCCAGTCACCGACGGCGACGTCAGTACCAATGTTTCGCACTCGGCACTCGCGCAAACTTGGTGCTGCTGCGATTTCTCCGACCGTCACACAGAGAAATGTGCTCCATCCACGGTCAAGCCGCTTCACTCGTCCGATGAGTTGGTCGTCACTCAGGTCGACCAATTCGGGTAGTGCACGCAGAAATGTTTCGTTCCATCCGAGTTCGCTCAAAGCGTTATGCACTATGACTTTCACGCTACCTAGTTGCAAAAATCAAATTCGGGTGCTTGACTGCCCGACTTCCATGTCTTACAACGGAATACTGCTGCATGTCACGACCACTTGTCATCGTTGAGTCCCCCGCTAAGGCGAAGACCATTGCCAAGTTGCTGGGTAGCGACTATGTAGTGCTCGCATCCGTCGGTCACATCGCCGACCTTCCGAAGTCTGGTCTGCAGGTCGACGTAGAGAACGACTTCGTGCCCAACTACGAAATCACCGAACGAGGTGGCAAGGTTCTGCGTGAACTGAAAGCGGCGCTGAAGGGGGCCAGCGAGTTGTATCTGGCAACCGACGAAGACCGCGAAGGTGAGGCGATCTCGTATCACTTGGTGCGGTATCTGAAGCCCAAGGTTCCGGTCAAGCGAATGGTGTTTCATGAGATCACACGCAGCGCCATCGACGAAGCGGTGCGCAACACCCGTGATGTCGACCAACAACTCGTAGATGCCGCCGAGGCACGTCGTGTGCTTGATCGCTTGTTTGGTTACACGTTGTCGCCGATTTTGTGGCGCAAGGTGAATCGCGGTCTCTCGGCTGGTCGTGTGCAAAGCCCTGCCATTCGTTTGGTCGTTGAGCGCGAACAAGAACGAATGGACTACGTGGTGGCCGACTATTGGGACTTGGCTGCAATCACCGCAACCGCCCCATCCTTCAAAGCCGTGTTGTCATCGCTCAATGGCATGCGGGTGGCATCCGGGCGAGATTTTGACAGTAAGGGTGTGCCTCGCGACGGGGTTTCGGTGATCACCAAAGAGCGTGCCGACGAACTCACCGCAGCACTCACGGGCGATGACCTCAACGTTCGCTCCATCGACGAAAAGCCATACCGCAAGTCGCCCAAGGCTCCGTTTATCACCAGCTCGCTCCAGCAAGAAGCCGGCAACAAGCTGCGCCTGAGTGCTGGCGAAGTAATGCGAATTGCCCAGGGTCTCTACGAATCGGGATTCATTACTTATATGCGCACGGACAACGTGGGCTTAAGCGACGATGCCATCGCCGCCGTGCGCAGTGAAATCACCAATATCTATGGGGATTCTTTCGTGCCGGCCGAGCCGCGTACTTACAAGTCCAAGGTAAAAAATGCTCAAGAGGCCCACGAGGCGATTCGCCCAACGCTGCCGCTGCGATCGCCCGACAGCCTGCGCAGCGAACTCAATGCAACAGAACTCAATGTGTATCGACTGATCTGGCAACGCACCCTCGGCTCACAAATGGGTGACGCCAACGGCACCACGCTCACCCTGCGTCTCAGCGCCGAGGCACGCGGTGCCAGCAACGAGACAGCCGACTGCGAGTTCAGCGCCAGTGGCACGACCATCACGTTTCCTGGATACCGCGCGGTCTACGAAGAAGTTGACGAAGATAAAAGTGATGACGACGCCGAAGCGATTCTGCCCGTGCTCAAGGTGGGTGACAAAGTTGCGGTGGCCGAACTCACCGCTGTTGGTCACGCCACCACACCACCAGCGCGATACACCGAACCAACGCTGGTGAAAAAACTCGAAGAGCTCGGCATCGGTCGACCATCGACATACGCCAACATCTTGAAGGTCATCGTCGACCGCGGCTACGTATGGAAAAAGGGCCAAGCACTCGTGCCGAGCTGGACTGCGTTTGCCGTCGTGCGGTTACTCACGCAACACTTCTCCAGCATCATCGACGACAAGTTCACCGCCATCGTTGAAGAAGAACTCGACGAAATCGCCCGTGGTGAACGCAACCGTGGCAAGTGGCTGCGCGAATTTTATTATGGCAACGGCAAGGAACTTCCGGGCATCTTCCCCGTAACCGAAGCCGCCAAAGATTTCATTGACGCCCGCGAGATCAACGGCTTCATTGTTGGCCGACATCCAGTAAGCGGTGAAATGATTGAGGTTCGACCCGGTAAATACGGTCCGTATGTGCGCTCAGGTGAACGCACCGCGGGTGTTCCCGAAGATCTCACGCCTGAGGATCTCACTGTTACCAAAGCCGTTGAGTTGCTTGATGCCCCGAGCAACGATGAACCGATCGGTATGTGGAATGAACTGCCCGTCTACGTGAAGTCGGGGCGATTCGGTCCATACATCCAGCTCGGTGATCGCAGCGACGACAAAAAGGCACCGCTACCCAAGACTGCGTCGCTGTTTCCAGAAATGAAGCCGGCGGAAGTCACCATGGAAGTTGCCACCAAGTTGTTGTCGTTGCCACGCCTTATCGGCGCCGACCCCGCCGACGGGGTGAACATCACCGCCCAGAGCGGTCGTTACGGGCCGTACATCTCCAAAGAAAAAGACAGTCGCACATTGGCATCGCACGACGAAATTTTCACGTTCACCCTCGATCAAGCACTCGCCTTGCTCGCCGAGCCGAGAAAATTCGGCCGCCGTGGGCCGGCCAAACCACCATTGCGTGAATTTGGCAACGACCCCATCTCAGCACGACCAGTAGTTGCAAAAGACGGCAAGTTTGGCACCTACATCACCGACGGTGAAACCAATGCCAGCCTCACGCGAGGCGACCGGCTCGAACACATGAGCACCGAGCGGGCTTTTGAGTTGCTGGCTGCCCGACGGGCCAACCCACCACAGCCCAAAGCAAAACGCACCGCCAAGCCAGCGGCAAAAACAAAAGCAAAGCCAAAGGCAGAGACAAAGCCAAAGGCAGATGACTCCGCAACGTCAGATGTAGAGCCGAAGCCTGCTGCCAAAAAAGCTGCTGCCAAAAAGCCTGCTCGCAAAAAGCCCGCTGCCAAAAAGAAACCAAAAACTACCGACTAGGCCGCGCGGCACCCACGCCCTAGCGTGATGGCGATGCCCGGGCGATACATCGCGTTTGAAGGTATTGAGGGTTGTGGCAAGTCCACCCATGTGCAACGCCTCGCAACACATCTCGGCGCTGTCGTCACGCGCGAACCTGGCGGCACTGACATCGGCACAAAGTTGCGCGAGATCTTGGCCAATGTTGCCAACACACACCTGTCGCCGCTCGCCGAAGCCCTGCTCATGGCGGCTGATCGCGCCCAACACCTGCACGAACTAGTGATTCCCGCACTCGAATCGGGCAAGCATGTCATCAGCGATCGCAGCCTGTATTCGTCTTTGGCATACCAGGGTTACGGCCGCCAATTGCCGCTCGACGAACTTCGTCAGTTCAATAACTTTGCGATTGGTGCACGATTACCCGATCTTGTGGTGTACATCCGAGTTGAACTTTCTGCAGCGCGGCAACGACTACAAAAACGTGATACCGACCGCTTCGAGCGAGAAGATGACGCATTTTTTACTCGCGTGGCTCATGGTTTTGACCAACTCGCTACACAAGACCCAGATCGCTGGCTGGTCATTGACGGCACACCACCGAAAGATGAACTCGAACTCATTATCCGCCGTGAGGTCATGGAGCGCCTGGGTTTATGAACAGCGTGTGGGATGCCGTTATCGGCCAGCCAACCGCGGTCGCTCGACTCCGCTTGCTGGCCGAGCGACCAACGCATGCGTATCTCTTCGTAGGGCCAGATGGCGCCGGCAAAGAAATCGCAGCACGAGCATTCGCAGCGCGGCTCATCACCGGGAGCGACGATGCAACTTCGCGTGTTGCCGATTTGGTCATGCGTGGCGGTTTTGTTGACGTCACCGAAATCGTGCGTGAAGGTGCTGCGCTCGACGCCGACGAGGCACAATCCATCGTGCACCAATCGGTACTCACCCCAACCGAATCTGACATTCGTGTGGTGATCGTGCACGAAGTGCACCTCATGCGTGATACTGCGGCGGCCCGCTTGTTGAAAACTTTTGAAGAGCCCAACGACCGATTGATTTTTATCCTGCTTACCGAACAGTTGTTGCCGACACTCGAGACCATCGCGTCGCGGTGCGTCACCGTCGGACTTCCCGCCTTGAGCACCTCGGTTATCGCCGACCAGCTCATTCGTGAAGGTATCAACCCCGATGTGGCCACGCGCTCTGCCCGATCGGCTGGCGGCAGCATGGACCGTGCTCGAATTCTCATCACCGATTCTGCGCTGGCACAACGCCAGGCAGCTTTTTCAGAAGTTCCCTACCAGTTGGATGGCAGCGGTGCTGCCGTCACCAAAGTGGTGGAGGCCGTGAGTGCACTCATCGAACGCGCAGCCGAACCGCTACTGAGCAAACAAGAAGCGGAACTGGATACGTTGGAGGACCGCGTCAAACTGGTTGGCGAACGTGGCAGCGGGCGACGAGTGCTGGCCGAAGCCCACAAGCGTCAACTTCGCAAATTTAAAACCGACGAGCTTCGCGAGGGCCTTTCACTCATTGCTGCGGAGTACCACAAGGTGATTACCAGCCTGCAGGACGGTGTGGACCCGAACATTTATGCACGCGCAATTCACGACGTGCACGATGCGGTGTCAGCGCTGCCACTCAACGTCAATGAAACACTCCTGCTGCACGCACTGTTCGCCAAATGCCCGTCGCTACACATGATTGCCGGCCGCCGCAATCTCATCGAAGCCTAAAGCAAGCGGTAGCGTAAGAACCCTCGCCCGAGTGGCTCAGTGGTAGAGCAACGCACTCGTAATGCGTAGGTCGCGGGTTCGATTCCCGCCTCGGGCTCAATCATATTTGAAACCAACGTCAAGGGCTATTTTAATTTGATGGTAATGATGAAAGGCTTTTTTCGACGAATCTCAAGAGCTCATCGTATACAATTCGCAGCAGAAAAGAACGATCTCGCGGCATTTGGACTAGGATCGGATTTTGTGGAACGACTTCCGAAACTCTTCTCTGGAGCTTGTGTTGAAAGACTGAGTAAGCCTGACTTAATTAATTTTCGTTATGCAATCAGCCCTGGACCAGGATTCCGAAACTCAAATGTTGCTGAAAGCTCACCAATATCAGTTCTGTAGACGCGGCAAGAAAAGAGATTGATGTGAGTGTGAAGAGTCACGTA
>JBILFO010000128.1:0-4043 GCA_044351505.1 Ilumatobacteraceae bacterium
CACGTAAAAGTTGCGTGCGGGTGCCATAGGGCTTATATGGAACAGTGGCGCCAGTACTATTGGTTTAGTCATTGCGCCTATGAGTAGCATCATGAAGCTCCCAGATCTTGTTGCAGGTGCTCTTGGGACTCGATTGGGTTCACAGTTTCCACATTTCATTATTGATCGAGTTTTGGAGGATGGCGAATACGACCGTTTGCTGGCTGACTTCCCGGACCATCTAGTCGGTCAGCCAGGACCTGATGGTTTCGCCAACCACACAGTCAGACCAAGTGCTGCACCGTCAGAGCAGCTATCGGACAGCTGGAAAACGTTCATTGCGACAATTCGATCTGATGAGTCAAAGAGGGGTTTGGTCGAAGCATGCTTAGAGCAAACAGCTAAGCGATACCCGACTGCGTGGAGGTGGTTGCTCCGATTAAGACTCAGTAATCCAAACAACTATGAGATAAATCTTGCGTTCAGCGCCAATTACGCCGGGCGATACTTGCCACCTCACACTGATAACTCATACAAAGTGCTCGCGCTGGTCCTATATTTTGCTCCACGTGGAGACACCAGAGTCGACGAAGGCACTCAGTTCTTCAAACCGCGAACGACTAGTGCCATCAAGTCCGCAGTACGCAAGTACAACCGACTCGCCGACTCTCGACTCACAAGGTTTACGCCTCTGGTGTTGCTACCAATGACGTCCTCCAATATTCATAACAACTGTCTGACCAAAGAAGATGTGCAAGCAAGTGAACTTTGGTTTAAAAAACACTTTGAAAACGATGTCACCGTCTCGTTTCAGCCGAATCGAATCGCTGGCTTCATCAAGACGCAGTCATCTTTTCACGCTGTTGATATGCGAAACTCAACTCTTGTGGGTCCCCGACGCAGTTTGCTTATCAACCTAAACCTCAAGCACTCCTTGATCGCCCGTGTTGGTCAGAGTTTTCGGACACGAGTCCTCCGACTTAGTTCTTAGTTCGTTTCCCAACGAACTTCTACGGTGACGGACACTTCTTGCGTACCGAGATCAATCACCGTGGCGGAACTTTCCGCCATTACGTCGGCTTTTGCACCAACCGTGATGTTTGTCGGGGCTGAAATCTCGGTGAGGAATACCAGGTCGCCGAGTTCCACATCCAGCAGTTCGGCGTACTCCTCAGCTTTGGCTTGAGCTTTTGCTACTGCATCGTTACGTGCGGCTTGTGCCGCGGCAGTTGAGTCGTTTACCACTGGATACGTCGCGTTGATCGAAAGATTCGCCCCACCAGCCGCAACTAGGGCGTCGACTACAGCGCCGGCCGCACTCGCATCGCGCACCAAAACATCAAACGACTGCGAAGCCCGGTATCCCACAATTTTTTGCCCTTCGGCTTCGGTGTAGCTGTACTCAGGATTCACCGACACGCTTTGCGTCGCGATATCAGCTGCATCAATACCTAATTGCTCAAGGGTTGTGCGCACCACCTCGGAGGTCGCCGCCACTTGAGACAACGCAACGTCATTGGCTTCGGCAACGACACTGACGCTCAACGACACTTGCACCGCATCGGGCACTACATCGGCCACCCCGGTTGCTTGCACGGTGATGCCTTGCGACACTCCGTTATCCCCGACATTTACGGTGTCCCCACACCCCACGAGCACAAATGCACTCACCGCCAGGACTATTGCTGTATTGATTTTTCGCATGCGGCAACCTTACCGAAGTACACTGAAAATGATGTTTGCAGCAGTTCCTTGGCATTGGTGGCTTGGTGCAGGTCTTTTGCTGGCCAGTCTCGGCGCTGTCATCTCGCTCGTGGGTGGATACCTAAAAGCAGTTGAGGCAAAAAAGCATCCCACGCGCGCCCAGCGTCGCGCCCAACAACAACCTGAATAAAGCTGAACGGGCGATGACTGCCCTGCGCTCCGCGCTCTTTACATCCCCATTGGCCACTGGACTTTTGGCGCGATCAACTTTTGCTACTCAAGGCCATCTGCATTGCGCAGTTTCAGGTGGCGCCGACTCGCTGGCATTGCTCTTGCTCGCCATACGCACCGAGCAACCCGTTACTGCCTGGCATATTGATCATGCTTTGCGCAACGACTCGGCAGCCGAAGCAGACACGGTTCGACGAATCGCTGGTGAATTGGGTGCCGAGTTTGAGTCACGAACCGTTCACGTGGCACAAGGCCCCAACTTGGAAGCCCGCGCTCGTGATGCGCGCTACGGTGCGCTGCCGCACGGTGCGTTGACGGGTCACACCGCAGACGACCAGGCCGAGACCGTCATCATCAATTTATTGCGGGGTTCTGGCACCGCCGGGTTGGCCGGTATGCGACACGACCAGCGACCAATCATCGGATTGCGACGGCACGAGACGCGGGCTCTTTGTGTAGAGCTGGGTTTGACACCGCTGGATGACCCGATGAACAAAGATGACCGCTTTCAGCGTGTGCGGGTGCGCCACGAATTGCTGCCCCTACTTGTTGACATCTCTAAACGCGACATCGTTGATGTATTGGCACGCCAGGCAAAGATGATTCGCGAAGACAACGACGTGCTCGAGGAACTCGCAGCAATGATCGACCCAACCGATGCAAAAGCACTTACCGCAGCACCCGTGGCGCTCGCCCGTAGGGCAATCCGACAATGGCTCTCCAACCCCAAACCGCCAGATTCAGCAACCGTTGACCGAGTGCTTGGTGTTGCTCGCGGCGAAGCAGCAGCATGCGATATCGGGCAGGGTCGAGAGGTTCGTCGCAGCCAGCAGCGGCTAAAACTCAGCTCGCCCAACATGAGATAACATCTTTTTCCAATGTCTCAGAAGCTTCGTGGTAAGTGGGCGCTCGGTATTCAACCGCGTGACCTGATTTGGATCATCAAAGATCAACTGGCAATTTGTGAGCGCCCCGGTGGCTACGGTGCCAGCCACCGTAAAGTTCGCCGGCAAGAAGAAGTCATCTGGCTACGTGAAAACGATTTTCACTGCATCGCCAACATCAGCAGTGCGCCACACAACCTCAGCACCTACGACGAACTCGGTATGCCATACCGACACCTGCCGCTGCTTACCAGTAACAACATTGATGAATGGTGTCGCATGTTCTTCACCGAATTGAACGGGTTGTTGTCGTCAGGAACTCGCACCATCGTGCATGCCGAAGAAGTGAGCGACCAACTTGTGAGCATCATGGGGGCCTACTTGCGTTGGTTGGGTGTCGTAAAAGAACCCACTGATGCCGTCACGCTGATTGAACGCCTCACCAATCGTGCGCTTGAGCCATCGTCGCGAGCATTGATCTTCCGCGTGCACGAACTTCATACCGCTTAGCGCTCGTCGCTGACAGCGACCTTCACTACTGTAAATACCATGTCCGAACAGCGGTTATTGATCACTGGGGTTGGCAGCGAACTCGGTTCACTGGCCGCATCGCTGCTTGAGCGCCACCCAGGGTTCAGTGACGTCGTCGGCCTTGATGTTCACCCGCCGCGGCGGCGCCTGCGTCGCACCACATATATACGTGTCGAGCACAACGACCCGGCAAACTTCGTGCGCCAGATACTGGCCCACCGACCCGATGTCATCGTGCATCTCGGCGTGTGGGAGCCGCACGGTCGCTTGGCCACCGACGAGGCGCGTATCGCCACCGGCAACTACGCGAACGCTCTGGGCGAAGCACTGTCTCAACTAGATGGGCTGTCGCGTCTGGTGATTCGCTCTGGCTTGGAGGTGTACGGCGCCAATGGGCGGAAAACACCCGATGAGTCGTCACCCGTAGCCCCCACCTCCACGTACGGCCACATGTTGGCAGAACTAGAAGCCGTTGCTTCACTCGCAGCCCCGACAACAGCCACGGTAACCACGTTGCGATTTGCGTCGGTGGTTGGCGCCCACGTGCCGAGCCCTCTCGGTCGACTGTTGCGATTGCCCGTCATTCCGGTTGACCCGCTGTCGCGTGCCGAGTTTCAAGTTTTGTCCGACGACGACGCTGCCCGAGCAGTGGTGCACGCAGCAACACACGGCCACCACGGTGCGGTGAACATTGCGGCAGGCCAACCGACCACC
>JBILFO010000139.1:0-3604 GCA_044351505.1 Ilumatobacteraceae bacterium
AGCCACGAGGCCAGCGCGATGATCAACTTGTTGCGCACCGCACCAGTGGCGATAGCGGCATCTGGAAACACATCCTGCACGTTGAAGATGAGCCGAGTGCGTCGCAGTCGGGCCACGAGCCAACCAATGGTGCCCAGCGTGAGCGGCGGTGACATTGCGACAACGGCGTCTACGCCACGGTGCTGCACGCGCGCATCACTGCCGGTACGGCAGCGCACTGCTACTGCCCGCACACCGGCAATCACGCTGAATGCCACGAAGGCCACGGCGCGCAGCAACAAGTTGGCTTTGGATTTGGCAGGAAACGGATGAATGCGTGTTATCGAACCCCACGGCGTGCGTTCGTAGCGCACCAACTTGCCGCCCCAACCGGGATCAACTTGGTGGTCGCGATACCACGGCAACGCCGTGACCACATGCACCTCGTGGCCAAGCGCGACCCACTGCATGACGATCTCGGTCATGACTTTGCCGGTCGGTGCAATGTCCGGGGAGAAATGCGGACACAACACGATCAATCGCCGCGCGCCCGTGCTCATCGCCCACCTGCCGCAACTGTGCGATACACCTGCGCTAGGTCTCGTCCGGATTCGAGCGCCGTAAATTGCGCAGCTCGCTGGCGACCGCGATCTTGCCAGCCTGCGCGACGCGCGATCACATCGCGAACCGCATCTGCCCAGGTGTCAACTGACAGATCCAACAGATGCCCAGCATCCGCCACCACCTCGGGCAACGCCGTCGCGTTGGCTGCGATCACCGGGGCACCGAGCGCCATGGCCTCGATGACTGGTGCACCGAAACCTTCGTAGGCACTCGGAAACACCAACGCCGTAGCCATGGCCACCAAGCCATCGCGGTCACGGTCACCAAGCCGGCCCACCACCGAGACACGGTCACCAACGTTTCGCTCGCGAATCAAGCGCAGCAATGCTTCGTGCGCGCGACCCTGCCCGCCAGCAAACACCAGATGCACATCAAGATTGCGCAGTGGCCCCGCAACGAGCTCGACCAAAAATGAATGATTTTTGTGGGGGTGCGTGATTGCCGGGTACACCAGCACGTGTTCGGCACGTAAGCCAAATCGATCACGCAACTCGGTGGCGGGCGTGCCGGAATCGCCCAACGACGACTCGATACCGTGGCGCACCACGCTGACTTTTTCTGGTGCAACACCAAGCCGCTGCACCACTGTTTGCTTGACGTAATTGCTCGGCACCACGATGTGCTTTGCGCGCTGCACCGAAGCCGGCATGCGGGCGGTCAGATAGCGCAGCTTTACGGGCGAAAAATATTGCGGATACACGAGGTACTGCAGGTCGTGAATGGTGAGCACGACAGGTCTCGGGCTGCGTGGTGGCACTACCCCACCGCCATGATGCACGACATCTGCACCGCGAGCGTTGGCGGCAAACCACGTTGCTTCACGCCAGACCCGCAGCGCCCGACGATGCTCGGATGATGCTGACTCGTGCAACTGCACGTGGCGAGCAAGTTCACCGTGCGTAGCCACCATGCCGAGTGGTGCATACACATCCACCACAAATTCACTCGGCGCGGCTTGTTGCAAGCCGCGCAATTGACGCACAAGATATTGCTCGGAGCCACCAACTTGGCCGGGCACGCACCACAACATGTTGACGGCAACGCGGGTCATGAGCCGACCATTTCAAGTGCGTCGCGATAAGCACGCACCACCAGACTTGCAGTGCTCTCCCAGGTGGCGCCTTTGGCGCGCTCGCTGCCGAGTTGTGACAACTCGTAACGACGCTCGAGTGCGTCGCGGATGCCATCAGCAATTGATTCGACACTGAGCGGGTCAACCAACACGGCTGCACCACCAGCCACTTCTTGGGTGGAGGTGCCCGCGCTCGTCACCACTGCAGTGCCGTGCGACATGGCCTCGAGCACGGGCATGCCGAAACCCTCCATCAGCGACGGGTAACACATCACGCTTGCACCGGCATAAATCGCTGGCAGATCTACGTCAGGCACGTGGCCGGCAAACATCACACGTGGGGCCATCGCCAATCGTGCAGCGAGATCATCATCGCCCCAACCCGCAGCCCCCACCACCACGAGCGGTGGCACAGTGGCGCCCAATGCCGCATGGGCATCGAGCAATCGTGGCAAGTTTTTGCGGGGCTCGAGTGTGCCGACGAACAACAGATACTCCGCTGGGAGTGCGTGACGACGACGCACATCGGCAACTTGCGCCGGATTCGCCGACCGCAGTCGCACACCTAGTGGCACGAGCCGCAGCCGCTCGGGCAAAAACCCGTTGCTGAGACAGTCATCCAACGTGGCGCGCGACGAACACAACACCAACGTGGCGCGGGTGCGAATGATGTCCAGCGATCGCGCAAACACGTCGCGACCGCGGGCAGTGAAATATTGCGGATGATGCAAGAACGCCAGATCGTGCACGGTCACCACCAGTGGCACCTGCGGCGCACTGGCGAACGGAATGATGCTCGTGGCGTGCAGCACATCGACTGGCCCCGTGGCACGTTCGATACGTGGCCAACCGAATCGCAACGACGACTCGACGAGCAGTGGGCCAGCCAGCGGCAATTGAGCAACAGCAACTGTCGGCTCGTAACCAGCGGTGGCTGCCCGACGATGACGACCAGCCACACCGATGACCTCCATGTCGTCGCGTGCCGCCAGTGCGCGGCCGAGCTCGACTGCAGCAACACCGGTGCCACCAGGCGACTCGCGCCAGCACTGCTCGAAGGTGAGCGCCACGCGCACTCGACTCATTGTCTCTATTCTGTCGGTGCTCGGGCGGCATGCCGGCGAATACGCTGGAAGCATCGTGACGGCGCCAGCTAGCAACCCCACGTTTTGGCGTGGTCGCAACGTGGTGGTTACGGGCGGCAGTGGTTTTTTAGGCAGCCATGTCGTTGCCCGACTCACCAACCAGGGTGCCGTGGTCACCTCCCCACGCCATGCCGACCACGACCTCACCCAGCCAGGTGTTGCCGAGCGGCTCTTTGCTGCGCATCGACCGAGTCATGTGATTCACCTCGCAGCTCGGGTGGGCGGCATTGGCTATAACCAGGTGGAGCCGGCACCGCTGTTTTTGGACAACTTGCAGATGGGTGTGAACGTGATCGAAGCGGCGCGCGCCGCTGGGGTGGAAAAAACTGTCATCTTGGGCACCGTGTGCAGTTATCCGAAGTTCACGCCAGTGCCGTTTCGTGAAGAGACTATTTGGGATGGCTACCCCGAAGAAACGAACGCGCCGTACGGCATCGCCAAAAAAGCATTGTTAGTGCTGGCCCAAGTCAACCGTCGTCAATACGACCAACGCTCAGCGTTCGTCATCCCCACCAACTTGTATGGCCCCGGCGACAAATTCCATCCATCGGTATCGCATGTGATACCTGCACTCATCAAGAAGTGTGTCGAGGCAAAAGAACAGGGTGCGAGCAGCGTGCAGGTGTGGGGCACGGGGGCTGCGAGCCGTGACTATTTATATGTCGGTGATGCTGCTGATGCCGTTGTGTTGGCAGCCGAGCTACACGACAGCAGCGAACCACTTAACCTTGGCAACAATCGCGAAATCACGATTCGCGAAACTGTGGAAACGATTGCCCGCCTC
>JBILFO010000140.1:0-3603 GCA_044351505.1 Ilumatobacteraceae bacterium
TAACTCAGGAAACACCACAAGAGTTGCACCCTGATCTGCGGCGCGATGTAGCAATGCACAAAGTCGCTGCACACATGATTCGCGACTATCGCTGGCTTGGATTGGACCCATTTGGGCTGCCGCAACCCTTACGATTCGCGGTGCGCCGCGCAACTGGCCCTTCATGCGGCGAAACTTTCTGAGCTCAGCTGCAACATGACGTCCAACAGGATATTTGCACCAGCAATGAGGTCGACTTCATCGGTGTGCTCGTTCACATTATGACTGAGACCTTTATGGCTGGGTACAAAGATCATTCCGCTTGGGCACATCCTGGCCAACATTTGGGCATCGTGCCCAGCGCCCGAGGGCATTCGCTGCACAGAGTCGCCGCGAGTGCGAGCTGCCGATTCGACCATGTCGATGACGCGGTCGTGAAAAATCACCGGTTCAAATCGCACTAATACACGTCGAGTAATAGTGACTTGCTCGCGCTCGGCCAACGCAGTACAGAACGCTGCGATTTCGGCTTCGGCTTTTTGCAGAATAATTTCATCGGTGTTGCGCACGTCGAGGGTGATTGTGGCACGACTAGCCACCACGTTGGTGAGATTCGGGTGGAGGTCAATCTTGCCAACCGTGCACACCTGATCGGCGCCGAAGCGGCTGGCAAGTTGACGAACGAACACCGTAAGTTCTGCTGCGGCGTAAGCCGGATCTTTGCGCAAATGCATTGGCGTAGTGCCGGCATGGTTGCTTTGGCCGTCGATCACGACCTCTTGCCATGAAATACCTTGCACGCCAGTTACTGCACCGATTCGAACTCCGTTCACTTCGAGTAATGGCCCTTGTTCAATGTGCAATTCAACAAAAGCATGTGGTGTCGCACCTGGGCATGGCACCGAGCCGAGATAGCCGATGCGCGCCAACTCGTCGCCGAATCTTGCGCCGTCAATGCCAATCACGTCGTGGGCTTGCTCGGTGGTCATGCCACCGGCATACACCAGCGAACCGAGCATGTCGGGTGCAAAGCGAGCACCTTCTTCGTCGGTGAAGATACCAACTGCCAATGGTCTCGGTGGAAGTATGCCAGCCTGCTGACATGTTTCGATGACCTCTAGACCCGCAAGCACGCCGTAGTTGCCGTCATATTTTCCGCCGGTGCGCACCGTATCGATGTGTGACCCCGTCATGACCGCTCGACCCTCGCCAACGGCCCATGTGCCGATGATGTTGCCCACTGCATCCACCACCACGTCGAGCCCTAGGTCATGCATCCACGCCACCACCACGTCACGCCCGTCGCGATCGGCATCGGTGAGCGCCAAACGGTTGCAGCCGCCACCGGCAATGGCCCCCACTTCGGCGAGCGCCATGATGCGCTTCATAAGTCGGGCACCATTGACGCTCAGTTGTTTGTCGGCTGTGCGCACCATGTCATCCTACGAATGGCAGACTTGCCACTCATGACAGGTATTGATCGCTCGCGGCTTGATGAATTGATGCTCAGCGAGACGGAGCGATTCGTACGTACGCACCCAAAATCGAGGGCACACGCCGCTACGACGTCTTCATTGTTGGCCGGGGTGCCGATGCCGTGGATGCGCCGCTGGCCGGGGCCGTTTCCGGTGGTTCTTGATGCAGCCAGCGGTGCGCGCTTTACCGATATCGACGGCAACGAATATGTCGACCTGTGCCTCGGCGATACCGGGGCAATGACTGGTCATGCCCACGGTGAGATCAATGCCGCCATTACGGCTCAGCTCGCCCGTGGCAGCACTGCAATGCTGCCAACACCAGATGCCGCTTGGGTGGCCGACGAGTTGACGCGTCGATTCGGTTTGCCTAAATGGCAGTTTGCGATTAGTGCCACCGACGCCAATCGTTTCTTGCTGCGCTTTGCTCGGGCTATCACTGGCAAACCCAAAGTGTTGGTGCACGACTGGTGCTATCACGGCACGGTCGATGAGACGTTGGTCATTGCTATGGGGGATCGCACCATCAGTCGCAGTGGTGCTATCGGACCACAGATTAACCCTGAGCTCACCACCCGAGTCGTGCCCTTCAATGATCTTGCAGCATTGGAACGTGCTGCGAGTTTTGGCGATGTTGCCTGCATGCTCATCGAGCCAGCGCTCACCAATATTGGAATCGTGTTGCCTGAGCCCGGTTATTTGGAAGGCGTCCGCGAGATAACACGACGGCACGGCATTTTGCTGATTATCGACGAGACGCACACAATTTGTGCCGGTGCCGGCGGCTGCACGGTGGCCTGGAATTTAGAGCCCGACATGTTGGTGATTGGCAAGACCATCGGTGGTGGTTTACCAGTTGGCGCCTACGGCATGTCGAGCGATGTGGCGAGGCTGGTTGAGGCTTTGCAGCTCAATGAGGGAATCGACGTATCAGGAGTAGGCGGCACATTGGCGGGCAATGCCTTGGCAATGGCTGCGGTGCGCGCGACGCTCACTCATGCGCTGTTGCCCGATCAGTTCATTCAAACAACAGCCTTGGCCAGCGCCTGGACCACTGGTGTGCAGCAATCGTATGAGCGACGTGGATTGCCCTGGAGTGTTCAACAACTGGGCTCGCGTGCCGAGTATTGGTTTTGTCCGCCACCACGCACCGGTGCCGATGCTGCAGCCGCAGTGGATCACGAGTTGGATGCGTTCATGCATCTGTGGGCTATCAATCGCGGCGTATTGCTGACACCGTTTCACAACATGGCGTTATTTTCGCCGTTTCATACCATGAGCGATGTCGAGCAACACACGGCACAATTCGACGAGGCTCTCACAGCACTGACCGGCAGTTAGCTGTGCTTGGCGCCAGATGAGTACTGCTGCAATCGTTTGGTGTCTTGGCGTCATGATGCTGGCAGCCCTCGTGCAATCAGTTGGCGGATTCGGTTTTGCGCTGTTGGCTGTGCCGCTCGCGGCGATCGTGATTGATCTGACTACGGCCGTGATTGCGGTGAGCATCGCTTCGGTATTCAACGTTGCGGCTCTCGTGTTGCGCGTATACAAAGACATCGATCGTGCAACGGCGGCGCGGTTCAATGTGCCGGCGCTATTAGGTATGCCGTTCGGCCTGGTCATTCTGGCTATGGTCAACCAAGAGCTGCTCAAAATTGTGCTCGGAGCTCTCATCGTTGTGGCGACGGTTGCGTTGATGCGTGGTGCCGGCAATCTGCACCATCACCACTGGGTCGATGTGCTTGCAGGTTGGTTGTCGGGCATCTTGGCTACCTCAACTGGCACCAATGGTCCACCGTTAGTGCTCGCTGCTCAGATGGCGAAGCTTTCTCCCGCCGCCTTTCGAGCAACTTTGACATTTACTTTTCTCGTGTCCGGCCCGATCAGCTTGGTGTTTTTTGGCTTCGCCGGATACTTCAGTCGAGCGGCGCTGCTGCTGGCTGGTGGCTCGATCCCACTCATCATCATCGGGCAATACTTCGGTTTGCGCTTACGCAAGCACGTCGACGGCCGACGATTCGAGCGGCTGGTGTATCTACTGCTGCTGTTGAGCGGTTTGTCGGTCGGAATCTCGGGTGCGCTCAGCTAGCAAACCACCCGAGCCATGCTTCTTTGGTTTTGGGTTTGAAGATGGCATTCGACGAGCGCA
>JBILFO010000036.1:0-12788 GCA_044351505.1 Ilumatobacteraceae bacterium
CGCCGACTTGGCCAACCTCGTCAACGAAGCAGCACTCATCGCCGTACGACGTGGCGCCACCGAAATCGAGCGAATCGATTTTGAAAATGCCCGTGATCGCGTGGTCATGGGTGCGCGTCGCGAAAGCCTCGCGCTCAATGCCGAAGAAAAGCGCGCCGTGGCATTCCACGAAGGTGGTCACGCCGTGTTGTCCACCGTGTTGCCCAACAGCGACCCACTCCACAAGGTCACGATCTTGCCGCGCGGCATGGCACTGGGTGTCACATGGAGCCTGCCCGAGGAACGCCACACCTATTCACGTGAGTATTTCTTGGACATGATTTGCAAAGCAATGGGTGGACGAGTTGCTGAGTCCATCGTGTTTGGCAGCCTCAATAGCGGTGCTGCGAACGATCTGGAACAAGCAACATCAATTGCGCGTCGCATGGTGCGCGAATGGGGCATGAGCGATGCCGTTGGGCCGATGGCGTGGTCTGGGCAGCAACAAGTGTTCCTCGGCGAAGATCTCATGACCTCGGGTCGCGAATACAGCGACGACACTGCCAAAAAAATCGACGACGAGATCTCCCGCATTCTGCGCGAACAAGAAGAGCGGGCCCGCGTTACGTTGCTCAAGCACCGCCGTGGGTTGGACCTCGTTGCCGAAGCATTGCTCGAACACGAAACCGTCGACGGTGCGACCGTGGCCAAGCTCATTCAACAAGGCCTTGGTGCACCCACCATCCACGAAAAAGTTCCCGAGAAAAATCCGGACAAAACCGCAAACAAAGTCGACCCCGAGCGCGACTAACGCTCAGGCCGTAGGGCCTGCGCACTCAGTCTGAGGTAGTTGTGGATCACGACAACGAGCCATCGCCGCCCACACATCGGTGGCACTAATCGGGCCAAGATGCCCGAAGCCCACAACGCCACGCGAATCGGCAATCACCAAGGTGGGCACTGCGTCGATGCGATAGCGATCATGCAAAGCACGGTCGCGAGCGAACTCCACTTCTTGCACCACTACTTGGCTGCTAGCTAACACGGTGGCCTTACGCGCCACGTCGGCGCAGGTGTTGCACGTTGCTGATGTAAACACCACCACCAGCCATGGTGCAGATGCGCCATCAAAATCAGCGCGATTGAGTTGGGCAGGAAGCGAACCACGCGGCTGGGTTGGGGCTTCGGGCGCGCGCCGACGTCGCCAGGCAACAACGGCTGCGACACCAACCACTGCCCCGATTGCTGCCAAGCGCACCGCAAGGTCGACCTCTGCAGCAAACACGTCAAGGAGCCAACGCAATCATCACCACGAGAGGTGCTGCCCCATTGATTGGCTGCTTGGGGCCGCGATCGATTCGGCGCTGCACCACGATGGGTTCATTGGATGTCACCGACACCGCGGTCGACGCAGTCTCAGCCCCGAGCAACACGCTGGCGCTGGCACCAGGTGCGAGCAACACTTCTTCATATCCGGTGATGGAGACGTCTCCGGCAGGACCGAGATATGACACGCGAAATGTTGCCGGCAACGAACCAGGATTGAACACTCGCAAGGCATCTGCAACGCCAATGGCCACACCAGAGGTTGCAACCCAGGCCCGTGATGCACTTGGTGCACCGAGCAGGACGGCGCTGGCTGTCGACTTTTCTTCTTGGCGCGTTGTCACACGCTCGATCACCACGAATTCGCCAGCGCTGGCGCCCGCACTTGCACTCTGGTCGACGGATGATGTTGCTGAGATAATCGCCGAATAGCGACCGTCAAGTAGCGCACTCAAACCAGACGGGGCGAATTTGGTAACACGACGACCCGGTGCTGTGACGGTCACGGGATCAATAGCCACACCTTGGTCGTCGGCGAGAATAAACGTCAGTTGCTGGTCGGTTGCCGAGGGGTTGTAGATCACATACTCTTCATTCACACTCGCCGATTTCTCGCCGTCGGCAAAGAACCAGCGAGTGCTCGTGGCCGATGCCGCCAGCGACATGGTGTAGCCGAGGCGCCCGCGACCGAGATAGTGCTGCGAGCGCCCCACAACTACCCGACCCACGGTGGCCCGCACCGCCACTGCAGCGATGACTTCGTTGCGGGCGTCAAGGCCGGCCAGATCAAACACCCGCACCGACTCCGGTGGAACGACCAAGCCTTTTAGCGACTGTGGGTTGCGCTCGCCGATTGCAGTCACGAAAGACACATCAAGAATGGCGGAGTCAAGCGATGGGTTGGTGACCACAATCTGATCGATGCTGTCGGCCCCGGTAAACCCGTCAGCCAAGAACCAGGTGCCCGACGGCGTCGAAGCGCAACTAGCCACGGCATTGCCTGCCCGGTGCACAGTGAGTTGCTCGACGACGAGGGCTGCACCTTGGGATTCCACCAGCGCCGACACAAAACCAGATTTCAGGCCAGCGAGTGCGTCGACTTCGAGCGTTGAACGTGCCGGCACCGCAAAACGTTGTTGGCGCGCAACACCATCCACCACAAAACGCGTGATCGTGCCGCCGACCGGCACTTCGGCAAAATTCGAAATCACTAGCAAGCCACTGACTTGGTCATCGTTGCCGATGACACCCGGACAAAACCAAGTAGAGGCCTTGGCGTCGCGACGAAACTCGGGTGACGTGGCACGGGTTGCTGCATTTAGCGTCGAAGGGTCTACCGTGCGGCGCTCCAGCGCCACCAAGCCAGCGACGGCGCTCACCGCAATGGCCAGCACGACGAGTTGACGGGTGCGGCCCACTGCGCGACGGGCCAACATCGCACTTCGACGCTGCACCACTAGACCACCACCTTGCGCTCATCATCACTACGCAACGACACTTCGACCACCTCGCGGGCCGCACGCACACGACCACGGAAACGGCTCGGATTGAACGCCACCGCTAAGACCACACACCACAACGCCAGCTGCAACACAATCAATGCTCGAATCGCCACAGATGCCCGCAAACGAATCTCGCTAATACCAGCCACCGGGGCATCGAACGCAGTTGTTGCCCCAAATGCCACCCGTGGGGCCACACGCGCGCCGTCAACAGTCATCGTCCAGCGAGACGTAAATGGCACAGCCAAATGCACGGTGCCCGGCAACGATTCACCCTGCATCCGCTGATCGGGTGAAAATGACGTGGCAAAATTGCCGCGCTCGCGCAGCTGCTCGGCCAATAAATTGGCTTCTAGAGCCTGCTTGCTGGCCACCGCTGCACGCTCGTCCAACACACTCACGGTGGGCAACGCGGCCATGTTTTCAAAAATGACAAGGTCGGTCGCGCTATATACGCGACGCAAATCCAACTGGTCCGACAAGCGCGCCACCACTGCACCACCGACACTGCCGGCGGTTGGCTCTCGCCGGGCGTGGAGCGTGTCATCACGCAACGGCACAACGATGAATCGCACGGCCAGCGGTGCCATGAGGCGACCTGCACGCAATGACTCCCCCGTCAACAACACATCCACGGCTCGCACGAGCGCATCAGACATCTGCGTTGGCGTTGACGGCACAAGGTCGACACCGGTCGCCCCGCCGTCGCGCACTACGCCAAAAGCGGTGCGACCATCACTGGCGGCAACAGCTGCGACTGGCAGCAGACGCGTGTCACCGATGTACAACGTCGCATAGTCGCCGTCGGCATCGTCGGGCAACTGTGTGACGAGTTGGCTCAACGTTGCATTGGGTTGCATCCAGCGACCATCGGCAACTACCACGGCACTCGGCACTGCTGCGGCAACCATCGCCGTCACCGACACCGTGGCGAGCAATTGCTGCCACGTAAAAGTGCGGCTACGGCCCTCGATGAACACGGCAAACGCAGCCGTTGCCGACATGCTTACGCCAAGCGCCGTCAGGCTTGCCAACACGAGCGGCTCAGGAAGCGCCAGAGCCACCAAGTCGTGCTCGGTAGCCATCCGCAGCGCAAGAGAAACAACCACCAGCAAAAACGCGCGAGTGATCCAACTGGATTGCGACCCGCGCCGAACAAAGAGCATCAACACCACCGGCACATAACCAGCAACGAGTAACGCTCGCCACACCACATTGTCAACGCCAAGCGACAACACATCTACTAGCGATGCCATGGTGGCTGGGCTTCCCACGCCGACGAATGCCGACCACCAATCCCCAGCGACGAATCGCAGCGACCACGGCGCGTGCAACACCACACTGGCCACCACCGCCACACCAAGCGAGGCAACGAGCCACGCCGATGCGCGCCAGGGTGTGGGTGTCAACGGAGCAGCAATGAGCAATACCGCCATGAGGGCCACCACCATCGGCAACACCACAGGACTGAACGCAAATGCCACGGCCACCACCAACAACAGCGATGCAACGAGTTGTGAACGACGACCACCAGTAGGACGCACCGAAGTTTCGCGCAACGTGTTTACTTCGTCGCGGGCCAAGCCGGCGATTCGCCGCGCAAAATCCAAAATCCACGGCGCTAATGCCCACAAGATGATCGCATCGCGTCGACCGTCGCGGGCAGCCAGAATGCCAACCGGAAATGCTGCATAAGTGATTGCACCAAACATCCGCACTCGTGCCGTGCCAAACACGCCGCTCAACCGCCACGCACCAATCGGCCCGACGACAAGTGCCCCCACCACGAGCAGTGTCAGCAGCCCGGCCCACGAGCCCAACCACAACACGCCAGCTACCGACATCACACCCAAATACGTTGGGGCTGCACTCGGAGCACCAAACCAGCCGGGCGCCCAGCCCACAACATATGCCCGTACCAAATCGATAACACCCGACTGTTCGCCAGCCAGCGGAACGAATTGCCCGATGTTGCCCACCCCGTTGACTATCAATCCACGGCTGCCGATGAACACCAGCAGCACTGCAACAAAACCCACGAGTGTTACCACGCGCGAGGGCGGCGCAACCGCACCACCGATTGCCGGAATCTCGGATGTATGTTGTTCGCGTAGCGCACGACGGTGACGGGCATAGACGGCGAGTCGGGCGCTGGCGCGCAACTGCAACGAGCTCACTTCGCTGCCTGGCACGCGACGCAACGTTCGCAGTGCGCGACGCCGAGCGGCAATCATTGGTGCGTCAATCACCAGTGCAAAAACTGCGCGCAAACTAGCCAAGCCACGCTGCTGCTCACCGTTCAGCAACCCCAAAACGGTGTCAACAATCGACTGCACCAACAGGCGCACGACAACGAGCGGCAACTGCGACAGCGGCGCACACGCCACGACAGTGCGCACTCGATTGCGCTCGGCGCGCGCATCGGCGCCGATCAGCATCGCTCGCGTAGCGAATGCACCACGATGTCGCACCACTGCAGCAGGATTCACCATTACTCGTGCGCCGAGCATGTGTAGACGCCAACACACATCCCGTTCCTCGCCAAGAAATGGAATCTGCGCGGCAAAACCACCGACCTCGCGGAAGATGTCGTTACGCACCAACATGCAAGCAGAAGGCAAAGCGAACGTATCGCGCACGGCGTCGTGCTGTTGTTGGTCGCGTTCGCCAGGGTCGACCACGTCGACGAGCCGTCCAGTGCGATCAGCATCTAGCCCGACGTGTTGCAGCACGCTTGGCGTGTCCCACTCCACCAATTTCGGGCCAACCATTGCTGCGTTCGACCGAAATGCCTCAGCCACCAGTTGCGACACCACATCTGGCTGCAGCGCCACATCGTCGTGCAAAAACAGCAAGAAACCGTCATGGCCATCCACCACTGCCATCACCTGATTGGCCACTGGACCAAAACCCGGGTTGCCCTCCACAAAGCGCACCAAGGCCGCAGGCACAGCCACCTGAATTGCATCGGCAACGGTGGCTGGTGTGGTGCTGGTGAGCAGGGCCACCAAGCGCAGATCGGGGTAATCCTGAGCAGCGAGGCTGGCGAGGGTCTCAGCAAACCACACGCCTGGCTCGTGGACCACCATGACCGCCACCACCGGTGGGGCGGCACGGGATGGGCGCTGTGCCACGGGGACTGTCACGGGCATCGCCACGGGCATCGTCACGACCTTCCAACCTACCGATGACCGATGCCACATACATTCGTATGCGCTGTGCTTGCAAAAGTTAGCACCCAGAGTTAGCGTTCTCGGCAGGTCATTTGACCCATACCTCACATAAGGAGCCACTCATGCCTGCATTGAAGATCTCGAATCCACTGAAAGCACTCGACCTCACTTCGGTTGACGTTCGCAAAGCAGTGGCACCTGCAGCCAAAGTTGCACGTGACGCCGCGTACGTCGCAGTTGGTGTTGGTGTCATCGCCACGCAGCGTGTTGCTGCCCGGCGTTTTGATGCCCAACAGCGCATCGGCCAGTTGCGCAATCGCATCAACGAAGTCGCACCTCGCGTGCGCACTGAGGCACAAGAGACCGCCCAGCGAGTGCTCGACGAAGCCGGCGACAAAGTGCGCAGCATCCTGGAGCGTCGCAAGAACGTCTCCACTTCAGATATTGCGTAATCTGCACAACGTTTCGAAGCGAGCCGAGGTGAGTAGCCTCGGCTCGCTTCATGTTTTTGCACAGATCCTCCACTGACGGCGCTGGGCCGAGCCCGCTCTCGCCTCCAGCGTCTCAAGTAATGCGCTCGGCGTTACCGTCGGGCAGCTTCACCATCGGCTCGGGCCTCTTGGTGGGTGGCGTTTCCATCTATGTGTTTTTCCGCCTGGGCCAAGAAGCACTCGGCCAGGACGGATTCAAACCAATCGTGTCGCTGTGGTTTGTGATGTTTGCGCTCGTGCCCGGATTCTTTTTGCCACTCGAACAAGAAGTGAGCCGCTCTGTCGCCCACCGTCGGGCACTGGGTGACGGTGTGCGTCCGGTGGTGCGCAAGGTGGCCCCCGTGGCAGCAGCAATCACCCTGCTGCTTGTGGTGGCGGTGGCACTGGCCCGCACCCGCCTCACCAACGATTTGTTCGAAGGGTCAGCAGTGGTGACATTGGCACTCGTGATTGCACTGGTGGGTTATGCACCGTTTCACATCGCACGCGGAATTTGCTCGGGGCTCGGACACTTCCGCATCTACAGCCTCATGATTGCCCTCGACGGATTACTGCGGGTGATTGCCTGCGCAGTTTTCTTGCTCGCCGGGCTCGATCGCGTCGGGCCATACGCGTTGATGGTGGCGGTGGTGCCGCTGGTGATTGCCGTCGGCGCATTCGGGTCGGGACGACTGCGCACTTCACCGGGAACGCCGGCATCATGGGGCGAACTTGCCCCGAATCTTGGTTGGCTGCTACTTGGCACCCTGTGTTCTGGGGCGCTCATCAACGCTGGACCACTCACCGTTGACCTCCTCGGCGAAGGCACCGCCCCTGAAGTAGTCACACGCTTTGGCAACGCCGTGCTCTTGGCGCGAATCCCACTATTTTTGTTCCAAGCAGTCAACGCCGCGATGCTTCCCCGTTTGACCCAGCTCGTCACACTTGGCAATGCCACCGAGTTTCGCGCCGTGTTGCGACGATTGTTCACCTTGGTAGGTGGCGTTGGGGTCATCGGAGTGGTTGGCGCATTCATCGCCGGCCCGTGGGTGCTGGATTTGGTGTACGACGGTGGCATTGACCGACGCACCATCACGCTGTTGGCATTTGCCAGCGCGGTGTACATGTTGGCGCAGGCGTGTGCGCAATCGGTGTTGTCGATGTCAGGGCATGTTTTTGTGGCAGTTGGCTGGGTGACAAGCTTTGCCAGCTTCGTTGCCACAGCAGCGTGGTCAAGTGACGATTTGTTCCTGCGAGTCGAGCTGGCACTCATCACCAGTGCAGCAGTAGCACTGGCAATTTTTATGTTTGGATTACGCCGCTACTTTGCGCGTTTGGTTTCGACATCAATGTCGTGACGCACCATCATCTCGACCAACGTCGGGAAGTCAACTTCGCGCTTCCAACCGAGTTTTTGCTCGGCTTTTGACGCATCCCCAACCAACAGATCCACTTCGGCTGGGCGGAAATACTGCTGGTCGATTCCGACATATTTGCGCCAGTCGCCCAAACCTGCGCACTCAAATGCCAGTTGCAAAAACTCGGTGATTTCATGGGTTTCCCCAGTAGCAATCACGAAATCTTCTGGCGCGTCTTGTTGCAACATGAGCCACATTGCTTTTACGTAGTCTCCGGCGTAACCCCAGTCGCGCTTGGCAGCCAGATTGCCGAGCAGCAAATTGTCTTGCAAGCCAAGCTTGATGCGGGCCACCGAGTGGGTGATCTTGCGAGTAACGAACTCGTATCCGCGGCGGGGGCCTTCATGATTGAACAAGATTCCTGACGAAGCATGCATGCCATACGACTCGCGGTAGTTCACCGTCATGTGATGGCCGAACACCTTGGCCACGCCATACGGCGAACGCGGATGAAACGCAGTCATCTCGGTTTGGGGAATCTCGCGCACCTTGCCGTACATCTCTGATGACGACGCTTGATAAAAGCGAATCGGGTTGCTCTGGGCACCACCAACAAGTCGGATGGCCTCGAGCATGCGCAACACACCGAGCCCGGTGACGTTGGAGGTGAGCTCAGCCTGATTGAACGACATCGCCACGAATGAAATCGCACCCAGGTTGTAGATCTCGTCGGGTTCAACGGTGCGCAGAGCGGCGACCAAACTAGAAAAATCGGTGAGATCGCCGTGAACAAGTTGCACATACGGAAACTCGGCCAAGAGCGCTTCGACCTTGGGGTTGTTTTGGCCTTTGATGAGCCCGAAGACGTCGTAACCCTTGCCGTGCAAAAATTCGGCTAGGTGTTGGCCGTCTTGGCCCGTGATACCGGTGATGAGAGCGCGTGGCACTCAGGTAAGGCTACTCATACGCTCAAAGACATGTCCGCTGCGCGTGAAGTTGCAGTCATTGCCGGCGGCGTGGGTGCCGCCCGATTTTTACGCGCTATGCGTCTCTCGGATACCGACCACGCAGTGACCGCACTCGTTAACACGGGTGATGACACCGTGGTGAATGGGCTGCACGTCTCGCCCGATATCGACACAGTGATCTACACGTTGTCTAATGCAATTGACCCCGAGCGAGGCTGGGGATTGAGCGACGAAACCTGGGTCACGATGCAATCGCATGCACGGTACGTAGGGGTTCGACCTCAACACTCGACGGCACCCAACGACTGGTTCAACCTCGGCGATCGCGACATGGCGACTCATTTGTACCGCACTACGCGCTTGGCCGAGGGCGCGAGTCTCAGCGAAGTAACGCGCGAGATTGCCCAGGCGTGGAACGTGCCGTTCACGATTGTTCCGATGACCGATTCGCGAGTTGAAACCCGGGTGACTTTGGCCGATGATGCAACCTCACCCGACGGGCATCGCTACGAGCGAGGCGAAACGATTTCTTTCCAAGAATATTTCGTGCGACTGCGTCATGCAGTTGCGGTTGCCGAGTTGCAATTCGCTGG
Organism: Ilumatobacteraceae bacterium; assembly: GCA_044351505.1. Lineage (GTDB taxonomy): Bacteria > Actinomycetota > Acidimicrobiia > Acidimicrobiales > Ilumatobacteraceae > F1-60-MAGs027. Next base: position 9,370 of record JBILFO010000036.1, read on the forward strand.
TGCCGCCACCGCAACCCCCAACGGTCTTGACACACTGGCCGCCGCCGACGTCGTGGTGATTGCCCCGTCCAACCCACTGGTGTCAATCGGCCCAGTGCGGGCTGTGCCAGGAGTAGACGCAGCGCTCGCAGCACGCCGCAACTCGGTGGTAGCGATCTCGCCGATTATCGGCGGTGCGGCATTGAAAGGCCCTGCCGATCGACTGCTGCGCGAATTGGGGCACGAATCCAGCGCGCTCGGCGTGGCCCGTATCTATGCCGATATTTGTGGGGTCTTTGTGATCGACGAAGTCGATGCACATTTGTGCAACGCAATCGAGCAACTTGGCATGCGTTGTATCGTCACAAGCACAATCATGAAGACAGACACCGTGGCCCGCTCACTCGCGGCAACTGTGATCGGAGCCGTAACACCATGACGATGCGTCTTACTGCTTGGGGCGTAACCGGCATTGGCGAAATCGCACCCAACGACCAGCTCGGCGACATCATCGTTGCCGCGTGTCGCAACGAGCCAAATGGCCCGCTGCTCGATGGTGACGTGTTGGTGGTGACACAAAAAGTCGTGAGCAAAGCCGAAGGCCAACTGGTGGCTATTGACCCCACGAATCCACTCAGCCACAAACAATTGGTCGAAGACGAAGCCGTGCGTATTGTGCGCCGGCGTGGCGACTTGATCATTACCGAGACAAAGCATGGTTTTGTCTGCGCCAACAGTGGCGTCGATTTATCCAACGTCGAGCGCGGCCAGGCGGCGTTGTTGCCGAAAGACTCCGACCGTTCGGCGCGCCGCATTCGCGACATTGTGCGCGCTCAGTTGGGGGTCGAAGTGGGCGTCATTGTGAGCGACACGTTTGGTCGGGCATGGCGCAAGGGGCTTACCGACGTGGCAATCGGAGTCGCCGGCATCGCCGCGGTGGTCGACCTGCGCGGCACCGCCGACGCCCTCGGACGCGTCATGCAGGTAACCGAAGTTGCAATCGCTGACGAACTAGCGAGTGCAGCCGAACTTGTAATGGGTAAGTCATCGGGCATTCCCGTTGCCGTGGTGCGCGGCGCCGACCCAAGTTGGTTTCGCGAAGCATCAGTGAGCGAACTTGTACGCCCACCGCAAGAAGATTTGTTTCGCTAGTCGGCCACCAGCGAGTCGTGCACGACTGCTTCGTCAGCAACATGCCCCATTACACAGGCTGCTGACACCCGTGCATTGCGACCAACCGATGCGCCAGGAAAAATCACCGAGTCTTTCACTTGGGCGCCAGCAGCAACTCGCGCGCCAGCCCCGATCACACTGTTCACAATGCGCGCCTCAGCATCCACCTGGGCGGTTGCGTGCACGGCATCGTCGCGGTCGCGACGCGAGCCATTGATCAAATCCAGATTGCCGCGACGATATGTCTCGGGACGCCCGGCATCCAGCCAGTAATCCTCGGTGGGCTGGGCGTACAGCGCGCCACGCTGCACAAGCTGCGGAAACGTGGTGCGCTCGACCGAGAGTGGCGCATCACCCGGCAAGAGGTCGAGCACTGCTGGCTCGAACACATAGGTGCCGGCGTTGACATGAAAACTCGTAGTTGCACCCGGGGCGGGTTTTTCTACGAAGCCAGTCACCTTGCTATGTGCATCACACTCGACTACCCCAAATTGCGTGGGGTCAGCAACAGGTGTGAGATGAATAGTTGCCAACGCACCAGCCTGCACATTGCCACGATGAGCAGCGACCAAATCAGCAATTGACAACTCGGTGACGATGTCGCCGTTGGCGACTACGAACGTTTCGTTGCGTTCATGTAGACCCACGCTGCGAGCAGCAAAACCAATCGCCCCGGCGGTGTCGAGCGGCGCTGACTCGATCGCGTAATGCAAACGCACCCCGGCACATGTGTTGTCGGGGAATGCAGCCAAGAACGGCTCGGGCTTGAATCCGAGAGCCAGCACAGCATCAGTGACTGCACCTCGCGCCAAGTGAGTGAGCATCCATTCCAGAATGGTGCGCTGACCGAGTGGTAACAATGGTTTGGGTGTGGTGTTGGTGAGCGGACGCAATCGCGTGCCGAAACCACCGACAAGTACAACGGCGAACATGCCGCGCGCGACTTACTCGCCCGAGTTGACGAGCAGCTCGACTTGACTGGCTGCTGGTGGCAGGTCAACTTCGGTGCCATCTGGTGCAAACACCAGCGCAACGGCCAGACCATTGTTGTTCAAACGAACCGAGTCAAGATTGGCGATTGACGTCTTGCGAGTGGAGTCAGTGCCCTGCACGTCCCATGTTTCGACAAATAACGAACCGCCCTCACCGTCACACGCATCGCGATCTTCGGTCAAGGTGACTCCCCCGTTGAGTGCCGGCGGGAACGTGATTTTGTCGTTGTCTACTTTGATCGCGTACAAGTCCAACACTGCCGACAACTTGGCGCGACGCTGACCGCTCAGAATTTGGGGCTGCCACTGCACAACACCTGGCTGGCCTGCAACTAACTCAGCACCTTCACGAATTTCGGCCAACTCGGTAAGTGCGGTATCCGGTAGTTCAATCCACTGGTCACAGACGTACACACCAAAAGATAGGTAATACGTCGCGTTCGTGATGTCGGCTGCGCTGCGATCTTCGAGAGTTTGACGAGAATATGCAATGAGTGCTGCACCCAGGGCGAGCACCACGATGATGATCGTGGGAAACACCGAGCCGCCCTTTAGGCGCACGCCACGAGGCTTGCGTGTCTTGCTCTTTTCGGCGAGGCGGGCGATTTTCTTGGCGGACGACGTCACGAGTTGCTCAGGCTATCGGGCAGTAGCCGCACGTAAGCACCAGCCACGTCTCGCGCCGTCGGGTGTTGTTCTACATAGGTACGCCCAGCACTACCCAACGCCAACCGGCGGGCTGGGTCGCCTGCCAACGAGCCAAGTGCAGCGCACAACGCATCGACGTCGTCGGGCGCCACACAGATTCCGGCCCCCGCACGAGTGACGAGCCGGTCAATTTCGGTATCGCGATCAACGGCTGCGACCACGCACCGACTAGCGGCCAAAATTGAATACGTTTTCGATGGCACACTCACACTTGCCAAACCAGCCCGTAGCGATACGACGTGGATATCGCCGGTGGCCAACACTTCTGCCAAGCGAGCCTCGGGTTGATATTCACCGAACCGCACGTTGGCTACATCTGCAGCACGAGCGCGCAGTGACGCCAAGGCCACGCCAGCACCATTGATGAGCACGGTCACCTGCGGAGTGCGGCGCGCAAATTCAACCAGCAGCTCCAGCGATTGAGAGAATCCGACGTTGCCGGCATACATGACCACAACTTCTGTGCCGATCCCAAGTTCGCGTCGGTACGGCGTCATGCGATCTTGGGGTGTGATGCCGGCTACATCAACGAAGTTTTCGATTACGTGCACGCGCTCGGCAAGCTTT
>JBILFO010000141.1:0-3574 GCA_044351505.1 Ilumatobacteraceae bacterium
TCGGTGCTCCCACAATCCGCGCAGCACCTTGATATGTCGGTCGAATGTCAGCCATGGGCTGATGGTGCCATCGTCGTGATGTTGCATGTTGGCTAGCGCACCAACAATTGCGGTTTCGGGCCAACCTGCATACACGCGGCGCATCATCTTGGCAAAACCATCGGCGCGACTCCCGGCCAGGCGGGGTGGTTGCAGCGCTTCAACACAGTCGTCCCACGAGGCAAAACGATCACATAGTTGGATGAGCCCGCCGTCCACTGCGCATACCCCGCGTGTTGCACCGGGGTGGCGGTTTGCGAGTTCGACCACCACATTGCCGCCCCACGATTGCCCAGCAACGATTGGTCGCTGCAAACCAAGTTGCTTGATAAGTTTTGCCAGGTCATCGACCACCGTTGGCATGTCGTAGCCATCGTCGGGTTTGTCGCTCAGGCCATGCCCACGTTGATCAAGTGATACCACGTGATACCCGAAACCGGCAAGTGCGGAGGCGGCTCCGTCCCACAAACGAGAGTTCGAAGCCAGGCCGTGCACCAACACGATGGAGGGCTGGGCGTTGGTGCTGCCCAGTTCGCACACGGCGAGACGAATGTCGCCAACCTGCACAAGCCGATGAGTCATGATGATGTCTCAGTCACCATACCCGTGGCAATAGCGTGGGCTCGTGGCCAGTGACATCCTTGACGTTGACTTGCTTGCTTTCGAAATGGGCAATGCTCAACAACAAAAAGCAGTCGTCGATGGTGTGATGCGCAGCCTGGCAACTGGCTTCGTTTATACGAGCCACGACTTGTCAGAAGATCTTCTCGACACCACCTATGCGATGTTGTTCGAATTTTTCAATAAGCCGCAAGCCGAAAAGCGCGGCTACATCGCTGCTGGTGCCAACGGGCAAACCGGCTACACCGACGTGTTGGTCGAAACTGCCGAGGTGAGTGACAAGCCCGACTGGAAAGAAATGTTGAACTGGGGCAAGCAAGTCGAGCCTGGTCACCCCATGCGCCGCAAATTTCCACAGGCATACCCCGACCAGGTGCTACCCGAGGCGTCGGTGCCAGGCATCAGCAAAGTGTTGTATGCGTTCCACGATGCGATGATCGATTTGCAAACACGTTTCTTGCGCATCATTGCCGTGGGCCTTGGTTGCAAAGACAGTTTCTTTGACCAGATGGTTGACAACGGTTGTGCGTTGAACCGTGCCATTCGGTACCCAAGCATGAAGAACGTTCCGGGTGACGGGCATGTGTGGGCTGCCGAACATGGCGACATCAACCTGATTACTGCGTTGCCACGGGCGACTGCCAAAGGTTTGCAAGTAAAACACGACGGTAAATGGATCGATGCTGTGCCGCCAGCTGGACACGTCATTTTGAATACGGGCATCATGCTCGAGCGATTGTCTAACGGTGTGATTCCGATCGGTTGGCACCGAGTAGTGGCCGACCCGAACTTCGATGGCGAGCGATATAGCATTGTGCAGTTTTGTCACCCTCGACCGAGCACCTTGCTGGCGCCGTTGCCAACTTGTGTGACCAAGGAAAACCCGTTGCGTTACCCCACGGTGACGGCTGGGGATGCGCTTGACGAAGTGATCTATCGCATCAATCTGGTCGAGGGCGCACGTCGAGTTACTAGTTAGAAAACCGCGGTCTCATCTGATGAACATCGGCGTGCTCACCGGCGGTGGGGATTGCCCAGGTCTTAATGCGGTGATTCGCGCCATCGTGCGCAAGGCACAAAGCGTCGGCGGTCATCGCGTGCTTGGCTTTTATGACTCGTGGGATGGTGTGCTCGAGAAGCGATATGAAGAACTCGACATCAGCAAAGTGCGTGGCATCTTGCCTAAAGGTGGCACGATTTTGGGCACACGGCGCGGCAGCCCGTTTGATTACCCCGATGGTGTGCAGCGCACCAAGCAAGTGTTTGCCGATCTCGGCCTCGATGCCTTGGTGGTGATCGGGGGCAACGGCTCGTTAACCGTCGCGTCGATGTTGGCTGACGATCATGGTTTGCCAATTGTCGGCGTGCCCAAAACAATTGACAACGACGTGGTTGGCACCGACGCAACGTTCGGGTTTCAAACTGCGGTGCAGATTGCCACTGATGCAATCGACCGTCTGCACACCACTGCTGAAAGCCACGACCGCGTGATGGTGATCGAAGTTATGGGTCGTGACGCTGGATGGATTGCATTGCATGCAGGAATTGCCGGTGGGGCCACCGCGATCTTGGTGCCCGAGGTGCCATTTAATATTGCTGAAGTTGCGGCAATCGTTTCCAAACGTCACGATCGCGGTCGCTATGCGTCATTGGTGGTGGTGGCCGAAGGTGCCAAGCCGATAGCTGGAACGCTTGAGGTGCCAGAACCACAGCTCGATAAATATGGTCGTGAAATGCATGGCAGTATCAGCCAGGTAATCGCCCCCGAATTGTCGCGTCTCACCGGGTTTGAGTCGCGCGTGGTGCAGTTGGGACACGTGCAGCGAGGGGGTACGCCCACGGCCTACGACCGCGTGTTGTCAACACGCTTCGGATTGGCGGCGGTGGATGCCGTGTATGCCAAAGCATTCGGCGATCTGGTGGTGCTGAAATGCGGACATATTGAGCGGCTGTCGATGAGTGTTACACGCGGCAAAACTCGCACGATTGATCTCGCATTGTTTCAGGATGTTGCGGAAACTTTTTTCGGCTAGATATCTAGCACTAAAGCCAAATAGTTAATAGTTCGAATTGTAGAAGTCTTACACTTCTTGATACTGTTTTTAGACAATGTTGGGCGGAGCCGAGCGAAGGCGAAAACGCCCTCAATTGTTACGCATGTGGTTGCGTGGCGGCGGCATGCGCCCGATCGCGGCTATTGCGCTCTTTGCCATTCTTTTTGTGGCGATACCTGATCGCAACTGGACCTTCCGAGAAGCACGTGCTGCGTCTAGTCCCGAGTGTGTTTCGGGGGTCGGAATCGGTGGATCAGACAGCAACACGGTTGCAAACACCGTCGGGGGCCATGGTTGTGTTGTAATCAAATATGTTGAGGCAGGCGTCGTAACGTATGCAACTTTCAATTACACCGGTGCCGACCAAACATGGACGGTGCCAAGTGGAGTGACATCAGCGTCACTTCATTTGCTTGGTGCTGGTGGTGGCGGTGCCACGTACGCGACATTCGGTGACGGTGGAGGAGGTGGCTATGCAACGGGCACGTACTCGGTTACTGCAGGTCAAACATTCACGATCATTGTCGGCCAAGCAGGAGGTGGCTATCAAGGCACGTCAGGAACCGTTGGTAATTGTTTGCACACACCGCTGACGTATGGGGGTGGTGGGCAAGGCGGTTCTTGCCAAGTCGACGGCTATGCGCCTATGTCGTTTTCTTACAGCTCTGGTGGTGGTCGCTCAGCGATTCGCATTTCTGGCGCGACAACAGATCTCGCGACAGCTGGCGGCGGTGGCGGCGGTGGTTATGGTGGCACATCAGCTGGTGGTGGCGGCGGTGGATCTTCGGGAGTCGCGGGTGGTACAGGTGCCAACGGCGGAGGCGGTGGTACTCAGTCGGCAGGGGGAGCGAAAGGGTACT
>JBILFO010000142.1:0-3566 GCA_044351505.1 Ilumatobacteraceae bacterium
ACCCTGGTTGATTTCCACCGTCTGAGAAAAGTTGGTTGGGGTCTCACCAATAACTTGAGCCGTTACCGAGTTAATTCCCGCCAACGTAGGCAACCCGTTGAGAGCCAAGAGTTCTTGTGACAAGCGCACCGAGGCTGCGGCGGCAACTGCTGCCCCTTCCTGCAGCGCCACTTGCTCTTGCAGGCGATTATTTTCAGCGACCACATCGTCGTATTCACGAAATGCATTCCACGCACCACCCAACGGGCGCGTGACTACCCGTGTGACGTTTTCAATCGGTGAAAACACAGTGCTAAACACCCGCCTGATCTGCGACGTGGACGACGAGTCGCTGAGATCCAGTGTGATGAAAAACACCGAGGCCAACGCCAGCAGCACGATTGCGCGCTGGAGATTTGTTTTGTTTTGAGCCACGCTCGAATGACCGCCGTGTTACTCGTCGTCCGATTGCGCCGTAAGACCCTTCATCGCGTCCAGGTTCTCCAGCGTCAGCCCACCACCCAAAACCACCGACAACAACGGGTCAGGCGCCACCATGGCGTTGATTCCCGTTTCGTGCATTATGCGCTCGGTGAGCCCAGTGAGCAGTGCCCCACCCCCAGACAACGTGATGCCACTGCTGATTACGTCAGCCGCAAGTTCGGGCGGCGTTCGCTCGAGCGTGCTCTTGACCACGTCGATGATCGCAGTAACCGGAACATCAATCGCAGCCCGTATCTCGACCGTGGTGACCTCTTGTGTGCGCGGTAGCCCCGAAGCAATGTCTCGGCCACCGACATCTGCTGTGAGTTCTTCTTCTAGTGGCCAGGCTGAACCCAACTGAATCTTTACTTCTTCGGCCGTATTGTCTCCGATGTCGAGGTTGAACTCTTTTTTGAACATTGCCACAATTGCATCGTTGATTTCGTCGCCCGCAACACGGCAGGAGCTTGCAGTAACGATGCCGCCCAGCGAAATGACCGCCACCTCTGTGGTTCCACCGCCAATGTCGACGATGAGACTGGCGCTTGGTTCGCTGACCGGCAGGCCTGCCCCAATCGCAGCAGCCATGGGCTCTTCAATCACATACACCGGGCGTCGCGCCCCTGCGAATTCTGCGGCGTCTTGCACCGCGCGTCGCTCGACACCAGTGATTTCTGAGGGCACGCACACAATCATTCGTGGTTTGCTGAACCGACTGGTGTGCACTCGACGAATGAACTCGCGCAACATTTGTTCGCACAAATCAAAGTCGGCAATCACACCATCTTTGAGTGGCCGCACCACTCGTATGTTGCGCGGGGCGCGTCCCCACATGCGCTTTGCATCATGCCCGACGGCAACCACTTGGCCGGTTGCAGTATCAAGGGCGACAGTGCTCGGTTCATCAAGCACGATGCCTTCACCCTTGATATAGATAAGCGTGTTGGCCGTGCCCAAATCGATGGCAATGTCGCGTGTGAGCGAAATCGGGTTGGTGCCGGCCACTGTGGTGCCTTAGAGACCCGGGAAGAAAATTTGGATTTCCCTTGCGGCAGATTCTGCCGAATCGCTTCCGTGGATGAGATTTTCGGTGAAGATGGTTCCCAGATCACCACGAATGGTGCCAGGTGCCGCAGCCCGCGGGTTGGTAGCACCCATCATGGATCGCAAAATCTCCCACGTATCGTCAGGGCCCGCCACCACCATCGCCACGACTGGGCCGCGCGACATGAATTCAACGAGGTCGGCATAAAACGGTTTGCCCTGGTGCTCGGCATAGTGATTAGCCAAAATTGTTTTATCGAGCGTGCGGAGTTGCATCGCATCGATTGTCAGGCCGCGGCGCTCGAATCGCGAAACAATCTCACCTACCAAGCCCCGTTCGACGGCGTCGGGTTTCAAAAGTACAAGGGTTCGTTTGCTGTTCGTGGGGTTTGTCACGCCGTAAGGCTACCCCTACGGCATCAACTGACGGAGCACAGGTCGTGCAGCACCCACCACATAAAGCGACCCGGCAACTAGCAATGCATCTTCGGCTCGCATCTGGCGATATGCATACGCCAATGCGGCGTCGAGTTGTTCTACAACCTTGACTTCTTCACAACCGACGGCGCGGGCTGCCGCTGCAACCTCACTAGCAGGGGTGCCGCGTGAGGTTGGCGCAGTACAGCACACCACCTCATCGAACTCATCTGCACGCAACGCACCAAGCAGTTCGCGTGCATTGCGACTCTTCAACATGCCGACAACCAGCAAGCGCCTACCTTCAATTTGAAAGTCGTTAAAAAACACTTCCGAGCACACCTCTGCCCCGCCAACATTGTGCGCCCCGTCAACAACCACGAGTGGTTGACGACCCAAAATTTCAAACCTGCCAGGCATCTCGACAGTTGCAAAACCCTCTTCAAGAATGTTGCGTGTAATGGCGCTGTCAAAGAACTCTTCTACTGCTGCGATTGCAACAGATGCGTTATCACCTTGGTGGTTTCCATGCAGCGGCACAAAGATATCTTCATAGCGCGCACGCATGGTGCGCACGGCCACCAGCCGCCCACCGACGGCCAACTCGTTTGCCATCACCTCGAAGTGATTGCCGCGCACAACTCGGCGCGCGCAAACAACTTCGGCACAGATGTCTTCGACATCGTCACGAATCTCGCCCTGCACAAACACACTGTCGGCTTTGACGATGCCAACCTTCTCTCCAGCGATATGTGCATGCGTGGGCCCGGCAAACTCGGTGTGATCTAGCGACACATTGGTGAGCACTGCGACATCGCTTTTCACCACGTTGGTGGCATCCCAGCGGCCAAGCAAACCAACCTCGATGACTCCTACGTCGATTGCACTGTTGGCAAACCATCGAAAGGCCACGGCAGTAATGATTTCGAAGTAACTCAGCCGTGCTTCAACTAGTGGCTCAAGTTCGGCAATAGCTAACACATTTTCGGCCAACTCGTCGTCGCCAATGGGTTCACCATCAATGGCCATTCGTTCGTTGACTCGCTCGAGATGCGGGCTGGTGTAAGTGCCAACTCGCAGGCCATGCGCCATGAGCAGCTTGGTGATCATCTGGCTGGTGGAGCCCTTGCCATTGGTGCCCGTCACATGGATGGTGCGATACGCATCGTGCGGGTCGCCCATCAAGTTGACCAAACGCTGAATGTTGGCTGTGCTCGGCGATTCGATTCGGCCAGTCTTTTCATACACCGAATGGGCGTCGAGATATGCAGTTGCACGCTCGATTGCCGCATCGGTCATGACGTGAACGGTAGTGCGTTTAAGAAGCAGCGCGCTTGGGTTTGCTCACCCTTGGCGAACGCGTGGTGATGGTGGGCGCAGCCCGATCAGTAACACAGTTGGCTTCAATCACCACTTTTGCTACATCGGTGCGGCCTGGCAAGTCGTACATGGTGTCGAGTAGAACATTTTCCAAAATTGCCCGCAGCCCACGGGCACCAGTGCCACGTGTGAGTGCAGCATCAGCAATTGCCGACAAAGCATCTGGCGTCAACACGAGCTCGACGTCTTCGAACTCAAAAAACTTTTGGTACTGCTTGACGAGCGCGTTCTTGGGCTCGGTAAGAATCTGCACGAGCGCATCT
>JBILFO010000037.1:0-12716 GCA_044351505.1 Ilumatobacteraceae bacterium
CGCCAGCGATAATTACGGATTTTGAGCAACGATTTGGGTTGGAACTACTGGAGGTGTACGGCTCGACTGAGCTTGGTCCAGCAAGTGCGCCGGCACCTGGAAAAGTGAAGCGTGGAACGATGGGACGAATTTGTCCACACCTGGATATTCAGATTCAAGACCCTGAATCAGGTGTTGCGCTCGCGAACGGACTTCCAGGGGAGATTTGTGCACGGCCGACTGTCCCGATGGGTTTGTTTGCGGGCTACTGGTCTCGTCCTGATGCCACTATTGATGCGTTTCGTGATCTCTGGTTTCATACCGGCGACCGTGGACTACTTGACGAGGATGGCTATTTGGTCTTCGTCGATCGAATCAAGGACTGCATTCGCCGTCGTGGTGAGAATATTTCTAGCTTCGAAGTGGAGCGGTCAGTGAATGAACACCCCGCTATTCGCGAGTCAGCTGCTTACGCGGTTCCTTCCGATGTAGGTGAGGAAGAAGTGATGGTGGCAGTCGTTCTAGAGCCGAATCACACGATTGACCCAATGCAGTTACGAGAGTTCTGTGAACAAACGATGCCACGATTTGCGGTTCCTGCATTTGTGCGAATTGTAAGCGAGTTGCCAAAGACCCCATCGCAGCGTGTACAGAAATTTATGCTCAGAGCAGAGGGTGTCGTTGCGGGAAGTTTTGATATACGCCCCGTACGCTCCAAGAAAAATGCTCCTGCGATTGGTGTCGAGGAAACCCAGTGAGCAATCGTCGACTCTGGGTGGTGCATGCAGCAATGGTGTTGACGGTCGCCCTGTGGGGACTCGTCTTTGTTGGTGTCGCTCGGATGCTGAGAGAAATTGATGTTGTGCAACTCGTGGTGATTCGCTTCGGCTTGATGTCACTCTGCTTCATTGGGATTGCCTTTTCGCGGCCAGCCATGCGACCCCATTTTCGGGGACGTGAGTATCTGTGGCTTTTGGCTGCAGGTGTGCTTTGCGTGCCGTTGTCGCAGCTTCCGATTGTCAACGGCCAGCGGTACTTGTCGCCATCACTGGCGTCGACGATTGCTTCGACATCGCCAGCCTGGGCTGCTTTATTGGCCGTGGTGCTACTTGGGGAGCGGTTTCGACGCGCTCAGGTGCTTGGCTTTTTGATTGCGATTTGTGGAGCAACCGTGGTGATAGTCACCGGATCCGGAGATGGTCAATTTGTGGTCCGTAATCCGCTCATGGCCGCAGTGTCAATTCTGAGCCCCCTGTCATGGGCTGGTTTTACGATTATTTCGAAGCGGTTTGCGACGACTGCGCATCCGCTGGCAACGCTTGCTGTTTCCACTGCGATGGGTATGTTGACGCTTATTCCTTTATATCCGCACGCTCTGCAAGGATTTGCGCGGATTACTCCGAGCGGATGGGCGTGGTTGATACTGCTCGTCTTGGGTGGCACGGTATTGCCCTACATCATTTGGCTTTATGCCTTGCAGGTGCTTCCAGCAAGTAAAACCGTTGTCTACATGTATGGAATACCAGTGGCTGCGCTCGCCTGGTCGTGGCTGCTGCTGGGAACAGTACCCAAGTTGGTGTCAGTGCTTGGCGGAGTATTTATTGTTCTAGGAGTGGTAGTGATTCAACGATCGGGCAGACCCCAAGTAGTGCTTTAAGCAAGTGCTGTTGCTACCGCAGCGGAACTGATGGAAGTTAGCGATTGCGGTTGAGGAATGCTTCGATGCGCTGCAAAGTATCGGGCATTGCAAAAAGCAGGGCAGTTGCCTCAACGGCGAGAGCTAAATCATCTGCGGAATTCCGATTAAGAACATTTTTTAGGGTATGAATTGCTGTTGCGGGGTTGGCGGCGAGGGCTTCGGCGACCTCGACCGCACGGGTGAGGAGATCTTGAGGGGCAACCACTTCCTGAACAACGCCCCAGTCGAGGGCAGTCTTGGCGTCGATAATTTCCGCCGTTCCAACTAGTCGCATTGTGCGTGCATGCCCGATAATGTGCTGAAACTTGACGACTCCATAGGTTGGAATGAGTCCATGGACTGCTTCGCGAAAGCCGAGGTTGGCAGTAGTTGAAGCAATTCGGTAGTCGACACCGCCAAGAATTTCAAGTCCACCACCATGGGCAACACCGTTCACCGCGGCGATAACAGGAACACGACATTTTTCGATCGAATGAAATGAATTGAAGACAAGCCGTAGGTGCATGCGGGCTTTTTCGGGGTCGCCAGTGAGTTGAGGAAAAGTAGCAATATCGCCACCGGCAGAAAAAGCACGGCCGCCACCTGTGAGTATCGCAACTCTGACTGCGGGAGTCTCTGAGATTGACTGCATCAATCGAGTGAGCTCTTGAAAGAATGTCGGATCCATCGCGTTGAGCTTGTCTGGTCGGTTGATGGTGAGCATGACGATTCCTGGTCGCACTTCATCAATGAGAAAGCGTTCGTACTTTCCGAGTTCTTTCATCTGGTTAGACCTTTCAGGAAGTAGTGCCGGTCGGAGCTGCGATAATTTCTGAGCCGAATCGTTTAATCGCTTCAAGTGTTGCAGCATGGCCGGGTCCGCCAGGATGCCGCATTCTTAACGCCATGAACTCACACCCCGTTTGTGCTTTCCATTCGGTAATCGTGTCTCGGATGTCTGTTTGATTGCCGTACAGAAATCGTCCTGGGGCAAGCCGATCAAACGTGAAATCAGCGCGGTCTCGTACCTCGTCTACCCACGGCTCAAAGACCTTTCGATATACCCCGACGTTGTAGTAGAGGCGATGAATTGCCAGGGCGTGTTGCCCCCAGTTGGATTCACAGTCGCGTTTATCGTCGCCAATCCATGCTTCGCGAAAGAGCCCGACGGCGGCGGGGCGCTGCAGTCGGGCTGCTTCCTCGCGGTAATACGTTGCCAGCCTGCCGCAGGTTGCTGTATCTCGTTGTGGATCCGATAGCCAAAGATCCGACCATTGCGCAGCACGCTGCAATCCACGACGTGAGTGGGCCCCCATCCAGATCGGTGGACGAGGCTGCTGATAGGGCAGCGGTGTGATGTGTGCGGCAATCTTGAAATGGTTTCCGTCATGCTGAAAGGCTTCACCCGAAAAGCATTTCAAGAGAACTTCGAGTATTTCCTCGGTGAGCTCGCCTCGCAGCTGTCGGTTGACGCCGAAAGCCTCAAAATCGGGCACTTGGTGTCCGATACCCAAACCAAGAATTATTCTTCCTTTGCTCATCCAGTCCAGCATGAGTATTTCTTCAGCCAAACGAACGGGATGATGCAGTGGTGTTGCGAGAACTGCGGCCCCAAAACGTAGTCGCTGAGTTGAACGCAAGATTGCAGATCCAATGATGTGTGGTGAGACGACCGCGCCTCCATGGGCTTGATGAAACTCCGGGAGGAAACAAGCTTCAAAGCCGGCTTCCTCGGCGGCAACAGCCTCAGCCACGATTTGATCGATCAGTTTTTCCAACGACTCGTGTTGGGACTGAATCGGAAGAACTAGGCCGAACTTCACGAAAACTCTCTGCGGCGTGCGCCATGTGGGTCGATGACCTCGCGCAACAATTGCAATTCAGTCGATGTTGGGCGGGGAGTGACTGGCAATGGAGCACTTGGTGTGGTCAGTTCAAATCCCGTTGCAGCCGAAACGTCTTCAAAGCTGACACCCGGATGAAGTGAATCTATTTTCATATGTTTTGTGTTCTGGTCAAACCCAAATACGCACAGGTTCGTGATACACACCACTGGCCCACCTCGCATTCCACGAGATTCGCGATCGTCGCCACCGTCTCCGTAGCCGAATCCAGAGCGAAAGTCCACTTGTCGCACGAAGGTTCGCGGTGTATGAGTCGTCGACCACAGCATGATGCGGGGAATCATCACGCTGAGATCTGCCATTCCGCCCCCACCAGCCAAACGCACCTTCGGCGCGTCGTACTCGCCGATAACGGTGTTGTTCACGTTTCCGTGGCGGTCAATCTGGGCTCCACGGAAAGAGAATGTGTTGTATCGAGCGCCTTGAGCGTGAGCCCAGAAATCAAACGGCGAGTTGGCAAGCATCGTGGATCCTTGCCAGATGCCATCGCTCAGCGTGGATTCGGGAATTGCTTTTGGCGCTGCATCAATGCCGATAGACCCTGCTGCCCAAACCAAGTTTGGCGCATGAGTGGCTCGCGCAAGCATGAATGCACAGGCGGGGATGAATGAAACCGCTCCGTTGAATGCGCGCGTGTCAGGCAGCAGCGCACGCGAGAATGCAACGACCATCAGTTCGTCAATGGTGCAGTCATATCCGGGTACCGAGGCTGTCATTTGTTTTTGTGTCCGCTTCCCATCGCGGTTCCGGCTTTGGCGAGGTCGTTGAGCTCGAGAAACTCTTCCCATGTCGCTGGGGCGACAACGTATTTTTCGAAGAAAGTTTGGAATGATTTGGAGTCGCCACTTGCTGCAACGTAACGCTCATAGAACGTGCTGTTGTGGCTATAAGAAGGAAACATCGATGTCGGGAGTGCTCCGAATGGGGCATGCACAACCGTGTTGGTCATAAAGCGGGGGTAGGTGGTGCGCCACGGCTCGGCGCGAAATGCATCAGTCTCGACGATTGCTTCAGTGGAGATGATGGTATTTGGCGCTGCATTCACCAATTCGTTGTCCATCCAGATCAGCTTTGGATTGACTCGCGCATTGCCGGCCTGGTCCGCCTCGTGGCAATGCACGAGCGCAATGTCGATCGGCAGTCGAGTACAAGCCACGTAATGCTCACCGGTAGCCGGATCCACTTCCTCGCGAACCGTTCCACTGGTTTTGTGTAGACGTAGGACATCTGTGCCAAGACCGGCGCGAGTTGGCACAAAAGGAAGCCCATGAGCCTGGGCCTGCAGCCGGCAGATAAGCAGATGCTCGCTGTACTCCTCGAGAACAATTTTGCGGCCTTCTACTCCCCGCCGAAAGTGTTGAGCAAGACCGAAACCTTCGAGACTCACCAAACCGGTGACGACGCGGGAGATGCTTCCTGCAGCAGCCAGCCAATCAATCGGCAGGCCGGCCACGAGTGCCACCATCGTCAAGTC
This sequence comes from Ilumatobacteraceae bacterium, assembly GCA_044351505.1. GTDB lineage: Bacteria > Actinomycetota > Acidimicrobiia > Acidimicrobiales > Ilumatobacteraceae > F1-60-MAGs027. The sequence continues at coordinate 5,036 of JBILFO010000037.1, forward strand.
TTTTTTGCCTTGTCGAATGATTTCTCGAACTACTGCCATCGGGGCCGAGTTCATCGACAAGCCTCCCAACCCAATTACTGCACCATCGGGGATACCTGCAACGGCATCACTCAGCGAAAGGACTTTGTTGGCGGAGTTTGTCGTGTCGAGGGACGGCTGCAGAGGGGAAATCATCAAACAAACCAATGGCTGAGTTGGGCAACTGGCATGCGTTCCATAGTCGCCTATGGTAGTAAGAAGAAAATGATGAACCTCAACATAAGTTGAGCAAATCGAAAGGAAATCGCCGTGGCACGTTCAGTGGAGCTTGATGAGTCCAGTGCGCAAGAGCACATGTTTGAAAATAACTGGACCGACGGACTGCCAGTTATCGCGCCGACGCCAGAGCGGGTAGAGGCCATGCTGGCAGCAGCGGGGCTGGCAGCGACCGTTGAGATTGGTGAGATTAAAGAACGTTCGCGGGTTCTGACTGCCGAAAAAGCGGCAATCAATGCTGTTCTTGCTGGTTGCAAGCCTGAATATTTTCCGGTGGTTGTTGCCGCTCTTCGAGCGATGCTGACTCCAGCGTTCAATGCCCACACTGCTCTGACGAGCACGGGTGGCGCTGCATCGTGTCTTGTCGTTTCGGGTCCCTATGCGGAGTCGATCGGAATGCGCAGTCGGCTCAATGTTTTAGGACCTGGCAATCGTGCGAACATGACGATTGGTCGAGCTGTTCGGCTGGTTGCTGCCAATGTTTTTGGTGCTCGAACTGGGGAAATGGATGGCTCCTCGATTGGGCATCCCGGCAAATTGTCGATGTGTCTTGCCGAGTACGACCCGCCTGCGCCATGGGATCCTTTGCGAGTCGAGCTCGGATTTTCGCACGGTGACACCACCGTGACAATTTTGGCTACCGAAGGCCCGCGTCAGGTAGCAAACCATCTGAACCCAGATCCTCGAGGTGTACTTCTCACTTTTGCGGCGGCGATGCGTAATCCGGCCACTTATTGCGTTGGAAAAGCAAGTCAGGGTTTGGTCATCCTCGGCCATGAGCACGCTCAAATCCTTCACGATGGAGGATGGACCAAGTCGCAAATCCGTGAATTTCTGGTTGAACACAGTCGGATTGCACCGGCCGAACTTGAGCAGTGGGGAGTGGTGCCCGAGAAAGGATCACAACATGACTTTGGGGCAACGCATGATGGAAAGCTGCCGTCAATCGCCTCCGTTGATGATTTGTTTGTGGTCACTGCAGGCGGAGCCGGAGCCGGTTGGTCGGCGTACATTCCGGTTTGGGCTCCAACGCTGCATAATCGCTCGGTGACCGTGGCAGTAGAGCATCCGGGTGCACATGCTGCGGTGGACGCCACGAGTTTGGCGAAATTACGGGAATCTCTTGCAGCCGGTCTGCGCTCAGACGGCGCAGATCTACTGGTTAAGCAGGTTGGGTTGCAGGCTCTGGAGTTCACCCTTGTTATTCCGACGGCCTCTTGCGCTGAGTGTGTCATGCCGGCTGCAACCCTCAGCGCCATCTTTGCAACGCAGGTGGAACAAGCCCTTGGTCGAGGCTGGACTTTCGTCATCCGAGATCCCCGCGAAAGCTGAACTAGGCTCACATTTGTCATGAAAGTTCTGAGTCCACACTTCGAGGGTGAGGAAGTCGAGCAGTTGACGTTTGCCACTCGTCGCCAGTTTCTCCCAGGGGAGCAACTGCATTTGCTTTTGGTAGAGAACGGCAAACCAAAAGCGCGACAGTTGCTTCAATTCGTCGCCGATGAAATTAAGCAGCGGTTGCCGATAGCGACCATCGAAGTGCATTCCAAGCCGAGCGCTGGTCGGCCAATAGACGCCGACCTGGTTTCGATGTTCGCCGCTCGTGCACACCTCGTCATCTCGGGCCTGGGTGATTGAGGCGCTTGTACCGCATGCAGTTTGCATGACGCCATCCAATTCGAAGCCAAGGGAATTCCCTCAGCCTTAATTATCACTGAGCCATTTAGGCCGATTGTTGCCGGCTTTGCTCCGACCATCGGTGCTGCGGGCTTCATCGGATGCGAAGTTCCGCATCCTGTCTCGACTCAGAACGAAGCCGCTTTGCGAGTTATCGCCGCCCGGGTCGCCGATGCGGTTATCGCTCAGCTCTCTGCTTGAGGTTGATTCGACAACGTAATCGTTGTCGAACTAAGAGTCGATTGAGCTTGGCTCAATCGCGCGACGAATGACTGCGACAACTTCATCTGGGGTGGATCCTGCCGTGAGGACGTCGCGGATTCCGAGGGCTTTCAGCTTGACGATGTCTCTTTTTGGAATGATTCCACCAACGACCACAGGAATTTCGGAATTTCGGGCACGCAGCTGATTGACCACTTTGGGGGCAAGAGCCATGTGTGCGCCTGAAAGCATCGAAAGACCTACGAGGTCGACGTCTTCGTCGACTGCGGCGGCTGCAACCGACTCAGCTGTTTGGAACAGGCCCGTGTAGACAACTTCAAAGCCGGCGTCGCGCAGGATGCGGGCGACGACTTTTACGCCACGGTCATGACCGTCGAGCCCAACTTTGGCGACGAGAATTCGATGTGGCATGGTGGTGGGCCTAAATGCTTGGGGTTTCAATGTGACGGCCGAACACAGACTCGAGTGCGGCCATTATTTCGCCGAGTGATACATAGGCAAGTGCAGCCTCAACCAGTGCAGGCATGAGGTTGACCGAATCGTCGCTGGCTTGTTCAACAAGCTTGGCTAATGCAGCCGCAACCTGCTCAGGGTCGCGTTGAGCCCGAATGAGATCGAGGCGCTTGAGCTGCCGCTCTTCGTCGGCTCCCGTGATTTCAAGGGTCTCGATCTCGTCCTCTTCGTTGCCTTCCGTGAAGCGATTCACGCCTACGACAACTCGTTGATTCTTGCCGAGCTTGATTTCCAAGTCGTAGGCCGAATCACCGATGCGACGTTGAAACCAGTTGTCTTCGATCCCACGAATGACGCCCTCGAGCATTGATCCTTTGCCCATGTCATTGAGAGTTGCGAAAATTTCCTCGGCTTGTCTTTCCATCTCATCGGTGAGGGACTCGACATACCATGAGCCACCGAGCGGGTCAGCGACGTGCGTGACGTTTGTTTCAAAAGCAATTACTTGCTGAGTGCGCAACGCAATGCGCGCCGCTTTTTCAGTGGGCAGCGCGAGTGCTTCGTCCATGGAGTTCGTGTGGAGGCTCTGTGTGCCGCCTAATACGCCGGCGAGGGCTTCGATTGCCGTGCGCACGATATTGACTTCAGGTTGCTGAGCCGTTAACGAGACTCCCGCAGTCTGGGTGTGGAATCGCATCAGCATGGACTTTTCAGATTTTGCCCCGTAACGCTCCTTCATCCAGCGCGCCCAGATGCGTCGAGCTGCTCGGTACTTGGCAATTTCCTCAAAAAAGTCAATGTGCGCATTGAAAAAGAACGACAATCGCGGGGCGAACTCGTCGACATCGAGTCCTGCTTGTTGGCCCAGCTCTACGTAAGCGAATCCGTTCGCCAGAGTAAACGCCAGTTCCTCGGCTGCAGTCGAACCGGCTTCTCGGATGTGGTAGCCCGAGATGCTGATGGAGTTCCAGCGAGGCATTTCGCGAGTGGTGAAAGCAATGGTGTCACGTACCAAGCGCATTGCTTGGCGCGGTGGGAACACGAATTCTTTTTGCGCTTGGTATTCCTTCAGGATGTCGTTTTGGAGCGTGCCACCCAGGAGGTCGCGGGGGATTCCCCGCTTTTCTGCTTGTGCCACGAACATCGCAAAAATCACGGCAGCTGGGGAATTGATGGTCATCGAGGTCGTAATTTGGGAGAGATCAAGGTCGGCGTAGAGATCCTCCATATCTGCGATGGTGTCTACGGCGACACCACAGCGCCCAACTTCGCCATCTGCCATCGGATGGTCGGAGTCAATGCCCAGCAGTGTCGGCATGTCAAATGCTGTTGAGAGACCGTCACCACCCGAGCGAATGATTTCTTTGAACCGGTGGTTGGTGTCTTCGGCGGTGCCGAACCCAGCAAACATTCGCATAGTCCAAAGTTTCGAGCGGTACATCGAGGCATGGGGACCACGGGTGTATGGATATTGGCCCGGGTACTCGCTGTCTTCGGTGCCATACACCGGTTCCAGTGGAATCCCGGACATCGTGGAGAAATCCGCGGAGCGGCGTTTTGACGAATCGAAAGCCTTGCGCCATATCGCGCGAGGTGAAAGCTTCGATTGGCTCTTTGAGGACTCGTGCTGCTTGGACGTCATTTGACGAATCTCCTTGTGGCTTGTTGACACATTTTTACTAAGAGCGACAAAGAAGATGCTAACACTCGCCAACTCGCGCCCGCCCTGGGGAGCCACTCGTATCAGGGGTGATGTCTTCGAGTTCGCGGTGCACTGTTTCTGGAAATTTCGTCAGCACGATCACCATCACCGATATCGGCGCGAGGGCCAGCGCCGCCATCACTTCGCCATAACTCCAGCCGCGCTCTAGTAGTTGGCCCGCAGCAATCAGGCCGAGACTGCCGCCGATGAGCCCGCAGGCAGTCACCATGGCGGCTCCGGCACTGCGGTGCGCAGTGGGAAACATCTCGCCGCGGTACACACCGAGCGCCGGGTAGGAGATCCCGAGAAAGAACCCGCCGATTAATTGCGAGATCCACATTGTTGGCCCGGCAGTCGCAAAGGCGACAACGACGAGCAGCGTGCCCATCGCCAACGAAAAGGCCCCGACTGGGCGGCGACCACGTTGGTCGGCTAGTCGACCACCGATGATGAGCCCTAATCCCGCGGGCAGCGCGGTGACGATGGTGAAAACACTCACCATGAGCGCGTCATAGTTGCGTTCATCGCGTAGGTAGTTGACGAAATACACACTGGCCGATGCGATGAACACACTGATCAAAAATGCTGCGGCAATTTGGGTGATGAGTCGTGATCGTGAAACCCGAGCTATGGCCACAGCTTCGGTGAGTCTTTGCGCGATGGTGAATCGCTGCGTTTCGTGCAATTGCCGTTGCAACACGAATGCCACAGGCAGCCAGATGAGTGACAACAGATACAGCCAACGCCAACCTGAGTCGCTGGTATCAGCCAACGGCAGGGCAACAACCGCCACGCCGGCGCCAACACTGCTGGCTATGGCGACCAGCCCGATCGATTGAGCACGAGTTTCGCGAGACATCTCTTCGGTGAGAATCACAAGAATCATGACATTGATGATCAATGCCAATGGTCGAGCAAGCAACTGTGAAACAACGAGCCATTCGTAGTTCGGCGCGAATGCACCGCTGGCTGCGACTAACGGTGCTGCCCATGCAGCAGTAACCAGCACGGTTCGCCGACCTATGCGATCAGCAAACAGGGCAATTGGGGGAACAATGATTACACCCCAACGCACAATGGCAGCCCCAAAACCGATGGCCGAATCGGTGCGGCCAAAATCATCGGTAGCAAACGAGACGGTCTGGGTAAACAGTGTGTTGACGAATGCAAAGGGGATCGAAGCCAAGGCCAGCAACCACAACACGCGGCGTTCACCCCTCAGCGGCATTGCGCGAGCATACTGAGAGTGGTGAAAATCGAATCCCCACGCATCATCGTGCGGCGCAGCGGCCCACTGTCAGGTTCGGTGCAGGTGCCTGGTGCCAAAAATTCGGTGCTCAAACTTATGGCGGCGACCTTGTTGGCCGAGGGCGATTATGTGCTCACCAACGTGCCCGCTATCACCGACGTGCACACGATGGCCGAAACCCTCGGGGCACTCGGCGTTTCGTCAACTTGGTTGGGGCCGCACGAGCTGTCGCTCACTAACTCGGGCAATATCACACCTGAAGTGCCGTTTGAGAAGTTTGACAAGATGCGCGCCAGCCTCAACGTGCTTGGCCCACTCTTGACACATTATGGATCAGCGCGTATCAACTGGCCAGGTGGTGACGACTTCGGTGGTCGACCAATCAACTTGCACGTTGCGGGGCTGCAGAAAATGGGCGCCACCGTTGAAGAAGGTTTGTACGACATCTTTGCCGTTGCCGACCGGTTAAAGGGAACCAACATTGAATTAGACATTCCGAGCGTCGGTGCCACCGAAAACTTGCTCACTGCGGCAATCTATGCCCGTGGTGTGACGGTCATTGACAATGCAGCGCGCGAACCCGAGGTGCAGGACTTGTGCAACATGTTGATTTCCATGGGCGCCGACATTGAGGGCATCGGAACTTCACGATTGATCATCCATGGCTGTGAGCGCGGCTCGCTGAAGAGCACGAAACATGCCGTGGTGCCAGACCGCGTGCAGGCGGCTACATATATGGCAGCTGTGGCGGTGGCAGGTGGCGACATCGTGGTGCGAACTGCACGCACCGAACACATGGAAGAACTGCTCAACTGCTATGCCCGAATGGGTGTGGCAGTGACACCACAACGCGATGGAGTGCGCGTCACTTCACACGAGCGTTTGCGGGCAATCGACTTCGTCACCGAGCCGTATCCGGGCATCGCGACTGACTACAAACCGTTGCTCTTGGCGATGTTATGTGTGAGCCGTGGCGAGGGTTCGGTGACCGAGACGCTCTTCCCGGGTCGATTCCGATATATCGAAGAATTCCGTCGCCTCGGCGCATCGATTGCGATCTATGGCAACAAGGCCACAGTGCGTGGCGTGTATGAACTCATCGGTAGCGAGGTGCGAGTGCCAGATATTCGTGCCGGTGCTGCACTGGTCGTGGCCGGCCTCGTGGCCCAGGGCGAAACCATCGTGCATGACATTCACCACATTGACCGCGGATACGACGACTTAGTTGGTCGCCTCAGCGGTCTTGGTGCCGATGTGACTCGCGTTTGACACGCCTGGTTGCCCGCCATAGTGCAAACACGATGACAGCGATTGGCCCCGCCACGAGCAGAATTTCGTCCCAGCCACCTTGGTGTGCAATCACGCACCTATCGTAGAAGGTGTTCGCCGCACACTGATGCGCTGATCCGTACGAGGTGAAAAGTGTCAATCACAAGTCAAGTTGAAGAAACAATCGAAGCGATTCGTCCGGCGTTGCAGGCTGACGGCGGCGACATCGTGTTGCGCAGCGTTGACGAGTTGACCGGGATCGTGTCAGTGACGTTGGTGGGCGCATGCGGCACTTGCCCGGCCAGCGATCAAACGCTCAAAGCAGGTATCGAGCGCATCATGCGCGATCGCGTGGACGGTGTGACTGAAGTTGTCGCGATCGCATAGCAATGGCGAATCGATCAAATGATCCAGCACAATTGTTTGTTGCAGCGTCGGGTGGCGACCGCGGGGCGCTGGCGCGTTTGTTGTCATTCGTTGAGCGGGGAGGCCCGGAGGCGCGTGAAGTGGCGCGCCTGGCCAGCTCGCATGTCGGTCGTGGCTATGTAGTGGGCATCACTGGCGCACCTGGTGCCGGTAAGAGCACGCTCACATCGGCGTTGATCGGTGAGTTGCGTGCTCGCGGAGCGCGAGTGGGGGTGTTGGCTATTGATCCTTCGTCGCCATATACAGGCGGGGCAATTTTGGGTGATCGAGTGCGGATGCAGGATCACACGCACGATGAAAAGGTGTACATCCGGTCGATGGCCACCCGTGGTCACCTGGGAGGTTTGTCGTTGGCGACGAGCGAGGCCATTCGACTGTTGGACGCCACCGGTCATGACTGGGTCATCGTCGAAACGGTCGGCGTCGGG
>JBILFO010000143.1:0-3538 GCA_044351505.1 Ilumatobacteraceae bacterium
GAAATTGAGTTACATGCTCTGGACGCCCAGGCAGCGCTCGGGGTGGCGCCGAGTGCGGCCGCCATTGCCTGTCGGGCACGAGCGCCACAAATTGATGCGGCGTTCGTTCAGGCCGTGAGCGAACGTGAGGCGATCACCAACCACGATGTGGCTGCGTTTGTTGATGTGGTGCAAGAACGCATCGGTGGCGCCGACGCAACTTGGGTGCACCATGGGCTGACTAGCAGTGACGTGGTCGATACGGCATGGTGTGCGATGTTGCGTGATGCAGCCGAACTCATCGACGCTTCGCTGGGTGAACTCATTTCGGTGTTGGTGCGAGAGGCGCGCGCCCATCGTGACACGCCGATGATCGGTCGCACCCACGGAATTCATGCTGAACCCACCACGTTTGGTGCCAAGGTTGCGCTGTGGGCGCTGCAGATTGATCGTGATCGTCGCCGGATGAAAGCCGCACGCTTCACCGTGTCGGTGTGCAAGTTGTCTGGTGCTGTAGGCACATACAGCAATATCGACCCACGTGTTGAAGAACACGTTGCCCAGGCGATGGGTCTGCGTGCGGTGCCCGCAACACAAGTAGTAAGCCGCGACCGTCATGCTGAGTTTTTGTCTGCTTGTGCAAGCATCGCCGGCACCGTCGAGATGATCGCAGTCGAACTACGTCACCTACAACGCACTGAAGTTTCAGAAGTGCGCGAAGGTTTTGCGGTCGGCCAAAAAGGCAGCTCGGCAATGCCACACAAACGCAATCCGATTTCTGCTGAAACATTATCGGGACTGGCACGCGTGGTGCGCGGTAATCTGCAAGCTGGGTTGCAGAACGTAGTGCTGTGGCACGAACGCGATATTTCGCACTCATCGGTGGAGCGCATCATCCTTCCCGATACGGCAACCCTCGCGTGTTACATGGTGCGTCGCTTGACCCGGCTCGTTGCCAACTGGGAAGTAGACGTCGCACAGATGCGCACCAACCTGGATCTGACGAACGGGGCAATTTTCTCGCAGTCAGTGTTGCTTGTCTTGGTCGAAGCAGGCATGTCGCGTGATGTGGCGTACCGTCTGGTGCAAGAGTCAGCACGACGTGCTCGCGAAACCAATGCTTCACTGCAAGTGGTGTTGGGTGCGATGCCCGAGGTGTCAGAGGTGCTTGACGCCAAGGCGTTGGCCAATGCTTTTGATGTGCAGCGAGTGTTGCGTCATGCAGGGCGTGCAGTCGACGCGCTGAGTGACATCGGCAGTTGACGGCCGTGTCGTCATTGCCTCCGCTCAGTGATGCACGGCATGCCCTTCGTCAACACGTGTTGGCATATTCGCTAAAAACAGGCAACTTCACGCTCAAATCTGGTCGCACGAGTAGTTGGTTTTTGGATACCAAACAAACGGCATGTCGCTCTGACGGCATTCTGTTGGTTGCTGATGTCGCGTTAGCGCTACTGCCAGCCGACATCACCGCAATCGGCGGTTTGACGATGGGGGCTGACCCGGTGGCGTTCGGCATTGCCGCAATTGCTGCTGCTCGTGGCCGAACTCTGCGCAGTTTTAGTGTGCGCAAAGAATCCAAAGATCATGGCGTCACCGGGCGTATCGCTGGGGCGCTGCAGCCAGGTGACAAAGTCGCAATCGTTGAAGACACGGTTACGCGGGGCACCTCAATTTTTGAAGCGGTCGAAGCCGTGCGCACGTTTGGCGCACACCCCGTGTTCATCACTGTGATTGTGGATCGTGGTGGCACTTGCGCCGAGCTGGCACATGCCGCCAACATCGCCTATCAACCGATGCTCACGGCCCCCGAACTGGGCTACGACTACAACACGTAGGGCGAAGTGCGCCGCCGTGGGACAGTAAAGAATTAATTGTGGTCGGGACCGGCGTCGATCCGGTGACCCCGCGCTTTTCAGGCGCGTGCTCTGCCTACTGAGCTACCCGACCATGATTCGGTGTTGCCACCGACTCGCGGTCCCGACGGGATTTGAACCCGCGACCTCCGGCTTGACAGGCCGGCGTGAACTCCAGACTTCACCACAGGACCAGATCCTTAACGGAACTGATATCGCACCCCCAACGGGATTCGAACCCGTGCCGCCACCTTGAAAGGGTGGTGTCCTAGGCCTCTAGACGATGGGGGCAAGGATGTTGAATTCGTTGGAAGAGCACCTGAAACCTACCAGCGTCAGCGGCGAGTTGCTCTGGGTCGTATTGCAGGCTGGTCCAAGCCGGTGTGATGTGGATGGCGCAACGGCGGCAGGGCGTGGCGAGCGTCAGCAGCAGGCATGGTTGCTGAATGCCCGACAGATCAATATGATTGCGTACGCAACTACTGAGTTGTTCGTCAATAAAGGAATCACCGATGCCTGCAGTCACCGCTGACACACTCACACTTGCACGCATCAGCACGCCTGGCGCCGAAGTAACCAACCGCCCTGTTCGCTCGGTAACCACTGCACCAAGTGGTTTTGAGGGTGAAGGCTTCCCGGTTCGTCGCGCATTTGCCGGTATTGCAAAGAACATTCTCGACCCGTTCATCATGATGGATCAGATGGGTGAAGTTAATTACAGCCCCTATGAACCACGTGGTACTGACTGGCACCCACACCGTGGCTTTGAAACTGTCACCTACATCATGGACGGAACATTCATTCACCAAGATTCTCACGGTGGTGGCGGTGTCATTTCCAATGGTGCAACACAATGGATGACAGCGGGTGGTGGAATTTTGCATATAGAAACACCACCTGAAAGTTTGGTTGTCTCTGGTGGTCTTTTTCATGGACTGCAGTTATGGGTCAACTTGCCGGCGAAGCAGAAAATGATTTCGCCTGCGTATCAAAACCTTGAAGCCGACATGGTGAAACTGCTCACCACTCCTGATGCAACCACTCTCATACGTCTTATTGCTGGTGACATTGATGGCGTTCAGGGCCCAGGATCTTCGAAGACACCAATTGTCATGGCACATGCGACTCTTTCACCTGGTGCACGCATGGTGTTGCCATGGAACCCACAGTTCAATGCACTTGCGTATGGGCTCAAAGGTTCCGGCTTTGTTGGCCCGGAGCGAGCGCCCTTTGGTCTTGGCCAAGCAGTCGTGTTCGGACATGGTGACACAGTGACCCTTGAGGCGACAGGAGGTGACGCTTTTGATGTCATCTTGTTGGGCGGCCAACCAATTGGCGAACCCGTCGAGCAGTACGGACCATTTGTTATGAACACTCGGGCAGAACTGCAACAAGCTTTTGATGATTACCAGCGTGGTCGATTAGGAGTAGTTCCCGCCAACGGCATTCAGCCATTTCGCGGGAAGCCCTAACTACCTCTGCACGCTCAGGTTGCAACGGCCGCAACAGCAATCAGGTTCTTGCCGATGAGGCGGCCACGAAACACTCGATAGATGAGATACGAGATGGGCATGATGACCCGCGAATAAATAGTGGCATTGGTGCCGGTGGTGGCAGTGCTGCGAAGCCATTTGTATAACACGAGATACGGCACAAGCCCAATTGAGTCGAAGTAGCGCATTGACTCGATGTGCAAACCATTG
>JBILFO010000144.1:0-3525 GCA_044351505.1 Ilumatobacteraceae bacterium
CTTCGCGGCTGATGCCTTTGCCGTAGGTGATGTCGAATTCGGCCTGACGGAACGGCGGTGCAACCTTGTTCTTCACCACTTTGACACGGGTGCGAGCACCCACCACTTCGGCACCATCTTTGATGGACTCGATGCGACGAATGTCGAGACGTACCGACGAATAAAACTTGAGTGCCCGACCACCGGGGGTGGTTTCTGGCGAGCCGAACATGACACCGATTTTTTCACGCAACTGGTTGATGAAAATGGCGATCGTGTTGGACTTGTTCAAGTTGGCAGTGAGTTTGCGCAGGGCTTGGCTCATCAAACGGGCTTGCAGACCCACGTGGCTGTCGCCCATTTCGCCTTCGATTTCGGCACGTGGTGTGAGTGCTGCCACCGAGTCGATGACGATCACGTCAACGGCGCTAGAGCGCACGAGCATGTCGACGATTTCGAGTGCTTGCTCGCCCGTGTCGGGCTGCGAGATGAGCAGGTTGTCGGTGTCGACACCAATTGCTGCTGCATAGATCGGGTCGAGCGCGTGCTCGGCGTCGACATAGGCGCAGATGCCGCCATTGCGTTGCGCTTCGGCAACGATGTGCATGGCCAGAGTGGATTTACCCGACGATTCTGGGCCGAAAATTTCGACCACTCGACCGCGCGGCACGCCGCCGACTCCGAGGGCAATGTCGAGAGCCAAGGCCCCGGTAGACACTGCTTCGATGGCCATGGTTTCTTTTTCGCCCATGCGCATTACCGACCCGGCGCCGAACTGTTTGTCGATTTGCCCGAGGGCTGCTTCGAGTGCTTTGGCCCGCTCACCGGCGCGCGCACGATCGCTCTCGGCAGTCTGCTTGGGTTTTTTCTCTGATGGCCGATCGACGACCTTGTCGGTGGATTTAGCGGCCTTTTCATTCTTTCGTTCGAAGCTCATTGCTGGTGTCCTTTCGTGGTTGTTGGGGAGAACGTTGCACCGTAGGGATGGGGTGCTACGTGATAGTTATGTTTTGGTATCTCATTCCCACTGCTGTGTGCACCAGACATGAGGAACTGCTCAAACCTTACCTACGAACACCTGTTCGGTCAAGCACCCCCGCCCCGTAAGTATCTGGGGGTACCAGGGGCCCTGAACCCACGCCAGGCTCAGCCAGGGGCAAGGCCGGGCTCAGCCAGAAGTGGTCAACAAGGCCCGCATGTGGGCTACTTCAGCCGTTTGGCCAGCAATAACCGCCTGCGCGCCTAGCGCCAGGGCCTGCCTCGGCAAGTTGGGGCTAGTTCGCCACCCCGCGGGGCTGCTCTTCGCCATCGTCTTCGCTGATGGGTCGCAGATACAAATCGATGGCCTGCCACAAGGTGTAAGAAATCGGATACCCGCCGACCCCCACCAAAAGAGTCACGCCGATGGTGCTGACCAAAACTGGCACTAACGCCACGTTGGGATACGTGACGACGACTCCGATCCCCATCGTGAGGAGTAGCAATCCACCCGTGGTGATGAAGCTGATGGCCATCGCACCGAGCATGAAGCCTTCGTAGTTGCGCTCCCAACGCAGACCGCAGCCCACACAACGTTCATGACGCACGAACCACTTGGTGAAGAAAGCATGTCGATTGCCGCAGTGCGGACACCGTCGAAATAGCCCGCGCCACATCATCACACCAAGTTTGGGCGACCCGCTCACCATCAGTAACAAGAAAAACTAACGAACGAGTTCTTCGACGAAGTCGGCAAACACGCCGGCATACGTCATTGCAGCTTCGTCGGTGTGCATCACCGAGATGAGCCACTGCTCATCCAAACCAGGCGGCAACAAGATGCCGCGGTTGATGCCGTGCATCCATTGAGCGAATGCCAAGTCAAGATCGGTGCTTTTGTAGTCGCGATAATTTTTGATCGGCTCGGGCGACCAGGTGACGCAGCCTTTGGCACCGAATTCCACCACGTTGGCGGGCAGCCCGTGTTGCGTGATTACCGAGCGACAAGCCTCGACCAATTCGTGGTTGCGCGCGATTACCTCGCGCGTTACCTCGGGTGTACACACTTCGGTGAGCACCGCCTTGGCCGCAGCCATGCACAACGGATTGCCGTTGTAGGTGCCCAAGTGCACGACGCGACGTTCGGTGATTTCGTCCATGTATTCGCGCTTGCCGCCAAATGCCCCAAGCGGCAGGCCGCCACCGATGGATTTGGCAAGGGCGACTAAATCGGGTTCGACACCAAAGACCCCAGCAGCACCCGACCAACCAGCGGTGATGCCGGTTTTTACCTCGTCAAACACGAGCAGCGTGCCGTATCTGCTGGTGATTTCGCGCACGGCCTGCAGGTAGCCATCTTGCGGCATGCAGATGCCAATGTTTTGCATGACTGGCTCGACGATGAACGCAGCAACGTCGCGGCCTCGCAATGCGCGCTCGAGCGCTTCGGCATCGTTGTAAGGGATCACGATGGTGTCGCCCACGACGCCTTTAGTGATGCCTGCTGATGAAGCCACCGAATACGGCGCGTCAGCCGGGCCGGCCACATCCAGAGATGGCTTCATCGACACCATGACTTCGTCGTGATGGCCGTGATAGCCACCTTCGACCTTGACAATCTTGTCGCGGCCCGTTGCAGCACGCGCAACGCGCAACGCGTCCATCGTGGCTTCGGTGCCCGAGTTGGTGAAGCGCCACAGCGGGAAGCCGTAACGCGCCGCGAGCAACTCGGCCACTTCGGCGTTGCTGGGGCACGGGGTGACAAACAGGGTTCCGTCATCGAGCTGAGCCGACACGGCCTTGCGCACCGCTGGGTGCATGTGGCCGGCGAACAGCGCGCCAAAGCCCATGTTGTAGTCCACGTAGCGGTTGCCGTCTACGTCGATCGACCAATACTCCTGGGCGCGAGCCAACACGATCGGGTACGGGTCGTAGTCCTGAAAGCTGGATGGCACGCCGAGGGGCATCGACTTGCGGGCGCGGGCGTTAGCCGCTTGGGAACCTTTGGTGCGCTCGGCGTAAACCTGTAGTTCGCGGGCAGTGATCTCCTTGGCCCGAGTGACTAGGGATTGCGTCAGCGTCTTGTCAGCCGCTGGCATGGTTATCAGCTCCAAACAGGTGTGTACCCACACTCTACACATGGCAGAATGAGGTGCCCATGGTGGGCGTAGCTCAGTTGGCTAGAGCGCCAGGTTGTGGTCCTGGAGGTCGCGGGTTCAAGCCCCGTCGTCCACCCCAGAAGTGCGGTGGGGCGTATTCGGAAACGAGTGCGCCCCACACACGTTGGGAGCCCAGAGCTGCGTGCGAGTTAGGCTCAGGCGTTGCAATTTTCATAATGATGCCCCTCTAGCTCAGTTGGTTAGAGCATCGGACTCTTAATCCGCAGGTCCTCGGTTCGAATCCGAGGGGGGGCACCACATGACACACTCCGAAGGAACCCCTATGCACGAATCAATTGAGCGTCGTACCTATCTACAAAAATCCAAAGGCGACCCGTTCCGACCGCATGGTATCTATTGGATTCAATTCACCAATTGGTTCGCCGGCGACCGATTGCAGAAATTTCCG
>JBILFO010000145.1:0-3482 GCA_044351505.1 Ilumatobacteraceae bacterium
GAGGGCAGTAAAAGCGCGGCCCAATGTGTGCGGCTACAACGCGTTTCACACTGCAGGCGGTTACATGTTGCGCCCAAGTAGCAATCTTCCCGATGCAAAACTGCCGCCCAACGATTTGTTCATCTTCAAAAAATTTGGTGAGCACTCCACGCCACTCACGTCGTACCCCGTGCACTCGGTGTACGAAGACCTCACCTGGGACAAGTCCAATGTGATGGGTGGCGCTGGTGACGACTGGGCGTACGACCATCTCGGTGTGTATTCATGGACCACAGAATTCTGGGATGCAATCTTCCATGCCACTGGCGAACACTCGCCAACTGACTGGTGGTACGTCGGCCCGACGCCCGCACAAGATTTGGCTGTATGTGCCTGGAGCGATACCCATGCCCCGGGTTCATTCGTTGCGTGGTACCCCTATGAACACCCGCAACTGGGCAAGGTGGAGCTGGGCGGCGCCAATGCTGTCTATATATGGAGTAACGCCCCAGCGTCACGGCTGAAAGCCGAAGTGGCACCCCATGCCGAGGTGGCTATCTATCAGGCGATGGCTTCACCACGGCTGGAAATCAAACTGGCCGATGCAACCGCAGTCGGTGGTGATGTTTGGCGGGTACGTCTGGGTGTTGCCAACACTGGTTGGCTTTCCACCACCGTTACCCAGCATGCCCGCAACAAAAAAATCGTGCTGCCTGGCGTGGTGGAAATCAACAATGCTGACGGCACTGCAGTCGACCTTGTTGAGGGCGAGGCTCGTGTGCGAATCGGCCAACTAGATGGTCGCTCCAGATTTTTGTTGGACGGTGGAATGATGTCTGACGGTACACCTGACCGACACTTACAAACTTGGCTAATACGCGCCAGAAGTGGCACCAAGTTGATGCTCACCGCATCGCATCAACGCGCCGGGACGGTTTCGACCACCATCACCCTGGGTTAAGGCACGCTTATTTGTGCAGCGTGGCGCTGCGACGACCACGCTTTCCAAGCAATGAATAACGCGCTGGGTGCCAGCAAAAAGTTCGGGTAGGAAACGATCGCATCATCTATCAAGATGCCGTGAGTAAACCAGCCAAGGCTCATTGATGCCAAGAGTAAATTCGACGACGTCGAAACTCCCAGCAGATATTCGCTACGAATGGCGCGCCACACCTGCGGCAAAATTGCTGGCGTACCGATGAGCACACCGGTGATTCCTACTGCTGACGGCGCTACGGCATTCAACACAACGCAATACGCGGCAGTTACTGCAAAAACGGTCACGGGCAACCACAACGGCAGCGCCCGCTTGCGCACCAGCATCACCATCAAGGCGATGATTGCAATTTCGATGTTTGCATTCGAAATCAGCATCGGCAAACTCCGCGTGCTGATTGCATAGGTGAACCACATCAGTGTTCCTGACAGACCAATCAAGTGAGATAGCCCCGAGACCCCTTCAACGCTCTGCTTGGCATACACCCGAATCACTTGTGGCCAGATGAACACCACGCCCAACAACGCAGCGATTGAGCCCGACAGGTTCGCCAATGTCACCGAGCAACAGTAACCTGCGAGGCATGTCACGACGCTGGAAACTCATCATCGGGGTCGTTGTGTTAGTGGCCGTAGCCGTGGTTGGTGGGCCGTGGGCCTACATCAACTTCGTTCGCGAGCCAGCCGCCGACAGTTTCGTGAGCGAGGCCACCACTACATCAATTGATAGCGCCACAGCAACCCAAACTGTCGTGCCGACTCCAGTTCTCAGCGATGCCACCGGCACGTGGAATATCGTGGCTGAATCCAAAGTTGGGTACCGAGTCAACGAAGTGCTGTTCGGCCAGCGAGTAACTGCCGTCGGGCGAACGAGCGCGGTAACGGGCAGTGTGACCATTGCCGACCTCACGGTTACCAACGCCGAGTTCACCGCTGACATGACCACCGTGAAAAGCGATGACCCGAGGCGCGATGCACAATTCGAAAGCCGCATCATGGATGTGCTCAATTATCCAACTGCTGGCTTTGTGCTCACCTCACCAATCACCATCGACCCAACTGCGCTCGCCGGCACAGTCACGCACCAGGCAAATGGCTCGCTGACTTTGCGTGGTGTTAGCAAGCCGGTGAACGTGACGATTGTCAGCACGGTTCGCGACTCACAAATTCTTCTGGCTGGTGAAGTCGCCGTTGTATTCGCCGACTGGTCAATACCGAACCCATCAATTCCTGGAATTTCCACCGAAGATTCGGGTGTGCTCGAGTTTCAACTTGTGTTAAGTCGATAGCCGATCGTGAATCGTTGAGCCGTGCTTACCGTCTACGGCGTCACGCTCATCGTTCAAAAACCAAAGAATGCAGCCGCCGAGATTGCCTTACGTGAAACGGTCGGCCAAGTTGTCGAACCATGGCTCGAGCAAACCTGGCCAAACGATAAGCGCACGAACACCACCCAGGTAACTGCGCGCAGCAACGTGAATGACAAAGTCTTTCGTGTCGATATTTCAGAGCAGCATCCGGCAGATGACGCACGACAAGTCACCCTTATCTCGATGTTCAACAATCAACGAGGTGATCTCTGCGTGGATGTGCGCCGTGAAGTGCGGCCAACTGGTCAACTTATCTTGCCCCGCACCCGAACTGAGCGGCCGCTACCGGCGCTCACCACACTCGTGTCCAATCTTGCGCGTGAATTGCGGGTCCGTGATGCCCAACAACTCATTTCGGCCAACCTGAGTCGTGCATCGACTCAAGACGAAGGCGCAGCCATTGCCGCATTCATCGAAGCCCCCTCGCGGCGCCTGCCGTTGGTCATTGAGTGCACCAGCACCAAGGGCGCCAATGCGACCACCACGCCAGATACGGCCCGGGTGCTGACTGGTATCGCTCACGTGCACCACCTCACTACGACCGAAGCCGAGACTGGCTTCAATGACTTCTATGGCACACGCAAGGTGAGTTCCAGCTGGATTCTGGTGGCCTGGCCGCGCACCGTTCGCGGCACCGTACTGAGCGAATACCACGGCAAAGACGACGAGCAGGTCGTCAACGACTTGATTGCAGCAGCAGTCGGCGCCCTACCGATGCTGCCGCGCCCCACCACCCGCGCTCAAAGCGCCTCACAGGTCCCGATTCAACAGGTGGTTGCCAGCACGTCTTCGCCCGAGGTCGGCGAGTTACGTCGCAAGAACCAAGAGCTTGAACAGCAACTCACCGAATTGCGCGACGAGAACGACAGCCTGACAGAAAACCTGACCACAACCGAGCACCTCAGTGCAAAAATTGCCGAGGACCGCGACCGCTACCTTCACTCACTTACCGACGTTCTCTCCCTGCGCGATGACCCAAGTCAGTGGAACAACACTGCTGCCGTGCTCTCGCGCGCCAAAGGAATGTGCAGCAACCTGGATTTTCATCCCGAAGTCGAAACTCGGCTGGGCAAGTTGCAGTTTTCACCTGCAACCAACCAACGCATCCTCGACAACCTGGTCGAACTCAACAACCTG
>JBILFO010000146.1:0-3458 GCA_044351505.1 Ilumatobacteraceae bacterium
CCTTTGTCAACTTCGGTTTTGGTGGCCTCGAACTGCGGCTTGACCAGCACCAACAACTGGCCCGCCTTGCGAGTAGCCGCAACGAGGCTTTCGGCAACCAGCGTGAGTGAAATAAACGACAAATCTGCCACGACCAAATCAAAGTCGCCAACCAAGGCCCCAGCCCGAATCGATGCACCAATGTCGCGGGCATTGAGTTCGTCGCGCACTTCCACCCGCCCGTCGGCGGCTATCTTCGGGTGCAATAAGCCACGCCCCACATCGCACGCCACTACCTGACCCGCACCGCGCTGCAACAAGCAGTCGACGAACCCACCAGTCGACGCACCGGCGTCCAGCACACGCGCGCCGGCTATGGCGACGGCATCGCCTGCTTGCGCAAAGTGATTCAGTGCGGCATCAAGCTTGAGACCACCACGGCTCACAAACTGCGCCACCTCCACCACGGCAACCTGATCGCGCGGATGCACTTGACGTGCCGCATTCAACACTGGTGCCCCATTCACTGTTACTCGATCTTGAGCAATGAGTTGCAACGCCTCGCTGGTGTCACGCGCCAAACCGGCGACCACTAATGCGCGGTCGATACGTTGCAATTGCGTCACGCGCTATGCGCCCGCAGCTGCACTCAACACGTGGTTGGCAAGTGCAGCGAGGTTGTCAAACACGCCATCCGGGGCGGCCGAGTTGTTGCTGGGCTCGTTCACCCCCGACAACATAAGCCCAAACTTTGCCCCAACAAGACGCGCGAATGCGCCGTCTGTCGAGTCGCGATCGCCAGCCATCCACGCACCGCTCAAGTCGTTGAGAGCCAAACGTTCGCGCACCAGTTGGCCCATCGCTGCACACGGTTTGCCGGCGATAATCGGGGTCACGCCGCCAGCGGTTGCAAAAGCAGCCAAGATGGATCCACCACCAGGAATGAGCCCAGCCGGCGTGGGATACGTCGGGTCGTCGTTGGTGCCAATCAGTCGCGCGCCAGCCAAAATCGCTGTGGTTGCTCGGGTCAAGCCCCGATAGTTGAACGAAGCGTGATAGCCAACCACGACGGTGTCGATTTCCGTGGCACAGGCAGCAAACTCGGCATCGCTCATGTCGCTGTCGGTGCGCGCCACGACGATGGCCCCCCGCTGTTCGATTGCCTCAACGATGCCCGGGCCACCTGCGACGAGCACGCGTTCCCCAAGCGCCAAGAGCAACGCCGCTGCTTGCGCCGAAGTGCACACGTCGCCCGTTGCAGGGATGCCAATTTCTTGCAGGGCATTTTCTTGGGTGCTCACCGTTGCCGACGAGTTGTTGGTCACAAACAGCACCCGATGGCCTGCTGCTCGCAACCGCGCGATCGCCTCAACTGATCCCGCAATTGGTTGGTGCAAGAGCCACACCACACCGTCAAGATCACAGAGAATCGGCGCTTTCACTCTTCTCCCGACGCTAGTTGGCATGAGGGGCGCCAACCTGCCACTCTGTAATGATGCCGATCTTTGCTCCGTTCCGCGCGTTGCGCTACTCGACGCAGCAAGACCTCCTGCAGGTGACCGCACCGCCCTACGACGTGTTGAGTAGCGCTGATCGCGCCGCACTCGCCGCACGAGATGCCCACAACATTGTCGCCATCGATCTGCCCGCAAGCAGCGACGCGTCAAGTAGCCCGTACGAAGCCGCTGCAGCAACATTGCGCGAATGGCGTGCCAGCGGCGTGCTCACTCTCGACCCGCGACCATCGTTCACGTTGTATCGCATGTCATTCGTTGACGCCAACGGTCAACATCGCAACACCGTCGGCGTCATCGGCGCATTAGAAGTAGTCGACGAAGGTGCTGGTGGCGTGCTGCCCCACGAGCGCACCACCCCCAAGGCAAAAACTGACCGCCTGGACCTCACTCGCGCCACTCGCGCCAACATGTCACCGGTGTGGGGGTTATCGCTACGCGAACAACTCACCGACGCGCTGGTGGCCGGCGGAGACCTTCTCGGCGAATTTCAAGACGACGACGGTGTGACCCATCGGGTGGAGCGCGTCGATAACCCGCTGCGAGTTCGGTCGATCTCTTCGCTGGTGGCATCGGCTCCAGTGCTCATCGCCGACGGGCACCACCGCTACGCGATAGCGCGCACCTACCGCGATGAGATGAGTGAAACTGCGTTAGCTGACGCCGCACGCACCACGATGACCTACGTCGGCGAATTGGTCGAACAACAGCTGAGTATCGCCGCCATCCATCGCTTGTACCGCGATATCACCGGCCAACAGTTACGCCAAGTACTGGCATCAACTTTTGATGTGGTGCCGCTCGACAAGCCGGTCAACGCCCAGATCATCGCAGAGATGTCTCAACGCGCAGCATTGTGTCTGGTGGATGACCAACTTTCAGGTTGGTGGTTAACCCCCAAGGCCGCAGCCTTCAGCGGGTTGCGTGATCTAGATAGCGATCGACTCGAGTCGGCCTTGCGCACAGTGACCCACGAAGTGGCCTACCAACACGGGTTTGACGAAGTGTCGGCAATGTTGCGCGCCGGGCAGGCCCAAGCAGCGATCTTCATTCGCCCAACGAGCATTGCCGAGATACGCCGCACCGCCGACGAACGCTTGTTAATGCCACCCAAATCGACGTTTTTCACTCCCAAATTGCGCACTGGTTTAGTAATTCGCCCGCTCGACGCGTAACCATCATTTGTCATCGTGCAACGATGAAGTGCGCACCTCGCGGGTGCGAGTGCTGGCCACAGCGAACAATTTGTCGAGTCGCACAGTTTTAGCACCTGGCACGATGTGTTCAGCGAGCAGCTCGGTGACACTTTGCGTTCGTGGCCCAACACGAAAGAACCGCCTTCGCACATGGCCCAGCGCGGTGACTTCGTCGCCAATTTTGATAACTGGAAGATCTATGTTGAGCGCCACAACCGGCACCACCACACGTCGTCCGTTAACGACAGTTGCCAAGTCGAACGTGGTTGCTCGTTGGTGGCGGTCAATAACGCGCACTGTGGGCTGAGCCACCAGCGCCCCGCGCACCAGGGCCATGTTCGTGGAATGTTCCTTTTTGTTGCTGGCCCCGCGGGCGATGCGTGTGGTTCGTTTCGACACGAAGACTCCTTCACTAGACCCGCCGACGGCGGTTATGAAGGTGTGTGACGCCAATGTGTCAAATGGCTGTGGAAAATCGAAACAGTGTGAAAAGTCGGGAAACTATTCGCCGAGCCCGGCAAGACGGGCTTCGACATCGAAATATTTGGCATCCTCTTTGGCCACCTTCACGAAAAACCGTTTGGCCGACACAGGGTCGCCAGCTCGGTCATGCAGGTCGCCCAGCACGTACCACTCGAGGAGATGATGAGGCTGCACCTGGCGTGGCTCGGTGCCGTGGGTCATGATGCGAATGGCCGTCGCCACATCGTGTCGATCGGCGTACGACATGGCAGCTGAGACCCGACCTTCGGCCATGATCATCGGATGC
>JBILFO010000038.1:0-12473 GCA_044351505.1 Ilumatobacteraceae bacterium
CGAGTAATCCAATTTTGCGGGCTTTTTCTTGTTCATTGGCTGGCAATTTTGCTGCAAGAATCGAGATGAAAATGACGTTGTCGACCCCAAGCACTATTTCCAGCGTCAGCAATGCTGCAAGAGCACTCCACGCTGTCGGGTCAGATATCCAATCCATCAGTTGAAAATTAGCAGCAACTAGCTGCGTTCGCCGAGCATGGCATCGGCAAGTGCGCGCAGTGATGCAAACTCCCAATGTGGGGTAACTGCGGCGGCCGTGGGTGTGGCACCCACCGAGCCTGCTGCGGCACGCTTGGCACCATATCGATTGATCCACACCGTTTTTAGCCCAACGGCTTGGGCGGGAACGTGGTCGTGAAACAAACTCTGAGCCACATGTAGGTGCTGATGACGTGGCACTCCCATGTCGCTGGCACGCTGCAGCAGCACATGAAAGTTATTGAGGTCTGGCTTGTATGAGCCAATGTCTTGGGCAGTGAGGATGGCATCAAACGTGACACCAAGACGTGCATTGGAACCAGCGAAACTCTTGTTGTCGACATTTGAAAGAATCACCAGTTTGCACTGGCGCTGTAAGTCGAGGAGTGCCTCGTGGCTGTCGTCGAATGCCGGCCAGTTCGGCACCGAAGATGCGAATGCTTGTGCATCACGCTCGCACTGCACGGGGTGGGTGAGTGAATCTGGCAATCCCATGCTGGTGGCCATGCGTCGCCACGTTTCGGCAAGAATCACCGGATACGTCCATGTTGGGTTCGCATCTTGCACGTGCGTTTCGTGAGACGCAAACTGCGAGAGAATTTCGGCGTCGGTTGGGTGCACACCGTGAACTGCAGCAAGACGACTGACAGTTTCGGTGATACCGAACTCCCAATCGATGAGTGTTCCGTAGCAATCAAAACTCAGCAGGCGAGCATCGGAGAGTTGCATGACGACTTGGTCAGTTACGCAGTTGGGCTTTTCCGACAGTTGGCACATACCCCAATCGCATCCAACCGGTGACCAGTAACCACGAATCGGGCAGACTTTGCCGCACTTCGCAAGACGCGTTCGAGTTCACGTTCGGTGGTGGAGCCCACTTCGAAGTCGTCGATTGATCCGCATTTGTCGCAAATCAAATGGTGATGATGGCCGATGAGGTCTTCGTTGAGTTCGTATCGGGCATGGTCGTCGCTGCCGGCAACTTTGTGAATGATGCCAACGGCTTCAAGGTCGGCCAGATTTCTATAGGTCGAGCTTTGGGTTAAGCGCGCACGATTTTTCAGTAATTCGGGCACGCTGGCAGGGCGACCGTGTTTGAGTAAGAGTTCTACTAATTGGCGTCGGCCTGCCGTATACACCAGCGCAGATTCGCGTAAGCGTGCGGATATCTGGTCGTGGATGTTTTCTGAGCGATTAACCACGGTGACGAGCGTACTTAGGTTGCATCTCACGGGGCGCAGTCACCTAGTGTTCGCACTCATGACAACAGCCCCGTCCACCACTCGGGTGCTGGTCACTGGGGCCACCGGGTATGTGGGTGGGCGACTTGCGCCGCTGTTGGTGGAAGAAGGTTTTGCTGTGCGCGTGCTCGTGCGCTCGGCTGCGAAGGTGGCGAACACGCCCTGGATTGACCAGGTGGAAGTAGTCGAAGGTGACGCCATGAGTGCTGCTTCGCTTGATCAAGCGCTTGCCGGTGTAGACGTGGCGTTTTACCTGCTGCACTCCATTAGTACGGGCGCAAAATTTGACGATCTCGAGTCGGCAATGGCCCGCACGTTTGCCGAGGCAGCGTCGCGAATGGGTGTGAAGCGCATCGTGTATTTAGGCGGCATCGCCAACGACGAAAACCTGAGCAAGCATCTGGAGTCGCGCCGATCGGTGGGCAAAATGTTGGCTGGCACCGGTGTGCCAGTTATTGAATTGCGAGCTGGGGTGATTATCGGGTCGGGCTCGGCATCGTTCGAGATGCTGCGTTATCTCACCGAACACTTACCGGCGATGGTGACCCCCAAGTGGGTGGACAACCCGACGCAGCCAATTGCGATTGTCAACATCCTGCACTTCTTGGTTGCGGCTGCACGCGCCCCACAAGATGTGCAAGGCGTATTCGACGTGGGTGGTGCAGAAACCATTACCTATCGAAACATGATGGCGCGCTACGCAAAAGCGGCAGGGTTGCGACGGCGAATCATCGTGCGTGTGCCACTGTTGACGCCGCGAGTCTCGAGCATGTGGGTTGGTCTTGTTACCCCAGTGCCAGCGTCGATTGCGCGACCACTTATTGATTCACTCATCAACAAAGTGGTGGTCGACCCCGCCAAGTCGGTGCTGAACGCACTGCCTCCACCACCTGGCGGACTGCTCAGTTTTGATCAAGCCGTCAAGCGCGCGATCGAACGAACCAATGCACCAACTCGCTGGACGGATGCCTCGCGCCCGTGGGCAGCGTGGGACGTGGCGGTCACCGACCCAGCGTGGACGGGTGGTTCATTGTTCGTTGACGAGCGCGAGCAAGTAACACGTGCATCAAAAGCCGATGTGTGGAAGGTGTTGTCATCGTTGGGTGGTTCAACAGGCTGGTACGGCTTCGAATGGTTGTGGCGACTGCGCGGTCGCATCGACTCGGTATTCGGTGGCGTTGGCATGCGCACTGGCCGACGCGATCAACACGTGTTACGGGTGGGCGACCCACTGGATTTTTGGCGCATCGCCGATGTGAAAGAGGGTGAAACATTGTTGTTGTGTGCCGAAATGCGGCTGCCTGGCCAAGCATGGCTCGAGTTTCGATTGAGCACCAAAGAGGACGGCACGCATGTCGTGCAGCGCGCAATCTTTCGCCCGCGTGGTCTGGCGGGTCGGCTGTATTGGTGGGTGCTCATCCCGTTTCACGCAATTATTTTCCCGGGGATGTTGCGAAACGCCTTGGCCCAGGCCGAAAAGTCATAGCGTGTAACTATGTCGTTGCATCTAAAGCCAGGAACCGCATTCGTCGATTATCACGCTCGTGCCCGCGCGGTGGCACCCGAGGCCTTCGACGCTTCGTCGTTGCGCAACTTAATCGGTGGCGAGTGGGTGAGCGGTGGCAGCACTCGACCACACGTGGTGCCAGTAGATGGTTCGCAGATTATTGGGGCACCAATTATTTCTTCCGATGAAGCCCATCGGGCGATGGCCTTGGCGGTGAAACAGAACGCCGAATGGTCAAAGACACCGCTCGACGAGCGAATGCGACGAGTGACCAAGGCAGTGGCACTGTTGCGTGAACAGCGGGAAGTCATTGCCGGCCTTTTGATGTGGGAAATCGGCAAGCCTTGGAAGCTTGCCTGCGATGATATTGATCGCTGCCTCGATGGCGTGGAGTGGTACCTCACCCAAATTGAGCGTCAGCTCAAAGATCGCGTTCCGCTCGGTGGGCCGGTGTCCAACATTGCGTCATGGAACTATCCACTCAGTGTGTTGGTGCATGCCGAATTGGTGCAGCTCTTGGCGGGTAACGCCGTGGTGGCAAAGACCCCAACTCAAGGCGGCTTCCATGCACTCACGCTGGCGCACGCAATGATGGCACGCGCTGATTTGCCTGCCACGTTGGTGTCGGGCAGTGGGGCAGAGCTCAGCGAAGCACTCATCAGCACTCCGGAATTAGGCGCATTGGTGTTTGTCGGGGGCCGCACGAACGGCCGAAAAGTTGCAACGCGCTTGGCCGACTTGCGCAAACGACATGTGTTGGAGCAGGAAGGTTTGAACGCGTGGGGTGTGTGGAACTATTCGCAGTGGAATGACTTGGCAGGACACCTGAAGAAAGGTTTTGCCTACGCCAAACAACGTTGTACTGCGTATCCGCGTTACGTGGTGCAGCGACGGCTGTTGCCTGAGTTTCTTGAGATGTATTACCCCGTGGTGGCGTCGCTCAAGTTCGGGCACCCTTGCGCAGTAGAAAACGACACCGATGCCCTGCCCGACTTGGACTTTGGTCCAGTTATTCAACGATCTAAAGCCGAGACCCTGGCTGCTCAGTTTGAAGAAGCCATCACCACCGGTGGCATCCCGCTGCTGCACGCAGCGCTCAGCAATGGGCGCTTCATTGAGGGCCAAGACACTTCGGCATATGCAGCCCCATCGTGTGTGCTTGAACCACCGTCGGCTTGGTCGCTGCACCACGCCGAGCCGTTCGGGCCGATCGATTCGATTGTCGTGGTTGATACTGAAGCCGAATTTTTGAGCGCGATGAATGTTTCGAATGGCTCACTTGTTGCCTCGGTGGCAACTGATGATATGAACTTTGCCGAACGAGTTGTCGACGAGATACAGTCGTTCAAAGTGGGCATCAACAAACCACGCTCACGTGGTGATCGCGAAGAAGTGTTTGGTGGTCGTGGTGGTTCGTGGAAGGGTGCATTCGTCGGTGGCGACCTACTGGTGGATTCGGTGACCAACGGATACCGACCGTTGTACGGCAACTTTCCTGATGGGTCGCGCTACCCGAAGACCTGACAGACTTTGGGGATGACACAACTCGCAGGTGAGTACATCCCCAGCACCATGCAATGGGTGCGCGATCAAGTTGATCAATATGAGCGCACGGGTGGTCGCGAAGGTGGCACGCTGCTTGAAACAGGAATTCCTGTCATCATCGTGTCGATGCGGGGTGTCGCATCGGGGAGTGTGCGCAAGATTGCGTTGATGCGTGTCGAACACGACGGCGAATATGCACTAGTTGCGTCGTATGGAGGTGCACCGAAGCATCCGGCGTGGTATCACAACTTGGTGGCCCACCCAACCGAGGTAACAGTGCAAGATGGCCCCGAGCCATTTCTTGTGCACGTGCGGCTGGTGGATGGTGAAGAGTACGACACCTGGTGGGCGCGCAGCGTTGCGGTGTTTGTGCCATATGCCCAGTACAAAGAAAAGACATCTCGTCGGATTCCACTGTTTGTTGCATCGAGGCCCCAAGCGTGAACCTGATTGTTCGCTGGGCGGTTCTCACCGTTGCAGTGTGGTTGGCCGACTTAGTCATTGGTGGCATTGCTATTGCGGACGGACTGTGGAGTCACCTCTGGGTTGCTGCTCTATTCGGTTTGGCCAATGCCATGCTCGGAAACCTCATTCGCCTGGTGGCGTTTCCGGCGCTGATTTTGACGCTCGGGTTATTTGGCATCGTGGTGAACGCGTGGATGCTGATGTTGGTTGGCGATGTGAGTAGTGCCCTTGACGTGCGCGGCTTTTGGCCAGCATTTGGTGCTGGTGCGATTATCAGCGTGGTGTCGACAGTGCTTGGGCGGGCGCGTCGCAAGGGCGACTAAACACACCCCGACCGTCACCTAGCCTCGGCTCATCATGGGAGAAATCAAACGGCACCCCGAGCGGGGCACTAGCGAAAGCCAAAAAGTGCGCGAGATTCTTGCTGAGGGCTTGGTCGCGCACGTTGGCATCATCGACGCACAGGGTGCACCGGTGGTAATTCCTATGGCGTATGCGCTGGACGGCGACAGCATTTTGATTCACGGTTCAGTCGCAAGCCGTTTGATGCGAACTGATGGCCCCATCTGCGTAACGGTCACGTTGTTGGACGGGTTGGTGGTTGCACGATCACTCTTTAATTCGTCAATGAACTATCGCAGTGTTGTGGTCACTGGTGTGCCGGTGTCGTTAGATGGAGACGAACGCGACCGTGCGCTGACTGTGCTCAGTGACTTTTTGTTGCCGGGGCGAGTCGGCAATGCCCGTGAGCCAAGTCGCCCAGAAACTCGACAAACCGCTGTGTGGAGACTCTCTCTGGAAAACGCCGTGGCAAAAATTCGCACTGGCCCACCCATCGAAGAGCCTGCCAGCGACTACGACCTGCCGTATTGGGGTGGGGTCGTGCCTGTCAAGACCGTGTTTGGTGAACCCGAATCAGACGGCGCAGGTGTTGCGATGCCAACACCCGACCACATTCGCCGAGGCTGAATTACTGCGAAAGTGCTTCGATGTAGTCGACGATGTCAGAAATCTGTTCATCGGTGAGATTGTTGTACGGCATCACTACTGAATAGCCAACCCGAAGTTTCTTGTCGGGATATTTGATGGCTTCAACGAGATAATCACGATCAACTACACCTGATGAGCCACCTTTAAATGCCACAGACTGCCCGATGATGCCTTGCCAAGTAGGGCCTGTGCCGCCACCAAAATCTGCACCATGACATGACGCGCAACCTGATTGCTGAGAAGTCTTCAAACCGCGTTCAGCCGAAGGAGTCAAGTCGACGGCCAGTGGCTGAGCAGAAGTGCAACCGACCAGGGCCAGTGCACCTATCAGCAACAGAATTTTTCGCATGAGTGTCAGACTACCGAGACGGGCGCCTGACTGAACTACATTTCACGCTGTGACGTGGTCAACAGAAGATGGTGGCCCACGGCGGCTGCAGTGGGTTGATGGCGCACGCCTAGCCATTGCAGCGGGCGAGACGCTGCAGGTCACCAGCCGGTCAATGATGGTGGTCACCATGGTGGTGATTGCATCACCCGATGACGTGTTCGTGCTTTGCCACACGGGTGGCGATGGCGCTGTGTCGTGGGTGGAGCGTGTGCATCCGGAGACTCTCGAAACACTCGCCACCAGCGAGCATCTCGCAGGTGGGCCAGCATGGCCAGGGGGAATTGCGGTGCACCCCAACGGGGACTTGTATGTGGTGTTCGGTAATCACGCACATCGGTTGGATCGCGGCTTGCAGGTGGTTGCCACACGTGAGTTGCCACGGGTAAGGCCGTACAACAGTTTTGTTGCATTGCCCGATGGGCACTTGGTCACCAAAGATTTTGGCGGTTCTCGACCAGGCAATGAGATGGAAGAACCATTTGCACCAACGCAACTGGTGGTGCTCGAGCCGACTGGGTTGAGCATCGTTGCCACACTCGATCTTCCCGAGGCTTCAATTGCTCGACTTTCGGCTAACGAAAACGACGTCTACGTGGTCGGCACGTCGTCGCTGTGGCGAGTGCGCTGGGATGGCGAATCATTGCATTCAGATGGATGGCGTGCTGAATATCGGCAACTACAAGGCCAGACCTATGGCTGGGATGTGGTGATTGCAGATACTGATGCGTGGTTTTTGGACAACGGCGAGTCAACTCATAAGTTTGCTGGCACGTTGCGCGGTGTTGGCACTGCAACCGCACCGTTGCACCTTGTGCGTGTGAATCTGGCAAGCGGTCGAGTATCTCTTAACGAAATTTGTGGGCTTGCTGGTGGCGTTGTTGCGAATCCACCACTCGTTGACGAGCAACGCCAAATGGTGGTGGGTTTTGATTCTGGCAATGGCGTGTTGGCCGGGTTCTCGTACGACGAGAAGAGAGTGCACAAGGTGTGGTCGGTAGAGCAAAACCACGGATCCCACATGTTGTTGTACCCCGAGTCGGGCGAGTTTGTGAGCGCCCATTACGACCAAGAGCGTGGGGTCGAGCAAGTGGTGGTGCGTGATATCTCGACAGGCCGAGAGATTGCTCGTGCCGACACAGGGTCGCCGATTCAATCGGTGGTGTTTCCGGCCTGTGGAACCCGCCGTGATTTTTACTGGTGCAGCATGTTGTCACTCAATCGCGTGACCGTTGTATAACTGCTACGCGATAGTCGCCTGACAATTGCCCGTTGAAGGGTGTTTACGAAGTCATACCGCGCAAGCCGACAAGATGGCGCGCGTATTCAATTTCGCCCATGTGCCGCAAAGCGTGCTGGTAAATCCAACACTCGAGACCGTCAAGCACCGTGATGCCGACGTCACCGCCGACGCGTGCTGAGAATGTTGTTGCGACTTGTGGTGGATACGGCTTGGCGAAGATGACGCGCGACAAGTCGGCAGGTGAAAGTTCAACCAACCACGACTCGACCCGGTTGAACACCTGCGACATGTAGTCGGTGAATGCTGCATAGTCACCGATTTGTTGATGCACCATTTCTTCGACGGTTCGGTGTTTGCCGTGGTCAGCGATTGCAGGGTTGACACGGGCAGCCCACTCGTCATTCCAAAGTGGTGGTTTGCCGTTGAGCAGCATGAGCGATGCGTCAATCATGTTCACGATGTGGAACAGGCTGAATGCAATTGGCAGCACATCGTCACGTTCTTTGTAGTTAATGTGCCGAAGCTCCATAGTTGATACGGCGTCTTCGTAGAGCGAAAAGATGGCCCGCATCCGCCGCTGCAGGGAGTCGAGCACCAAATCCGACATGGCGCGAGCGTACACCGACGCAGTGATTATTGGTGTTCGGGAAGAATGACCGATCGACCCTCGGCCGTGGTGGTCACCTGAATCTTTTGGTGATACACATCGCTGAGGAGCGCCGGTGTGAGCACAGATTGTGGGTCGCCGCTGGCCACGCAACGCCCTTCATGAATCACCACGACGCGTGTTGCAAAACGCATGGCGACGTTTAGATCGTGGAGCACGGCGACAACACCGCGACCCTCGTCGACTAGTGAGCGGGCAATGGCCAAGAATCGCTCTTGCTGACCAATGTCAAAGCCGGCAGTTGGTTCGTCTAACAGCAACAGGGGGGTGTCTTGGGCCAGCACACGTGCCATGGAAACCCGCGCCTGCTCGCCGACGGAAAGTGTCTGATAGACGCGCTTGTGCAGAGCCGTGACGTCGAGCCGTTGCATGGCGGCATCGATGCGCATGTTGTCGTTGGTGTCACGCCATGGGCTGCGACCCATCGCAACAATTTCGCGAACAGTGAACGGGAATGAGATCGATATTTGTTGCGGCAGCACGGCGCGCACTCGCGCCAGATCATTTGGGGCAAGTTCGTCGATGTTACTGCCGTTAAGAGTCACCGATCCAGAAGTAAGTGGAAAGTCACCAGCGACTGCACCAAGCAACGTTGATTTTCCGGCGCCGTTGGGGCCGAGCACGGCAACAAGTTCTCCAGCGCAGACCTCGAGCGAGACGTCATTTAAGAGCGTGGTTGACCCACGCACCACAACAAGATTTTTGGCTACAAGTGCAGCGGTCATGCCCAGCCGCCTTGGCTGCGGCGAGTAGTACGCAACAGCAGCAAAAAGAACGGCGCACCAATTAATGCAGTCACCACGCCAAGCGGAAGTTCGGCCGGCGATAACAGGGTGCGCGCGGCGAGGTCGGCAAGCAGTGTGACGGTGGCCCCAAGGAGAGCCGAGGTCCACAACAAATGTCGGTGACGTGGGCCAAGCACGATGCGCATGATGTGCGGCACGAGTAAACCCACGAATGCAATGATGCCAGTTGCAGCAACCGCACTCGAAGCAAGCAGGCCCACCACGGCGATGGCTTGCAATCGCACAGGTTCCACCCGCACTCCGAGATGTGAAGCGGGGCGGTCACCTAGCGCAAGAATGTCGAGTACCCGAGAAAATTTGGTGCTGATCAGAATTCCAAGCAGAGCCAGCGGGGCGACGACACCAACGGCATTCCAAGTTGCTAGCCCCAGTGTGCCAAGACTCCAAAAAGTCACCGAGCGCAGCTCATCGTCATCGGCGACAAAGATACCGAAACCGATGACGGCGCCGGCAAAAGCGTTGATGGCAATTCCGGTCAAAATCATCGTGACTACTTCTGTTTTGCCATCAGACCTTGAGAGTAAATAGACGAGCGCTGTTGACAATGTTCCGCCAATAAATGCTGCAAGCTGCACCCCGAGTGGGAATGTGTTGAGCCCGACAATGATTGCAATCACAGCACCTACGGCCGCGCCTGCCGACACGCCAACGGTCGCCGGCTCGGCCAGCGGGTTGCGAAACACGCCCTGCATAATCACACCGGCGACGGCGAGACTCGAGCCCACGAGCATCGCGAGCACCACTCGCGGTAGTCGCACTTGCCAAAACACGTTGTGGGCAACGGCGTCAAGTGCGTCGCCATTCGGGCCAGTGCCGATGATGCGCAGTAGATCAGGCAAGGCAATACGAAATGCTCCGAACGCAAGCGAAAGAAGCGTGGTGGCGAGCAACAGCGCTAATAGGAATACTCCGACAGCAAAGATGCTGGTGCGTCGCGCAATGGTCATGTGTCGCTGCTGTACATGTCGAGAAGTTCTGCCAGTCGTGAGATGAGCGCCCCGGTACGCGGACCAAATGAGAGTAGTAGGTCGTCGTCAACAGCAATAACGGCACGTGACTTTGCAGCACGAGTGCTCGAGATGCCCGGCAATGCCAGGAGCCCATCGATGCCACCCACTGAATCCAGCCCACGTGTCATGACCAGCAATACATCAGGGTCGACCTGCACGATCGCCTCTGCGGTGAGTGGAGTGAAAGCAGGCAAACCGTTGGCTGCGCCAATGTCGATGGCGCCGGCAGCAGCAAGCAACTCGTCGGCACCTGAGCCAGAACCACCGAGCAGATACACCGACGCAGAACCGCGCACGTACAAAAACGCCACGCGGGGCACCGATGTATACGCGGCAACATCTTGTAACGCTTGGGCAACTGCTTGTTCGCTCACTTCGATGAGCGCTTGGCCGGCACTTGGCACACCGAGGGCCTCGGCAATCATCGACACACGTTGAGGCAGAGCTGACAGCGACCACACTTCTGGTGCGAGCAGCACGGGTATGCCTGCGCTGCGCAGTTGTTCGATCGCTTCCCGCGGCCCAGTTCGTGTATCACCGATGACCACAGACGGGCGCAGTGACAACACACGTTCGGCGCTGATGTCGTGACCGCTACTTACCTCGGCAATGTCAGCGAGAGAATCCAGTGTGGTCGTTGCATCGCGACCGATAATGAGGTCCTGCAGGCCGAGCGATACAACAATCTCGGCAATTGCCTGGTTGAGCACGATGATGCGGGATGAATCAGTGACTTGGACCACAACCCCGTCGGCGCCAGTAACCGAAGTGGGCAGCGAGGGCACTGGCGCTGCGAGTGTGGGAAGTGGGTAGTCCTGCGACAGAATGAAGCGGGCAACACCGTCGGTTTCGGCCGGTGTGCTGCCACAACCCGTGACAACACCCATGAGCAAAGAGCCCACCAAAAGCCATCGTCGCGACATCGCCTCTAAGGGTATGAGCCGAGCCAACGCCCGCCGAAGTCTGGCGCTGAGACGTTGGTTACCTGCTGCGTGGTTACTTGTGGTGGTGGGTGGCTGCGGGACTGTTGAAACAGCCCCGCAATCCACGCTTGTTGAGTCGACCAGCGTTGCCGTGCCCACGAGCGCTGCTGTGCCTACGAGCGTTGCTGTGCCTGCGAGCGGGGCTGTGTCTACGAGCGATGCTGTGCCTACGACGGTCACGCCCACTGTTCCATCAACCACCGTTTCAGCCACTGTCTCAACCACTGTCTCGACCTCTACTTCGGTGAGCACGCCGGTGCGACCACAACCCAAGATCACGGTGAGTCAAACCAGCGGCCTTGACCCCAAAGGTGGTCTGGTGACGGTGCGCGGCTCGGGGTTTGATGTCACGAAAGGTGTCTATGTATTTGTATGCAATCAAGCCACATGGAACGCAGCCCGCCGCTGTATTGGTGGGATAAATCTTGACGGGTCATCGCCGCTCTCGCAGTGGATTTCGTCGAATCCGCCGGGCTATGCCATAGGTCTCACGGTTCCCTTCGCTGCCGACGGAACCTTCGTCGTACCTTTATTTGTGCGAGCAACCGACGAATCAACGAACCTCATTGACTGCAGCAAACAGCAATGTGGAATCGTCACATTCGCCGATCACACTCGACGCGATGATCGTTCACAAGACGTATTCGTGCCCATCAGTTTTACAACTGGATAAAACGAACTTCTACCGCTTAGCAACAAAGGAATCATCATGAAAACTTTTCGCCCATATCTCCTCTCTCTGCTTGGTGCACTCGTAGTGGTCGCACCGATTGCTGTTGCAACACCAGTTTCGGCCTCGACCGGTGTGACAATCACACCAAGCAAGTCGGTGGGTTTGATTGATGGCGAGAGCATCACGCTCACGTTGACGGGCATTCCCGCAGCCCAAGGCGTGTACGTGCGACAGTGCTACCTCCCGGCGCTTGGTCAACGTGACTCCACTGGCTTGAAGTGCAACGGAAGCCTCAAGCGAATTAGCGAAATGATTTGGGCCACGATGAATGGTGCTCGTGGATCAGTGTCTGCAGCTGGAACTTTGACGCTTCCCCTAAAACAAACTGTGGTGATGTACGAGGCAGATGGAGTCACAGTGAAAGAAAGCTTCCCGTGCGGTTTCACCAATTGTGCAATTTTTGTGCACCGCGATCACCTGGGGTTGCAGGATGCTTCGCTTGACGCGGTGTTTCCGCTCACATTCTTGGGTAAACAAGTGATTAAAGCGCGCCAAGTGGGCCTTGCCAAAAATGGCACTGCCCAAAAAGTGGGTAGCAGCATCGCATTGAGGAACTCCGCATTGGCAACTGATCAAAAGTCGTCAGTTCGGGTGCTGAGCAAGTCACCGGAGACATGTTCGGTTGCCAAGGGCTCGACGATGACGATTGTTCGTTTCACAAAAGCTGGCCCGTGTGAGCTGCAACTGGTGGCCAAAG
>JBILFO010000039.1:0-12251 GCA_044351505.1 Ilumatobacteraceae bacterium
GTTTTGGTCTACAGGTAAGTTAGACGACCAGAACCATGATTACCCAACGTGAGGACTACCCCCATGAGCCACACCAGTGGGCGTTGATGACGTGGAAAGAGAACTGGTGTTTTACCGGGGTCGACCTTTCGACAGGGGTTGGTTTTGTCTTTCATGTCTCACTACGGCCACAGCACGGTGAGGGGATTTTTTCGGTAAAACTTGACGGAATCATTGATGGCGAGCGTGTGCGCATCAAGTCGGTGGAGCGCCAACCGATCGGCAGAAATCCCAGCCTTCTCGCCGCGGTTGCCAGCGATCGCACGAAGCTCAACATCGAGGAGCCCCATCGCAAATTTCGTCTTACCTACCTAGGCACCGAGGGCTCACTTGACGTCGACTTCACTGGTCGGTTCGAACCCTTCGATTTTGCCGATGGTGCACTCGCCCCAGGCACGTCAACATTGGGCGAAATCGGACGCCACGTTTTCCCATTCCATCACTATGAGCAAGGTCTTACCTTTCGAGCAAAGTTCACGCCCCGCGATGGAATCAATGGTGGACGAACCATCGCGCTCAACGGATTCGGCAACCGAGACCACTCTTGGGGCTGGAGAGACGACTTTGGTTTTCAACACCACCATTGGATTTGTGCGAATTTTTCCGATCGATTCGTCCAGGGCTCAGTGATGCAAGAACGTAGCTACGACGGAATCAAATACGGTGGCTTCGTCGGTCAATCCTCCGGGAATACTGCCGTTCTTCACGTCGACACGGCCAATGCCTATTGGGGAACTGCCAATGATCGTCCATTACCGACACTTGACCGACCGGTGACCTACCGAATTCGTGACACAGCGGGTAACGACCATGTGATTACGGCGCTGCTTGATCAGTCAGTTGCCAGAAACTTTCTCAACGCCCGTCGCGAGGATGGCACGGCCGTTTACGAGGACTGTCAGATGTTTTGTCCCTTTAAGGATGAAGCAACAGGTGAGCTCGGTGCTGGGGTGCTTGAGGTCGGCAAGATGCTGGAACACCCCGAAGCTTCGCTACTCACACGGCGGCCATAGCTACTGATGGCGATTGAGGATTTCTCGAACCGACTTCTTAGTTGGTCGCAACGTCAACTTGGCGCTACGAACAAGGCCTCCATCGAAGATATGGTGCGCCATACCGAGGGATGGTCCTGGCAAACATACACATTCACTCTGCGAGACTCCGATACGACACGGGGGGTCGCACTGCGTGTGCAACCACGTGATGGGCTCCTCGCACCATACGACATTGAGGCTCAGTACCGCCTTCACCAATCTCTCGAAGGCACACGGATTCCTGTTCCTGCATTGCTGGCGCTAGAGCGCGATTCGTCGGTGCTTGGAATGCCCTTTTACGCCATGGAACGCATCGACGGGCATGTCCCCGTGCAGTGGAAGCCACACGACATCACGGTATTCCCCGATGAAGCCACTCGCCGCTCCATCGGCGATCAGTTCGCATCCATTCTCGCTGCAATTCACCGAGTGAACCCTGGGGACTTCAGCTTTCTACCAGGGGCTGGCGCACGAAGCACAGCTGAGTGCACCCAGATACAACTCGCACGCTGGCGGGAGATGTACGAGCAGTCTGTCATCATTCAAGAACCTGCGCTTCTCTTCGCACTGCGCTGGCTGAGCCAAAATGTGCCGGCGACCGAAAACTTGGGGCTCTGTCACGGCGACTACCGCATCGGCAACTTCATAGTTCGAGACGGAATAATCGTTTCGATTCTCGACTGGGAATTGGCCCACATAGGTGACACCACTGCCGACTTGGCTTGGGCTGCTCTCCCCTTGTTCCGCGGCAAATCTCCTCTCTGCTCGCATCTGCTCTCACACGACGACTTGTTTGCCGCCTACGAACGCCATGGTGGACACCCGGTTGACCAAAGCGTGTTTGACTATTGGACAGTGTTCAATCTCGTCAAGGCTGCAGTGCCACATCTACGCGCTGCGCGAGCATTCGAAGATGGCGGCACCCACGATCTGCGCCTGGCGGCGATGGGCCATCAAATAGTTCACATCTACAAGCACTTGATTGTGGCTCTGGAGAAACTCACATGATGCAAAACTCGCTTCCCCGACTTTGCGAAGGGATTGCACTGACCCTCAATGACGTTGTCCTGCCGTCGGTAACCGAACCTTTCGCTCGCGGTCAGACCCTTGCAGCGATCGAATTGCTGCGCAATCTTGCGACTCGGGTGTCATGGAACGACACACAAGCGCGCGCATCAGCACAACGACTCGTAGAGGAGTTGGCGCTAGAACACCCAGACCTCAACGCGGTGCTCAGCGGACTCACCGACCTCATCGCTGACGAACTCTCACGAACCCGCAGCGGGATGTTCAGCAAGCCAACTCCCGACCAACCTCGCCCATGATGACAAACGACGCAGCGGACAAGGTCATCACAGCAGAACAATTCGTATCACTCGTGCCACACGATGCCTTTTTGGCAATCGGTGGTGTCCTCTTGCGCCGTAAACCAATGAGGTTGATTGAATTGCTTTGCGCAGACGATCGGCCACCTCTCAGAATCGCCTCATTTCTTGGCTCGCTCGATGTCGAATGGCTGGCCGTGCACCAGCGAATTTCGAGTTTGACCACCGGGTATGTAGGTATGGAAACCTTGGGGCCAACCCCCGCGTGGTCTGACGCCCTCGAAAAGCGACAGGCAACGATGCGAGAGTCGAGCGAATTGATGTTTGTCTCTGGACTGCGTGCCAGTGCCGCTGGACTTCCGTTCATGCCCAGCCGCGGCGCCCAGGGAAGCGACCTCGCAACCGAAGCGAACCTTGAACACGTTGTGTGCCCGTACACGGGGCAGGTTCTCTGGGCGATGCCAGCACTACGTCCTGACGTTGCCGTTATTCATACAGAGCAAGCAGATCGGTTCGGCAACGTTGACCGTCCCAGCGAGCAGGACTTTCTTTGGGATACCGATTTACTGCTGGCCCGCGCAGCCAAAACTGTCATAGTCAGCGTTGAACGCATCGTGCCCACCGCAGACCTTGTTCATCCCGTGCTTTTCGCCCACGAGGTGCACCATGTTTTCTTGGCACCATACGGAGCCGCTCCAACTGAGTTACCTGGCTGCTACCCAGCCGACCTGGCAGGAATCACTGCTTACCTCGCTGCGGTCGCTCAAGGAGAGCCTCCAGCAACCGCTCTTGCTCAATCATTCTTGCGAAGATCATGAAAAATACGGAAACCGCTTCTCCTGCGACGCAAGTTTGCTGGGAGTTAGCTCAGCAAACACGGGCCGATGATGTACTGATTGTTGGGGTTGGCACGCCTCTTGCGGCGGCGGCGGCACTGCTCGCTCGCGCCATTCTCCATCCGTCCTTGACCATCTTGTTTGGGACAGCAGTAGCTCCACGCAACTTCAACCTCGCTGCATCCATGACTGATTCATCGCGCGTATCAAGGGCCGCCGTCGGCAATTATTCGCAAGTTGAAGTACTAGATCTTGTATCCCGTGGCGGTGTAACACTGCAGTTTGTCAGCCCAGTTGAAGTCGACCGGAGCGGAAATCTCAACGCCAGTCGCATTCGGCGAACAGACGGTAGCTGGCGGCAGTTTCCTGGAAGCCTGGCACTCGGCGACACCTCGGTACTCGTTGGACGACTCGTTGCCTATCGGGTCGGACACCATCGACGCTTTCTGCCCGAGCGTGTTTCGTTCGTGAGCGGCGCATCTGCACTTCAAGAAAAGACCACATCATCCCCTCGCGGTCTTGGCGCTGTCCTCGCAGTCACTGAAATGGCAACGGTGTCTCTCGGCGCAAATCCGAGGTTGATCAATTACGACCATGATCTTGCTGCATCCAAAAATGGAATTGGTTTCTCCGTGGACGAACAACATGCTGTCCAGCGAATGGCCGCTCCGCCCGAAGTCATTGCAGCGCTCGCCAAACTCGATCCTCTCGGTGTCCGCGATCTCGAGGACAAGAACTGCCGAGCAGCAGTATTGTCGCAACTCTCTAGAGGCTCAGAAAGCAAGCTCGACAATGGTGAGTGATTCATCAGTGCTCGCTGATTTGCCGACTCTCAGTCGACTCTTCAGCAGTCGTCTCGACCAATCCGTAACCGTGACCGAGATACGGCGAAGCAAAATGGGCAACGGTCAGGAGACATGGTTTATAGAAACGACACTGCGACCCTTCGTTCTACGTCGGAGTGCGACTGGTGGACCACTCGTTTGGACCTCGCGAGCCGCAGAGTTTGAGGCTCTGTCTTCGCTGCAAGAAGTTGGCCTGCCCGTTCCGCGAGTCCTGTGGCAAGAGCCCGATGGCGGCAGCCTGCAGCGTGCCTATTTTGTGATGGAGCACCTTCCGGGCAAGCCTCCAGCCCGCCAGTTTGATGACGACATGGCCTTC
Source organism: Ilumatobacteraceae bacterium (assembly GCA_044351505.1). Taxonomy (GTDB): domain Bacteria; phylum Actinomycetota; class Acidimicrobiia; order Acidimicrobiales; family Ilumatobacteraceae; genus F1-60-MAGs027. Next base: position 4,396 of record JBILFO010000039.1, read on the forward strand.
AAACTTGGACAAATGCTGGCCCAACTGCATCAAAATACGCGCACTGGTAACCAGGTTGAAGCCCAGACGTACCTTCCAGCCAAACTGACAGAGACTCGAGAGAAATATGCCGACACGCTCTTTGCGAATGAGCCGCTGGCCGTAGCCCTATTCGGCTGGTTGGAATCCCACGTTCCACAACATGCATTTCACGTCGTTCGGCTGTGGGGCGACCCCGGACCGCACAACATGCTCGTATCTGATGGGCATGTCAGTGGACTTCTGGATTGGGAGATGACCTCGCTCGGACACCCCGGTGAGGACTTAGGCAGCGCACGCTGGTCGGTTTTGGGCTTTGCCTCTCCGCAAAGCATCGACCGCGGCTATGCAAGCGTCGCTGCCGTCGCAACCGTGCAGGATGGCGACTGGTTCGAGGTTCTGGCGCATCTCATCCGCGCCGGTCAGGCCTTAGACGGCACAGCAGCATTTCTGCGGAGTGAAACCGATGAAGTCACGCTCCCTGCCATGGGGCTCGGACTCGTGACTGCCAACCTGCTGCGAGCCGCAGCAGTCGCCTGGCAGCAACCCGAATTGATGGCAGTAAAGACACCTCTTGCACCGGTTCCAACTGACAACAGTCGTGACCAAATAGTGATGAGTCGTTTAACTGAGGTTTCAGCCCGCTTAGCAATGGCGAATGACAACCGAAGCGCGACTCGACAACGCATTGCAGAGGTCGTGAAACTCGCCTACCAAAACGGGGCGCACCGACATTGCCTACCTTCTGAGCATTCAGCAGATCTGCACAACGTAGGTCAGATGGCACGCGCGCAAGAGGTCTCTGGACACTCGCTCGATTTGCGCCAGATGCTGGTTGACGATGTGCGACACCGCAGATCGCGGATGAACGAACTTCTTAGCTATTTCGGTGCGACCACGTCTACTTCTGTTGCCAAGTGACGGGTGCCCCCGAAACTCAAACCCGACAAACCCCACAGACACCTGTCAAAAGTGGCAGAGTCCAAAAATCTGAGCGCCTCGTCAACACCATCGAACCACTGCATATCTACAGCCTCAGATACTGGTGCGCCGAGATCGGCCGATGTGGTGAGTAGCGGAATCAACAACTCTCTCCTTCGGACACCCTCGCCAGTGAGTGACGATGCATCGAATGACGCCAACTCATCGACTAGCTGATTTTGTGTTGATCGAGGATGCACCCGATAAAACAGCATCAACTTCACACCGTCTTTGGGGCGCGGCTGATCGATGATGACGGATCGCTCACCGAGGATTGACGAGAACCGAGATTTCTCCACAAAGGCTCGCTCGTCGGCACGCACCCGAACCTGGTATTCCTCTGAGTTGAAGCCCTCATTCATCAACTCAACTGATGCGAAATCAAGCTCAGAACATGCATCGAAACCCGGGAACCCGAGAACCGGCACATCATTGCGGAGCACAGCATGATTCTGAACGTAGCGAAGCAGATTGGGTATCTTTCCAGCAGCATCAGCGTGCGAGGTGCGCCAATGATGTTGGAAGTCGTGGTACGAGTGTCCGGAAAGTCGTGGTGCCATTCCAAGTCGAGTAATCATCACCCCTCCGACTCTGCATCATAGACCGAAGCCGGATTCAGCGCCGCTAATCGGATTCGGTGTTTTCCTCCACGCTCGCTGGGCATCAGATAGCCGAATTGACCATCGTGGGTGTTGTTTGGAACCTTTTCACCAACTTGCCTAGGGTTACACCCACTCATGTACGACGGTTTGCAGACCTTTGGAGCGCTAGTTGCAGCCCGAGCAGAGCAGCACCCCGACGCATTGGCAATCAAGTTCGAGCAGCAACAACTGTCATTCGCAGAGTTACACCGTCGCGCTAATCGCCTAGCGAACGCACTCGCCAACTTGCATCTTGTCAAAGGCGAAACATGTGCCGTCATGCTTCCGAATGGGCCCGACTACCTGACTACTTGGCTCGCACTGACCCGACTTGGCGTGATTGAGGTACCTATCAACGTCGCCTACCGAGGGGACTTATTCACCTACTTGCTCAATCAGGCCGAATGCAGTGCCCTGGTCATCGATCAGCAGTATCTCGAGCATTTCCTGCAAATCTCTACAAACTTGCCCAATCTCCGTCACATAGTCGTAGTGAACAGCAATCCGACTACGCCGACCTCACTCACGAGGCCGACTGCCACAACGACTCTTCATGATTTCCAAGACATTCTCGCTCACTCAGCGGATAGCGAGCCCGATACAACAATTCGCGACACCGACCCTTCGGTGATTCTTTTTACCTCTGGAACAACCGGCCCTTCAAAGGGTGTCGTTCTTTCACATCGAGCTAATTTTGTGTTGGCTCGCAATGTGAGTGAGCTAATGGGATACACCCAAGGCGAGCGATTATTCACCGTGTTCCCGCTATTTCACGTCAATGCCCGCTACACGACAGTCCTGCCCGCCTGGCTCGTGGACGGCGACTGTGTCATGCATGATCGATTTTCAGCAAGTAATTTCTTGGACTTCTGCCGCACAGAACAAGTAACAGCGTTCAACTACATGGGTGCGCTCCTCATGATGCTTATGAAACAGCCAGAACGCACGAACGACGCAGACAACCCTGTGCGAAGGGCTTACGGCGCGCCGGCGCCAGTAGAGATTTATCGAGATTTCGAGCAGCGGTTCGGCGTCCAACTGGTTGAGGTCTATGGATCGACCGAGCTTGGCACGGCGACTATGAATACCGTTGACGCGTTTCGCATTGGTTCATGTGGAAAAGCCGTACCGTACTTCGAAGTCAAGATTCATGACTCACTGGACAACGAATGCCCGGTTGGCACCGAAGGTGAGATTGTCGTTCGCCCAACAAGGCCCCGTGTAATGTTTGATCAGTATTACAAGATGCCAACAGAAACCGTAAACGCATTTCGCAACCTCTGGTTTCACACAGGCGACCGCGGACGAATGGATGAAGACGGATACTTTTATTTCGTTGACAGAATGAAGGACGCTATTCGTCGACGAGGCGAAAATATCTCATCTTGGGAAGTAGAAAAAGTTCTCAACACCCACCCGAAAGTGCTGGAGACGGCAGTCATCGGAACGCCATCTGCCCTCACTGAGGAAGAAGTCTTGGTGGTTGTGGTGCTTCGCGATGGCGAGGCACTCTCGCCGGTCGAGTTACTCGATTTCTGCCAGGGACGTATGGCGCACTTTGCAATTCCCAGGTACGTAAGGTTCGTGCCGGCTCTGCCACGAACCCCGAGTCAAAGAGTCGAAAAATACAAGTTGCGCGCCGACGGCCTGACGAGTGACACCTGGGATCGCGAATCTGCGGGTTACCAGGTTTCCCGATGAGCACCCCAAGGAATTCACCGGATCAGTCGGGGAACATGTCGCAAACATTCCATCTCTCCGACGACGCTCCACGCACGATTGGCGAGTGGATTCGAGCAAAAGCGGAACGTAACGACTCCAAGATTGCCCTCGAAATAGTTGACCGAACAAAAACGTATCGGCAGATCGATGTAGATAGCGATCGCGTAGCCGTCGGGCTCATGAGCCTTGGCCTGCAGCCCGGTGACCGTGCAGCCATCATGATGAAAAACAGTCTGGAGAACGTAGACACTTGGTTTGCAATGTGCAAACTCAATATTCTTGAGGTGCCGATTAACACATCAAATCGCGGCCACCTCCTGCAATATCTTCTTGCTCAGTCTCAGTCGCGTGCTGTTGTCGTGGACAACGAATTTCTTGCCCGCATCGCCGAGATTGCTGCCGACCTGCCAAGTCTTGAGCACATCATCTGGCACGACGACGGCACCCAGTTAGGAATGCCGTCCTTCCCGTCGCGCATTGCCGTACATCGTCTCTCTGATATCTACCTTTCGGGTTCACCGCTACGCCCCGACGTCACCTTTGCATCACCTTCGGTTATTTTGTACACCTCTGGAACCACCGGCCCATCCAAGGGCGTCGTGCTATCCCACGAAGCAAATCTCAATCTGGCGCGCCACCTGAAATGGCTCGTTGGCTATGAGTCACACGACGTTCTCTACACAGCCTTTCCCCTATTCCATATCAACGCGAAATACACGAGCGTTATGTGCGCGATGGAGTCTGATGCCAAACTCGTAATGGATCATCGATTCACCGCCAGTGGCTTCTGGGACATCTGTCGGCGCAAGGGAATCACCGCATTCAACTACCAGGGCGCTCTCCTCATGATGCTGTGGAAGCAGCCCGAAAAGCCCGACGACCTCGTCAACCCCGTCCGGAATGCCTTTGGTGCACCTTGCCCCGTGGATATCTGGGAGCCATTTGAGCGCCGCTTCGGGTTGCACCTCACCGAGGTCTACGGCATGACCGAAATTGCTATCGCTACACAAAATACGAAGACAGAGCGTCGAATTGGGTCTTGCGGAAAAGTGTGCTCGTACTACGACATGCGCATCGTCGACGAAGAAGACAATCCGCTCCCCACTGGCAGCGCCGGAGAAATTGTGGTGCGACCCAAAAAACCTTCAATCATGATTGACGAATATTTCCGAATGCCTGATGCCACGCTCGAGGCTTTTCGAAATATGTGGTTCCACACCGGCGACCGAGGAAAATTCGATGATGATGGATACCTCTATTTTGTTGATCGCATGAAAGATTGTGTGCGGCGCCGTGGCGAAAACATCTCAAGCTTTGAGGTGGAAGCGGTCATCAATACCCATCCATCAGTCCTTGAGTCGGCAGTCTTTGGCGCACCTTCAGAACTCGGAGAAGAGGAAGTGATGGCAGCGATAGTCCTGAAGCCAGATTGTCAGCTTTCGGAAATTGAGCTCATTGATTATTGCGTATCGCGAATGGCGCACTTTGCGGTTCCGCGCTTTGTCCGCTGGGTGCCTGAGCTCCCCAAAACCCCATCACAGCGAATCCAGAAGTACAAACTTCGCGAGCAGGCAATAACAGCCGATACTTGGGATCGGGACAAGTCGGGTTATGTTATTCAGCGATGACATCTAGCACCACAACGATTGGAGTCGACCATGAATGAAGCCATCACCGAGCGAATTCGGCGCATTGAAGACAGGCAGGCGATTCAGGACATCGTCGCGGCGTATGGTCGACTGGTTGACGACCGAAATTGGGACGAGGTAGAAAAGCTCTACGCGCCCGACTCAGTGTTCGACACTGTGGGTGGCCGAATTAGTGGGCGGCGCGCAGTTCGTGATTACTACGAACAGCGGACGAATCAATTTGGTCCGACGTATCACTACCCGCATAGCCACGAAGTGTTTTTTGACTCGGCTGATACCGCGCACGGAATTGTTTGTGCCCATGCCGAGCTTGCCATCAACGGAGACACCGTTTGGATCGCACTGCGCTATCTCGATCAATACGTGCGAGTGTCCGAGGGGTGGTGTTTCAAGGAACGCCGAGTCCAATTTCTGTATGTTCTGCCGCTCCGCGAACTGCCCACTCGGATGGCCGACAAACTGCGTACACATTGGCCCGAAACCGAGGCCCGGCTGGCAGATATTGGTGGCCACCTCGGATTGTGATGAACTAAGGGCGATCAGAAAATCAACGAATTCCCTACAAGGAGAAAACCATGAAATTGCTGTTGAACAACAAGGTCTCAATTGTCACTGGTGCCGCTTCCGGCATCGGGGCTGCTGCGGCAAAGCGATTTGCACTCGAGGGTGCCAAAGTCGCCTGCGTTGACTTCAATCTGGATGGCGCCACACAAACCGCGAACGCGATTCGATCAGCTGGCGGCGAAGCAGTCGCGATTAAGACTGACGTATCAAACGAAGATGAGGCCCGCGAGATGGTCCGGCTCACTGTGAAGGCGTTTGGGAATCCGACAATTGTTTACGCAAATGCCGGCGTTGCTGGCTCGGGAAGTGCCGCTGATGTCTCGATGGACAGCTGGACACGAGTTGTTGCGATCAATCTCACAGGTGTGTGGCTTTCCAGTCGCTTTCTTTTGCCAATCATGATCGAAGCCGGCGGTGGGTCGATTGTCAATCAGTCAAGTATCGGCGCATTGATCGGAGTGCCGGGTATCGCCTCGTACGCTGCCGCGAAAGGTGGTGTCATCGGCCTCACTAAGCAAATGTCAGTTGAATACGGCCCACAAAATATTCGTGTCAATGCCATCTGTCCAGGAACGGTGCCAACACCACTCGTTGAACAGACCTATCGAGAGCGCGGAGGCTTTGCCGCCGATAAGCGTTCAGAGGGTGCCGCTGGCTTCCAAGAAATCCTTGACCGCTCTCGGTCCCGCGTACCAATGGGCCGTTTGGGAACAGTCGATGAAATCGCTGCTCTTGCTGCATTTCTCGCCAGCGATGAATCTTCTTGGATCACCGGCCAAGCGATTGCAATCGATGGCGGAGCCACATCTCAGTGACAGAAACTGTTCACGGATACTGCCGATTCTGCGTCGCGCTCTGTGGTATTCGTGTCACTGTTGACAACGATCAAGTGGTGGATGTTCGCGGTGATGAAGATCACCCTGCATCCCGTGGATACACATGTGCCAAGGGGCGTGGTCTTGGGCGATGGCACCATCACCCACAGCGAATCCTCTCGCCCCGCATACGGAGTGGGGCTGAGTTGCAAAATGCTTCGTGGGACGAAGCCCTCGGCGACGCCTCCGAGCGGCTCCGTGCAATCATCAGCGAGTCGGGTGTGGACGCAGTTGGCACCTATCTGGCCACGGCATCGTCATTTGATGCAGCCGGGAGGTGGGCATCAGAGCGACTTACTCGAGTAATCGGTTCACGATCCAAGTACACGTCAACCAGCATCGATACTCCCTGCAAACCACTGGTCTCCCAGTTGATGTCGGGCTTTCCAGGCCTTGTTCCGATTCTCGACGACAAGTCGTGCACATTGTCGGTTTTCGTTGGTTGCAATCCAGTGGTGAGCCACGGTCACCTCAATGCGCTGCCCGACCCAGTGGTCCGCCTCCGTGAACTGAGCACAAGCCCCAAAGAGCTATGGGTCATTGACTCTCGAGTTTCAGAGTCAAGTCGCTTGGCTACTAGATATCTCGTTCCCCGCCCCGGTTCGGATTTTGCAATTTTCGCTTATGTCATTCACGAACTGTTTTCCATCGGTGGAATTGATCGTGAATACGTTTCTCGCCACACCCACGAGTCAGATCTTGCCGCACTCGAAGAGTTGCTCAGCGAGTGGACATTGGAGCGTGCGAGTGCCGTCACGGGATGTAGGCCCGAGGAACTTCGTGACTTCAGCGCCGCCATCCGCCGACACGGGAAAACTGCAATTCAAACAGGAACAGGAACCACCATGTCAGGTACTGCCAACCTGACGGAGTGGCTGATCTGGGTGACGCAGATTTTGACCGGTTCCTATGACACCCCCGGCGGGATGTGGTTTCACCCAGGATTTATCCGCCAGCTTCACACGCGTATCAGCCCCAACACCAAACAACCGCAACAAAAAGTTGGGCCGAAGAGTCGGCCAGAGCTACCAATATGGGGTGATGAGTTTCCCTGCTCAGCGATGGCCGACGAAATTGAAGCTGGCAACCTTCGGGCGCTGATCGTATTCGGCGGAAATCCCGTCAGCGCGTTCCCCAATACAGCTCGCATGCAGCGCGCGTTGGAACGACTCGACGCATTGATCGTGCTGGATGTCGTCGAGACAGAAACAACGCCACTTGCCAGCCACATCTTTCCAACCAAAGGGCAACTAGAGCGCGCAGATGTCCCTTATTTTGTCGATCAATTCAACCTCGACAATTCAACCCAGTTCACACCAGCAATCGCCAAGCCGGTTGGCGATATTCGAAGCATGTGGTGGATTGCAGCAAAATTGGCCGAGGGTCTTGACAACAATCTGCTTCCG
>JBILFO010000040.1:0-12209 GCA_044351505.1 Ilumatobacteraceae bacterium
CACCTGCGGCAACGAGCGCTTCGCGTGCCGCACTTTCGTCGTATGGCGCAACATCGGTGAGATCTTCAAACCACGGGTCGGTTGGTGGCACAAAGCTGCCGATTTCGGTGCCGTACCCCGCCCATGCAACATCGATGAGGGCTTTTTTGTCGAGCGCTTGGCGCACGGCGGTGCGCACCTTGATGTCGTTAAACGGCGCACGGGAGTTGTTCATGCTGAGGGTGACTTCGCAGTTGGTAGTGCCGCTCAGCACTGTGAGGTCGTCGCGTGATTGAAAGACTTCAAGTGTTTCGGGCGACTGCACGGTGGTCATCACATCGATGTCGCCGGCCAACATGGCGTTGCTCAGAGCCGCTGTATCGGCAAAATATCTGAAGACAACTGTTTGGGAATCGCCTCGTCGGCCCCAATACTTTTCGAATCGTTCAAGAGTGATGCTGCTGCCTTTATCCCATGAGGCAAACACGTATGGCCCTGTGCCATTTGCAGCGCTCGCGAAGTCGGTGGTGTCTTTTTTGAAGATGACACCGCCTCGTTGGGTGAGGTTGTAGAGCAGATCGTTGTCGCGTTCGCTGAGTGTGATGGTCACAACGTTGGCATCGGCGGTGACGGTCGAGACTTTTGCAAACTGGGCAAGCTGCACGGGCAAGACGGCGGTCGTTGTGTCGTCAAGCAGACGCGTAAGACTCCACACCACGTCGTCAGCCGTCAACGGCTGGCCATCGTGAAATTCTGCGTCACGCAGCACAAATGTGTAGGTCAGCCCGTCGGCAGAGACTTCGAAACGTTCTGCCAAAGCTGGCTCGATTGCACCATCATCGACGATGCGAACAAGACCTTCATAGACATTGTCCAACAACACCTGAGGAATCGCTTGGCCAGCCGTGCCACTGATGTCGAGGTTGGTGGGCTCAAACGTGAACCCGAGCGTGACTTGGGATGCAGTTGCTGCAGGGGCGCAACCCGCCGCAAGCAGGCCAGTCGCGCCAAGAACACAGGCAAGAGCAAGGGCCAGCGCGGAGCGCTTCACGGAATGTTTTGCGTTGTGTTTCACGGTGCTTTTCATGTTGGGTGAAGTCTAGGAAGGTACTTGTGGGGGCATCTACGCTGGCAGCAGGGCAACTATGGCTGAAACACTCAATGAGCAGGAACAACTGATCGCCGACCTGTTAGAGGAAGCGCACGCATTGCGCATGAAATATGAAGAGTTCAGCCTGTACACCGAGTCAAAGGTGGCTGAATTCGTCATTGCTCGCAAGGCTCTCACCGAGGAACGTGATCGTGCGGTGCACCACCGCGGGCTGGCCGAGATGGATCTCGAAGTGTTGCGTCGTCGGCAAGAGCAGTTGCATGAACAGCTCGTCAAAGCGGTACGCCAGCGTGATCGAGCCCGTGAACGAATTGCTGCACTCGAAGCATCACGTGCGGTGCGCTTTGCCGTGCGGCTGCGCAAACTACTTCGACGCTAAGAACCGAGCAAACAGCTCAGACCACTCGGGTTGCCAGTCGTGAGACCATTTGGGGTCGGTCACCAGTTCGATGTCGCCATTGTTGGCGAGAGCAAATGTCTCCACCGAAAGTTGGGTGCTCGGGAAAACAATTCCCAAAGAGTTGCCGCCAGCAAGTGGCACGACCGTGTCGAGTTCGCCGTGCACGTGCAAGGCGCTCACCGGGCGCACTGGCGCACACGTGTCGATGACAAGTGCCCCAGCTGCGACACCAATTGCGGTAACTCGAGTCGACAGTTCGCAGGCAAGTCGGTAGGCCATCATGCCGCCGTTGGAATGACCAACCACCCACACTCGCGTGGTGTCAATCTCGTATTGCGCGATCAGGCTGGCAATGAGCTCATCAAAAAAAGCCACGTCATCAACAAGATCAAACGTGGCAAATGGGCAACATGTTCCGGCATTCCACGACTGGGGTAGACCCTGCTCGGCTCCGGTGCCACTCGGGTACACCACTACTGCATCCAGGTCGTATTCATCAAGTGAGTCTTCGATGTTGGTGAAGCTGCTCATCGCTTGGGCGTTGCCACCAAAACCGTGCAGCACAAACAGCAGTGGTGCAGGTTCGTCACCCGACAAATCCGAAACCAAGTATGAGCGCACCCGACCATCGGCGGTGGTGATCGAGCTGAATCCGGGTGGCACGACCCCAGCCGAGGTCGGCTGCGTTGCTGGAGTGCTAAGTGCCACAGTGGTGGTAACGGCTAGTCCGGTCGTGGCGATCCCAGGCTCGGTGCTGGTGTCGGTGCTTGCTGCCGCACAGCCGCTCAGGGCTATCAGGGCAGCAGTTATCACGAGTGGGGTGGTGCGACGCATTGGTGCCTTCATTGTGGCAGCGTCGGTGGCTATCCCGTGGCTATGTAATACGGTTATACAAACATGACTGACTTACAAATTTCCGGCGCAAATGATGTGCGAGAGCGGGTATTGGCCGCTGCGCGGGTAGAAGTCATGGCGCGCGGCATCCTTGGTTTACGTGTGATCAATGTGGCAGCAGCAGCCAATTGTTCCGTCACGTCGATGTATCGATATTTCGGAAGTCGCGAAGGCATGCTGGCCGAAGTTCTGGTGGCGCTTTATGAAGAAAGTTTCGCCGCCCAATATGCCGTGATGCGCGATCGAGTCGGGGGTACCGGACCACTCACGGTGGAAGACGTCATCGCCGCTGTGCCGCTGCCGTTCGGTGTGACTTCGCAACAAGACCATGCCTTGCGCAGTCAGGTGTTGGCAGTTGCCGGCACCAATTCGATTCTGCGGGGCAAACTTGCCGAAAGCCTGCGTGCCAGACGAAAGATGTTGATGACAGGGCTCGACAACATTGAACAACGGCTGCCACCAGGCACCCTGTTGGATCGTGAACTGCTGGCAACCCTGGTCTTCAATGTGCAGTGGCAGTACAACGACCTCATGGGTGACGCAGCAGTCTCCAACGAACAATTCGTGGCATTGTTGCGACGTCTTATCGTAAAAAAGTGAAAAGTTTTCCGTAAAAATTGGTATCCGCAGCGCAGACCTCGGTATAACTTCGTTACGGTGCTAGCAGCCGAGGCCTCCGACCAAACGGCGGGAGTGCTGTTTTTGGTGGTGTTGTTAACGGCCACCGCAATCTGGTGGATGATCATGCGTCGCCGCCAAAGTTGGTGGTTTCAGTTGTCGCAGCGACCTCGCGACATAACGGGTGAACGTTGGATACGGTCTAACGAGGCTCGTGCCGACAAGCCGATGCCGCAACGACACTCGGTAGTGTCCGCTCGTGGCAATAGACGAAGCCAAAGACGCCAGTAGTCACACGGCCGCCCGCAATAGGGCGGCAGCAAGCCGGGTTCCCAACCCTGCTGATCTAGAGCGGGTTCAACGCGGTCATATTGCTTCGTTGTCGTCATCCACCATCGAGTCGTCCGCAGGTCGTGTGGTGTTCAACATTGGCGCCTATGACTTTTTACGCACGGGTGACCCGTCGCCCGACACGGTAAACCCCAATTTGTGGCGGCACGCCACGTTGAATGCGCATCACGGTTTATTTGAGGTGATTGCTGGTGTGTGGCAGGTGCGCGGCTATGACATCTCCAACATCACATTTATTCGGGGCGATAAGGGTTGGATCGTTATCGATCCGCTTACCAGTGAATTTACGGCACGCGCAGCACTCGGGCTCATCAACCAACATGTCGAACAGCGTCCAGTGACTGCAGTGATCTACACGCATTCACACGCTGACCACTTTGGTGGAGTCTTGGGCGTGACCTCGCGTGAAGAGGTGGATGCGGGTAAGTGCCGCATCATTGCCCCCGAACATTTCTTGCGCGAGACCGTCGGCGAGAACGTGATTGCCGGGCCAGCAATGGCGCGACGTGCCACCTATCAATTTGGGCCGCTTTTGCCGGTTGGCCCCCGCGGCCATGTGGATTGTGGGCTTGGAATCGCCGTGCCCACGAGCCCGCCAACGCTGTTGGCGCCAACCGAAGAGATAACGGCCACAGGACAAGAACTTGTGGTTGATGGAGTGCGCGTGGTTTTTCAACTGACACCAGAGACTGAAGCGCCGGCAGAGATGAACTTTTATTTCCCTGACTTGCGGGCGCTCTGCATGGCAGAAAACTGTTCACACACCATGCACAACCTGGTGCCGATTCGTGGTGCGCTGGTGCGCAATGCGTTGAACTGGTCGAAATACATCAACGAAAGTTTGCTGCTATTCGGTGGCGATGCCGAAGTGCTGTTTGCATCGCACAACTGGCCGCGGTGGGGTGGGGCTGACCTACGCGAGTTTTTGGTGTTGCAACGTGATTTGTATAAATGGATGCACGACCAAACTATGCGTTATGCCAATCTGGGCCTTACCCCGTTGGAGATTGCCGAAACACTCGAGTTGCCTGCAGAGTTTTTGGCCCACGAGCACACTCGTGGTTTTTATGGCGACCTTGTGCACAACGCCAAGGCGGTGTATCAGCGTTACCTGAGTTGGTATGACGGCAACCCGGCAAACCTGCACAAGTTGCCACCAGTAGAAGTGGGCCATCGTTATGTGGCGCTAGCTGGTGGCGCCGATGTGGTCATAGCGCATGCGCGAGAGGCGTTTGAGCGCGGCGACTACCGCTGGGTGGCGGAATTGGTGAATCACTTGGTGTTCGCTGACCCAACCAACGAGGCCGCTCGCCACCTGCAGGCCGACACCCTTGAGCAGATGGCATATCAAGCAGAGTCATCGACGTTTCGCAATGCCTATTTGATGGGCGCCCAGGAGCTTCGACAAGGCCCGCCAACAAACCGCAACCCCAATGTGCGGGCACGCGGGCTAATTCGAGAAATGACCATCGAGCAGGTGTTTGATGCTTTGGCCGTGCGAACGATGTCTGAACAACTTGGCGGTGTGTCGTTGGCCATCAATTGGGTCTTCACCGATCTGCGTGGCACAGCGGATGAACATTGGACACTTGGGATATCGAACCGCACCATGTATTCGACTCGTGGGCGCCACGCAAGTGGTGCGAGTGCAACCGTGACGATGTCACGATCCACTTTGCTGGATGTAGTTGGTCAGGAAACTACGTTCGTTGACGCAATGTCTGGTGGGCTGGCAACAATCGATGGTGATGCAGGTGCACTCATCACCGTGTTCGGTAACTTAGACAAGTTCTCGATGGGTTTCCCCATCGTTGAGCCCTAGTCGAGCCCTAGTTTCGCTTCGAGACGGGCGGGGTTAGACCCAAGACCAAAAACGTGGCACGCATTGCGATTGAATCCCATTGGGCAGCCTTGGGATGTGCATCAGTAAATTCGATGAAGCAGCGTGCCGTGGTCATGCCGACGAACCAAGCCGCGAACATTTCGGTGTCGAAATCGCTACGAACCCAGCCCTTGGCCTGGGCATACCGCAGTGGGTCACCGATCATTTTGTTTGCTTGGTTTTGGTAAAGACCCAGTTCTTTACTAAGCGCGTTACTTTTTTGCGCTCGCCCGAGCACGCTCGCCCGACGACTTCGTACGTGTCGTCGGGCATCAGAAAAAGAGTTACGAGCAAAGCGTTGGGCAATTGCAGCGAACCCAGCTTTGCTGGTGCACGCATAAGTCGCTTCACCAAAAGACTCACCAAGTTCGGCTTGGCCTTGAATGAACAAAAAAGTGTGTGCAGCATCGATGAGACCTTCACGACTATCAAAAAAGTGATAAATCGACGGAGCAGTGACCTTGGCTTTTTTGCACACGTCGCTAATGCGAAGTTGGGGTTCGCCATGCTGATCAAGTATTTTTGCGGCAACATGTAAAATGCGCAGACGCGAAGATTGGCGTTCGGTCATGGTCGGGCAGGGTTCCTAGGGTCGAATCGAGTAAAACGCATTAACTGAGTGTTCCACATCCAGCCGTTCAAATTGGGTGAATCCGGCGGAGCGAGCCATAGTTTCGGCGGTCATCTCCGATAGCCCCAATGTGCCGAGCCCGGCCCCGTCAGAGGTTGACAGTGACGACGACATGCACGACAAAACGCTGATGCCGTACATCAGTGAGGCCACCGGATTTTTTTCGGCGTTCACGACAAAGCCGTCGTGTGCCTTGATATCCACCAAGAGCCACACGCCATCGTTGCGCAGTGCGGCCCGAATCGCGTTCATGACCACGAGTGGATGCGTCATGTCGTGGATGCAGTCAAAGGTGCACACAAAGTTGACGCTGTTGTCAGAGGGGAGCGGCTCGACCTGAGGGTCGGCGAATCGTGCGTTGGTCAGGCCAGAGGCACTGAGACGTTCGTTGGCACGGGCGAGGGCGTAGTGCGAAATGTCGTAGCCCACAAAGGTGCTGTTGGGAAACTCAGCAGCCATGCGTAACACCGCCCCACCAGCGCCCGAGCCAACATCAGCAACCGTGGCGCCCGCGCGCAATGCATCGACCACACCCACTGCTGGAAGCACGAGCGGAATGAGGTTGGCATTGTTCCACGGCTCGAAACTTCGTTCAATACCGATGGCGCCGTCGGGGCCATGACTGTCGTAGTTGTGCCCGATGCCCGTGCGAAATGATTCGGGCATGCGCTTGAGCGACTCCATAGTTTGTGGCAAACGATGAAACATTCCCATGCCGAACGCAGGATGTGACTCGTCGGCCAGAACGGCTGTTTGCTCGGGTGAAAGAAAGAATGTGTCGTCGTCGAGTTGGGCCGGTTGCGAACGCAACGACGAAAAACTTATGAGCTTGGCCGCTGCTTGGTTGTAGGCCCATTCGCGCACCCAGCGCTCGCGCAACCCAGTTGCTGCGGCTAGTTGCGTGGTGGTGAGTGGCTGCGGTGCTGCGGCAAGAGCGCGGTACAAACCCAGGTGGTCACCCAAGTGCACCATGCCCGAGGTGACTGCACCTTCCAATTTCGTGAAGAGCAGGAAGGAAAAAAACTTGAGCTTGTCTGGGTCGATGCTCACTGCTTGTAATCGTAGTATTTCGATGAAATCGCTAGTCCGCCACCCCATTCATGGGTGATGCAGTAACTTCTGTCGCATGGCTGAACGAACCTTGTTGGTAGCGCATTCCTGTTTGAGGAACACTGATTTTCGGGTGCGTGCATCAATCGCTAAGGGTGCAGGTTTTAACGCAGTTGGTTTAAATGCTGGATCAATTTCAAATCAGAATGGGGAGTATCAGCGGCTTCGTGATGATGGTTGGACTGATGAAACGCTGCGCGGGGTGTTGCAGGAGTTTGATATCCAGATCGCAGAACTTGAAGCGCTCGTAATCGGCAACGATTCGCAGGCTGATGAGTTCGTGCGTCTTGCTCACTTATTTGGTGTGCAAACAATTCAAACTATTGCGTGGCACCGTGACGACACCAGGAGCAATGCACTTGACTTTTCCCATGCGGTTCCATGGTTGCGAAGTGTCGCCGATCGAGTAGCCGATTTGGGTTGTCGAATAGCCCTTGAGTTCATTCCCACTACGCCAATTCCTGATGCAGATACTGCTCAGCGGCTTGCCGACGAAGTTGATCGCAAAAATGTCGGTACCTGTATTGATTTCTGGCATGTCATGCGGGGACGGGGAATCTCAGAAATGACCCGTGTGGATTGGACCCGTGTGTTCAATGTTCAGGTAAATGATGGAAGCTTGGCCCCGATTGACCCTGACTATATTCGCGATTGTTTAATCAATCGAGTGGTGCCTGGCGATGGAGAGTTTCCGTTAGGCGAGCTCATGAAGTTTGTGCCACGGTCTGCCCCAATAAATATGGAGGTCATGAATTCGCACCTTGATAGTGGCAGCAGTGAAGACCGCCAGAAAATTCTTAGTCGGGGATTACAGCGAGTGCTCGACGCTCATTAATTTGAGCCGAGACCACAGTGACTAACGCCAAGGAGCCGACGACGGTTGCTCCGCCTAGCAATTGCAATGCAGAAAGCCGCTCATCAAACACCAAGAAGGCTGCAATCGCCGAAACAATCGGCATGCCCAGCATGAGTAGCGATGTGGCAATCGCCTCCATTCGGGATTGAGCCCAAGTGAGCAGGGCGTGTGCCGAGAGACTGAGTATCCCCACGCTGAACACCATTGTCCAGTCAAAAACACTTGGAATGGCAAGTGATTGACGCAATAACAATGCGCCGCAAATGGAAAACACGGCCGACCAGAGCATTACTGGTGCCAGAAACCCCCACAACTTGGCACCCTCGTCGCGTTGTTTTTTTACCATCAGGAAATAAGTAGCCCAAGTGACGCAATTGAGCCCTGCCCATAAGTCACCAACAAATGAAGAGTTTCCGGCTCGATCGCCACCGATCACCACCATCGCAGCGCCTGCCAGGGCCACCATTGCGAGAACAATACGTTTCCATCCGGGTGACTCTTGAAACATGATTGGTGCTGCAAAAAGAACAATGACTGGAGCCAGTTGGCTAATGAGCATTGCGTTAGCAACTGAGGTTTGTTGAAATGCGGCGTATCCGCTCGCTGTTGAAACATAAAAAAAGAAAGCAGGTATTGCAGCTTTGAGAACAAGGCCACGGGTAAATCGAGAGCCTTCACGATAAAAAAACAGCAGAGCGATAGGAGCCGAGATAATTAATCGAAAAGCAAGTATTGCTGACGACGTTGCGTCTGACGCCTTGACGAATACGGGGGTGACTCCCCAAAAAAACACTGCAAGATTAATTGCTGAAACTGAGCGGCGATACTCAGTCCTCACGCCCTAACCGTACTTCGTGGGGGCTGGTGTGCGAAAAGCACCTATTCGGTGATAGTACGGCGCGGGGTCCAGACGAAGTAGTTCCACACCCAGTCGGCAAAGATGCTGGTGCGGTTGCGCCCACCCGAGAGATACGCCAGGTGCAACGCCAACCATGTGAGCCAAGCAAGGGTGCCTTGAAAGCGCAACCATGGACGCACCTCGACCACTGCTTTGCGCCGACCGATGGTAGCCATTTGGCCTTTGTCGCGATACTTGAACACTTCGAACGACTCGTTGCGTTCGCGGCGCAGCAGTTGACGTGCAACGTGACGACCCTGCTGAATGGCCACTGGTGCAATCATCGGCAACGGCTTGCCTTGGGCATCGGCAAAATTGGCGGCGTCACCAACCACCCAAAGAGAGTTGTTGAGTTGTAGTTGCGGGTTGACTTTGAGACGATTGCTGCGATCAGACTCGCCGAGAAACTTCCAATGTGGTGGTGCCACCACGCCAGCGGCCCAGATGCGGGTGCCGGCCACGAGTTCTTCGCCGTCTTTGAGTCGCAACGAGCGGGAAGTGGCCTCGATGACGGCTGCGTCAACACGCACGCTGACACCCATCTTGATGAGCGCCTTGCGGGCGTGCTCACTTGAACTTGGTTGAAAACTTGGCAACAGTCGCGGGCCAGCTTCGAGCAACGTGACGGTGGCCTGTGGCGCAATATGTTCGAACTCGCGCTTGATTTCGCCTTGCAATTCACGCACGGCCCCGGCGAGTTCGACACCGGTGGGACCACCACCGACGATGACCACGTTGAGGCTTTCAATCGGTAGCACACCATCTTCGACGGCTTCGTAGGTGCGCAGCAGTGAACGGCGAATCTCGCGCGCATTTGCCACCGACTTCATCTGCAAGGTGTGCTCGGCAACACCAGGAATGCCGAAGGTGGTTCCTTCGGAGCCCACTGCCAGAACCAGATCGTCATAGCTCAGTGTTTTGCCAGTCGACAGTGTGAGCGTTTTGGCACCGGTATCGACGTTCGTGACTTCGGCACGAATGAATTGCACTTCTCGATAAGCAGTGCGCACCGGAAACGCAATGTCGTCTTCGGGCAGCGATGCGGTTGCCACCTGATACAGCAGTGGTGAAAACAGCTGGTACGGATTGCGATCGATGAGCGTCACCGAATAGGCAGACGACTTGCGAAGTTTCTTTGCACAGGCAAGCCCGCCAAACCCAGCGCCGACAATCACCACATGCTTTTTGGGTGGTGCCGTGCCGAACTCCCGAAGCATGTCTTCAATCTACGATGCGCCGCCATTGCACTACCGTTCGCAGCATGGGTGTAGTTGCTGGCACAGGTCTTTTGCGAGGCAAGGGCCTCCTGCACAACAAAGTTGCGGTCGTGACGGGTGCAGGAAGTGGCCTGGGGCGCGAATACGCAATTGCACTTGCCGCCCACGGTGCGTGTGTTGTGGTGAACGATTTTGGGGCCGCGGTGACTGGTGAGCAACGCTCCCCAGGTGCGGCAGGGCAGGTGGTGAGTGAAATCGTGTCGCTGGGTGGTGTGGCGGTTGCCAATATTGCCGATGTGTCGCAGTGGGGTGGTGCCGAGTCGATTATTGATACAGCCATCACCTCGTTTGGGCGGCTCGACATTGTGATCAATAACGCCGGCATCAATCGCCCATCGTCACTGGTGGATTTGTCTGAACACGATGTGGATTCGCAGTTAGGTGTGCATCTCAAAGGCACGCTCGCGGTGAGCCATTTTGCTGCTGCCTATTGGCATCAGGCTGGTGTGCAGCCGCATCGCGCCATCGTGAACACCACGTCGGCGGTGGGCTTGCATCCTGTTTCTGGCGGCGGTGTCTATGGCGCTGCAAAATCGGCGATTGCTGCGCTCACAGTGAGCCATGCGCAGGAACTTGCCCGCTTGGGTGTGCGGGTGAATGCGGTGGCGCCGTGTGCCCGCACGCGAATGGTGAAAGAGTCGCCGGCGGTCTTGGCGCTCATGCCCGATGCAACCGGCTTTGATCGCCACGCACCCGAGCACGTGGCGCCCCTTGTGGTGTATTTGGCAAGTTCGTTGTGTCGGTTTACTGGCCGAGTGTTTGCGATTGAAGGGCCCGATGTTGCGGTGTACTCCGCATCTGGCATTGCCCAACAATGGTCAACACAAGAGGCCTGGAGCGTGGAGGCGTTGGCTGATGTATTGGCAAATGCTGATGAGCAGTCACAACAGCAAGCGTTCTTTCCAGGTGGTGTGGTGGCGCACAACACCCCGCCTGGGCGCACGTTGCGCACGCTGCACTAGTTGGCGCGCTCGGAGGGACTCGAACCCCCAACCCTCTGATCCGAAGTCAGATGCTCTATCCATTGAGCTACGAACGCTGGTGCGCGCAACGCTATCGTCTGACACAATTGGGCGATGCCCTTGCACTCCCAGACCGCCGCAGTTTTAGAGTTCATGCGTCAACTCGGCTCGCCACCGATGCACGAGTTGTCAGCCGTGCAAGCCCGTGAAAGTTATCTGGCGATGCGTGTGGCATCAACGGTGGAATTGCACGAGATCCGCGACATCGAAGCCGGCGGCGTGAAGTGCCGGCTGTATCGCTCGAGCGCAGCAACCTTGGCGCCACTCCTTATTTATTATCACGGTGGGGGTTGGGTTATTGGCGACCTTGATTCACACGACGACGTCTGTCGCAAGTTGGCCCGCGATGCACACTGCAGTGTGATCGCAGTTGATTATCGCCTGGCACCCGAGGACCCTGCACCCGCAGCACTCGATGATTGCATCGCCGCCACAACATGGATTTTTGCCAACGCCAAGTCGTTGGGCATCGATGCAGCACGAATCGCCATCGGCGGCGACTCGGCTGGTGGCAACCTTGCAGCACTCGTGGCGATGCGCGCTGACGTAAGGCCCGTGTTTCAGTTGCTTGTGTACCCGGTCACCGACATGCGCATGGATTACCCAAGCCATGTCGAAAATGCCCAGGGCTATCTACTGACTGCCGATTTGATGCACTGGTTCATCAATCACTATCTGCAAGGCGACGAGCAAAGTATGCGTACCCCGCTGTATTCACCCATCCTGAGTGATGATGCAATGCTCAAAAAGTCGCCACCCACGCTGGTGATCACCGCCGAGTTCGACCCGCTGCGTGATGAAGGCGAGGCGTATGCGGCGCGACTGGCCGCAGCGGGTATTCCAACATCAATGGTGCGTTTCAATGGTCAAATTCATGGGTTTTTTTCAATGAGCGAATTGTTGGATGATGCGGCTGCCGCAATCGCGCTGAGCGCGTCGTATCTGCGCAAGCATCTCGGTACTTGACCTATGCAGAATACAAAAGTCGTGGTCGGTAACTATGTGTATTCGGGCACCGATGCGCAACGCACGCTGCTCAACTTGGGCGAGATCTGGCAACACCACCTGAGCGGCGGGGGGCTTGACGCAGCTCGCTGTGCAGCAGTCGAGCGCCAGCTGGTGCAGGCCGCGCGTCAGTTGGCTGGAACCGAAGCGGACATGTCACTCAACGAGCTTGGCG
>JBILFO010000147.1:0-3349 GCA_044351505.1 Ilumatobacteraceae bacterium
CGATTCGGGTGAAGTGGCTGCGAAAAATGCATTTTTGGCGAGGAGCTCTTCATGAGTCATGCGCTTTACGGTACTACCCTTAAGCCCAATGCCCACGGGAGAATTGCGTAGACCTGGCGAGATAATCTGGACCATCGTCGTTGCCGCTGGTGCGGGCACTCGTTTTGGTGGCCCGAAGCAATTTGAATCGCTCGGTGACCGCCGCGTGATCGATTGGTCAATTGCGGTTGCACGCGAATCGAGCGATGGCGTAATAGTCGTTCTTCCGTCGCAAGATGCCGAACGCGAAGGTGGTGTCGCTGGTGGTGCCACCCGCAGCGAGTCGGTGCGTCGCGGGTTGGCTGCAGTGCCCAAGAACGCCACCATCGTGTGTGTGCACGATGCTGCTCGACCGTTTGCGAATGAAGATGACTTCCGCCGAGTGATTGCGGCAGTCGCTGATGGCGCCGACGGCGCCGTGCCAGCAATACCAGTAGCCGACACGATCAAAGTGGTGGATGACACCGGTCAGGTCATGCGCACACCACCGCGTGGATCACTTCGCGCAGTTCAGACACCGCAAGCATTTCGTGCCGAGGTACTGCGTCGCGCCCACGCTGAGCAAGGTGAGGGCACCGATGACGCTGCATTGGTCGAAGCACTCGGTGGCAAGGTGGTGGTCGTAGATGGCGACGTGTTGAATCGCAAGATCACTACTCGCGACGATTTGGATTGGGCTCGCATCCAGCAGAGCGGACACTAGAGATGCGCGTTGGTCAGGGATTTGACATACATCGTTTTGCTGATGACGATCGCCCGCTCGTGTTGGCTGGCGTGCATATTGCTGGTGAGCGTGGGCTGCACGGCCATAGTGATGCCGATGCCATCGCCCACGCCGTGAGTGATGCTTTGCTCGGTGCAGCCGGTCTCGGCGACATTGGTGAACATTTTCCGGATTCTGACCCGCAGTGGAAGGGTGCCGACTCGATGCAGATTTTGCGTCAGGTGGTGGGCAAGGTTCGTGCGGCTGGTTGGCGAGTGGAAAACGTGGATGTGAACGTTATTTGCGAGCGTCCCAAAATTGCGCCGCATCGCGCGGCGATGCAAGCCAATTTGGTCGCAGCAGTTGGTGCGCCAGTTTCGGTCAAGGGCCGACGTGCTGAAGGTCTGGGCAGTATCGGCCGAGTCGAAGGAATTGCCTGTATGGCAGTTGCGTTGCTTGTTTCATGACGCGTCGTCCGCGGCGCGACGCGCGTCGACCCGATCGTGGCCCAGAGCGCGGTAATGGTCGTGGTACAGGTCGTGGCGATGCACGCGGTGACGCACGTGGTGATGCACGCGGTGCCGGTCGCGGTACCGGTCGCGGTGATGCACGTGGTGATGGTCGCGGTGCAGGTCGTGGTGATGCACGCGGTGCCGGTCGTGGTGCTCAGCGTGACCGCCCCGTGCGTTCGGCACGTTCGCCTCGCCTTGATCGCTCGGCGCGCCCGCGTTCGAATGATCGTTCACTCGGCGGTGAACAGATTGAAGGCCGCCAAGCTGTTCGCGAGTTACTTACGGCTGGTCGTCGTCGCACGCGCGAAATTCTGATCGCTGAAGACACCGACAAGAACCCAATCATCAGTGAGATTTTGGATATTGCGCGTTCGCAGCGAGTGGTGGTGCGTCAGGTTTCACGCAAAGAAATCGATGAGCAGGCACGCAGCGAAGCACCACAGGGTGTGATTGCTTTTGCCGATGCGATCGAAGAAGTGTCACTCGACGAAGTGCTTGCCCGCACCGCACAAGCAGAGAAATTGTTTCTCGTGGCTATCGACGGGGTGACTGACCCGGGCAATCTTGGGGCGATCCTGCGTTCTTGTGAAGGTGCTGGGGTAGACGCCGTGATTTTGCCGCGCCATCGCGCTGTTCATATCACCCCGAGTGCTGCCAAGGCATCTGCGGGTGCAGTGGAGTATCTGACGATGTGTCTGACGCCTGGGCTGCCGACTGCAATTCAGTTGATGCGTGACGCCAACGTGTGGGTGGTTGGTTTAGATGATGCAGCCGATAAACCAATTTTTGGTATGGGAGACCTAGCCCGCGAACACATCTGCTTGGTGCTTGGTGCCGAGGGGCCCGGGCTATCGCGATTGGTGCGTGAGCGATGCGATTTGATTGTCTCGATTCCGATGCTTGGTGCGCTGTCATCGCTGAACGTGTCGGCGGCTGCAGCACTTGCCACGTATGAAGTCGTGCGCGCACGTCGGCAATAGTTGTTTCGCACCTATTCTTTGCGCGCGTAGTATTGACGACTGTCGCTTCGTGCGGCTCGCCGGGGTAGCTCAGTGGCAGAGCAACCGCCTTGTAAGCGGTAGGTCGTGGGTTCAATTCCCACTCTCGGCTCAAGCTGTTCGTGGCTCGAGGCGGAATATGCCGTAACCACCGATACTGAGAATGACAGCAAGCATGACGAGTGTCGGCCAGATTCCGAATGGTGGCTGCCAGGCAGGTGTAGAAAACATCTCGAAAAAATTGTCACCGATCAAGCCGACCGAGTATCGACGCAATGCGGTGTATCCAGCAAACATCTGGGCCACAATCCACAATCCGATGATGGTGATTCGACTCGTCAATGACAGACGCAAGTATCGCGCCGCCAGCAGTGGCAGCCCGACGAGTAGCGGTGTGATGTGCCGGCCTTGGACTCCGTAGCTCCGCAGAACCTTGAACATGTTGATGTCTGTTGCCACGGCGAGAAGAAAAGCGAGCACTGCCAGGCTGGCGACCGCTGCCTTGGTCCATTTGTCTGCGTCGGTCAAACCTCGACTCATCACCCATGCGGCCGTCAAGAGAAGTACGACAAAAATAATTCTCGGTATTGGTACCTCGAGCGATCCGAGGTCACCGATTGCTTCATGCAGCACCCGATAAACATCGCTAATCGAATGAAAAAGCTGTTCTCTTAACGGCACGTCTGGGTTGAGGTACTCCGCACGTCGCGGATCGACATCGGTGTTGTAGATGAATACGTACCAACCCGTCGCGGGGATGAGCGTGAGCAAGTGGAGTGCACTAATTATGCGGTGTCGTTTTGCCAACGTGAGAATGCTTTGCCATGATCCTGTTGCAATCACGCAGACGGCAAGCACTGTTGCGTAGTTCACCATGCCTAACGGTCGAGCCAAAATCAACACCAAGCCGCTCAGTGCAAAGCCGAGCATCTCCCAGCGGTCACGCCGATCCGCGGCCAGTATTCCTGGGGCTGTGATCCATAGTGCAATCGCACTCATGATTTCTAAGCCACTCGGGTTGACGACCGAGGCGAGGTACACCACCGCTGGTGCCAGTACCAACACCAACGGCATCGGTGACAGCCTGCGACGAACCA
>JBILFO010000041.1:0-12091 GCA_044351505.1 Ilumatobacteraceae bacterium
TCGAAGATGGTTTCAAACACCCGCCAGTGCGACGAGTTTTTTACCAGTGTGGCGCCCAACGCATATTTGAACGCGTCGCGATCCTCGATCGGGATGACCTTGATGGCCTCCATTGCATCAAGATTTTCCGTCAGGCTGACGGGGAGCCCGGCTCGCCGCAATTCAGCAACGAACCCGGACATCAAATCGATGACCGGCATAACGCCCTTTACTCGTCGACCGACAGCTCTTTGGCGGCTTTGGCGATATCGGTTTGGTACTTGAGCAACACATGCAGGGTTTCTTTGGCCTGCTGAGCATCGATGTGATCGACACCCAACAAGATGAGGGTGCGGGCCCAGTCGAGTGTTTCGCTCACCGATGGTGCTTTCTTCAAATCCAACTGGCGAATGCTGCGCACGATGCGTGCTATCTGGTCGGCCAGGTTGACACTGATGTCGGGCACCTTGGCCAGCACGATTTCTTTTTCGCGTTCCATATCGGGGTAGTCAATATGCAGAAACAAACAGCGACGCTTCAATGCCTCGGAGAGTTCACGCGTGTTGTTCGAGGTCAAAAACACCATCGGAATCTGCTTGGCAGAAATTGTGCCGAGTTCAGGAATTGACACCTGATACTCGCTCAACACCTCGAGCAGCAGCGCCTCGGTTTCGACCTCAACCCGGTCAACTTCGTCGATGAGTAGGACCACTGGATCAGGCGCAGAGATGGCTTCAAGCAGCGGGCGCGTCAGCAAAAACTCATCACTGAAAATGTCGTCATGCACGTCTGACCAGCTGTCGCTTTTTTTGTCGGCCTGAATACGCAGCAACTGCTTTTTGTAGTTCCATTCATAGAGCGCCTTGGATTCGTCCAAGCCCTCGTAGCACTGCAAGCGAATGAGACGAGCACCGGTAAGTTCGGCCACGCTCTTGGCCAATTGGGTCTTGCCGGTTCCGGCTGGGCCCTCGATGAGCACGGGCTTGCCCAGCCGCTGGGCCAAATACACCACACCAGCGATGCCTTCGTCGGCGAGATAATTGACTTTCTTTAGTCCGTCGCGCACCTGGGAAACTGATACAAAGTCGCTGCTCATCGCGGCAAGGCTACTCAGCAATACACCCTCTCCACGAGCGCTAGGCATAGCATTTGACCACGATGAATCAGCGCTCGCACTTCGCGAGCAACCTCGCAGTGGCCAGCGGCACGCTGGTTTCTCGTGCCACTGGGCTCGTTCGTATAGCGGTGTTTGCGGCAGTTATCGGTCAAACCGCCCTTGCCGACGCCTTCGATATTGCCAACAACGCGCCCAACGTGATCTACGAGTTGTTGCTGGGTGGCACCCTTACGGCCACTCTGATTCCGTTGTTGGTCGCCCACCGTGAGCGCAACGATCGCTCGGCAACAGCCGCAGTGTTCGGCACCAGCATGGTGGCTTTGGCAGCAATCACTGCTTTGGCCATCGTTGCGGCGCCATTCGTCTTTCGCCTCTATTCGCTCAGCCCAACGGGTGACGTAGCCACGTTTCGCGACATTGGCACTGCACTCACTCGCGTATTTTTCGTGCAGATATTTTTCTACGGCCTCAATGCGCTCGCCGCCGGAGCACTCAACGCACATGGCAAGTTTCTTGCCGCTGCGTGGGCACCGGTGGCAGCCAACCTTGTGGCAATCGCGGCGTTGCTGGCCATCAGTGTTGACCCGGCCATCACCCAAGTCGGTTTGCCCGATGCCGCAGTTGGCACACGTTTGTTCTGGTGGTTCTCGCTCGGGCCCACCGTCGGCATTGCCGCCATGTCACTAGCAGTGGTTGTTGCTGCGGTGCGGGCCGATGCCTTGCCGATGCCACGCTTTGCCCCAACGCACCCAGCGGTACGTTCACTGCTCATGTTGTCGGGTTGGGCCATTGGCTATATCGCTGCAAATCAACTCACTCTCATCGTGGTGAAGAACCTTGCCGATCCTGGCTCAGGTCGCCTCGATGCATACGCCAAAGCAATGGTGCTGTTTCAACTACCGCATGGTTTGCTCGCCGTCACCATTGCCACCACTGTCACCCCGCTATTGGCGCGGGCCGCAGCACAAAGCGACCGCATTGATTTTCAACGCCAGTTCACCAACGGTGCCCGACTCACAGTGGGTCTCACATTGCTGCCGTGCCTCGCGATGGCCCTATTTGCCACACCCATCGTGCGCATCGTGCTTGGATGGGGCGAGTTCAGCACTTCAGCAGTCGACACCACTGCGCGCGCACTCACTGGTTTAGCAATTGGCTTAGTTGGGTTCTCGCTGTATTTGTTTGCATTGCGCGGGTTCTATAGCCACAGCGACACCCGCACCCCGTTTTTTATCAATGTCGGACAAAACGCGCTCAACATCGTTCTGGCCGTCGTATTGGCTACGCGCTATGACGTGCTCGGGCTGGGCTTGGCGTTTGCCATGTCGTATCTGGTCTTTGCCGTAGTCACTGTGCAAATGCTGCACCACCGGCATGGCACGCCCTCACTACTGACGTTGCTCAACCTGCGACCACTCTTGAACCGTCAGTCGCACAACCAGAACTGACTTGCAAAATAGGCGCAGCTAGAACACGCTGAGGTCGTCGCGATGCACTAACTCGGTAGGCACATCATCAGGCAGTTCGACACTCTTTTTGCCAGCTGCTGCCGCAGCCTGACGCGCACCGACGCGTGCTAACCCCCGCGCGATGATCGCGTTGGACGTGTCAACAATTTCTACGATGTCGCCCGCGACAAAATCACCGCGCACCTCAATCACTCCGGCGTGCAAGAGCGACACCCCGCGCGTCACCAGCGCAGCGCTCGCACCAGTGTCGACCACCACGACTCCGGCTGGTTGGGCTGCAAAGGCAATCCACAGTTTGCGAGCCGTCAACGAGCGATCATGGGCGGCAAACGTGGTGCCGATGTTGGCAACGTTGTTGACTGCATCACTCAGCACCCTTGCCCGCGTGGCCCGCGCAATTACGGTGCGAACACCCGACCAACTAGCAATTCGAGCAGCCGCAAGTTTGGAGGCCATACCCCCGCTACCGCGCGCGGTGCCCGATGATCCGGCGCGCACCGACATCAATTCGTCATCGGCTGCCACATCGCTAATCAGCACGGCGGATGGGTTGGTGGCTGGATCGGCGGTGTACAACCCGTCAGTGTCGGTCAACAACACCAAGACATCAGCGTCGATGCTGTGGGCCACCAAGGCAGCGATTCGATCGTTATCACCAAACCGAATCTCGTCGCTGGCAATCGCGTCGTTTTCGTTGATGATCGGCACGCAACCCAACTCCAGCAGGCGCAACATAGTTTGCCGCGCGTGCAAATACTGATCACGATCAACGAAGTCGTTCGGCACAAGCAATACCTGGGCACCCACCAAACCGTGCTGGTCGAGTGCGGTGTTGTAGTGGCTCATCAGGCGACTCTGCCCAGCAGCAGCCAAAGCTTGCAACGTGCCCGTGTCGGTGGGCCGCTCGGCAAAGCCGAGGGCTGCTACCCCACCGGCCACTGCACCACTGGTCACCACGAGCACCTCGTGACCCGCTGAGCGCAATTCGGCCACCTGAGCACACAGCGACGCAATCATGTTGATGGCAATGGCCCCGCTCGCATCAGTGACCGATGATGTGCCGATTTTGGCGACAAGTCTCATACGCGACCGACTTCAGCCCAACTCGGCTGTGTATTCAAAACTGAACTCACTGATATGAATCGTTGCGCCGTCCTGCGCGCCTGCCCGCGATAGCAAACGTGGCACGCCTAAGCCGGTGAGTCGATCATCGATGTAGTTGAGTGCGTCAGGCGAGTTCACGTCGCTGAGTGCAACAGCGCGCTCCACCGAGCGGCCATGCAGGCGAAACTCGTTATCCCCCATCTTTTCTACGCGGGTGCCCTCGGGTTCGGGTCGAATGGTGATCTCGGTGTCGTCAATTTCTGGCTCGGCCCGTGCGTCGCGCACCAACTCGGCCAAGGCACCCAACACCTCACGCACCCCAGCGCCGGTCACTGCCGACATGATCGGGTGACCGGTGGCATCCCATTTGGCTTTAGTTTCGCTATCGACCGAATCAAGCTTGGTGCCCACGATGATCTGCGGGCGCTCGAGCAACTCTGGACGATACGCCTGCAACTCGCGCAACAACACTTCCACCTGTACAGCGGGGTCCAGGCCTTCCATCGACACGAGGTCGACCAAGATGCACAGCACTCGGGCTCGCTCGATGTGGCGCAAGAACTGGTGGCCTAGCCCGCGGCCCTCGCTTGCACCTTCGATCAAGCCGGGAATATCGGCAATGACAAATTCGGTTTCTTCTCCGAGACGCACCACCCCGAGGTGTGGCTGCAACGTGGTGAAGGGATAATTCGCGATCTTCGGCTTGGCCGCTGAAACCGCTGAGATAAACGTGCTCTTACCAGCGTTCGGAAACCCGACGAGCGCCACATCGGCCATCAGTTTCAGTTCCAACAACAACCAACGCTGCGGGCCGTGTTCACCTTGTTCGGCAAATGACGGTGCACGGCGCTTATTCGTCAAAAACCGTGCGTTGCCACGACCGCCTTGCCCGCCAGGAATCGCCTGCCATCGCATGCCGGTAGTGCGCAGGTCAGCGAGCACTTCGCCAGTTTCGAAATCTTTCACGATCGTGCCCTCGGGAACCTTGACTTCCATCGGGCGACCACGTCGACCGTGCAGATCTTTGCCCATCCCCGACACACCGTCTTCGCCACGGCGGTGCGGGTGGTCGCGAAATGCCACCAGCGACGCAACGTTGTGGTCAGCCACCAGCCATACAGCCCCACCGTCACCACCGTCACCACCGTTGGGGCCACCAAACACCTCAGGGCCTTCACGACGGAAGCTCACACAACCAGCACCACCGTCGCCACCCCGCACGTTCAATTGCGCTTCGTCGACGAACACACTCATGTTGGCTTGGCTCCTAGTGACCCATCGCGCCGTAGTGGCGGGGTTTTCACGCTACAAGCCCATACCCATTGCGTATCGTGATTCCATGACCTCACGCGCCGAATCTTGGGCAGCAACTATGCATGGCCACACCACCGACGGCGGCATTCGGTTTGCTCATGCCGACTCGTGGGCTGGCACTGGTCGCATCGAGCTGGTGCCACGTGATACTCGCGAGGCACTCGAATCGACCATGTTGGCACCACATGCCACCCGCTCGTTTGGCGCTGGCAATCGTGCCATCGCTGAAGAGCCCGATCCGTTTCGCACCTGCTTTGAGCGCGACCGTGATCGCATCTTGCATGCGTCTTCGTTCCGACGCCTGGCTGGCAAAACCCAAGTGTTTGTATTTCCGCAAGACCACCAGCGCACGCGGCTCACTCACGCTCTCGAAGTTGCCCAAATCGCCGTGTCGGTTGCCCGAGCGCTCGGGCTCAACGTGGCGTTGACCGAAGCCATTGCGCTCGGCCATGACTGTGGCCACGGGCCTGGCGGACACGCCAGCGAAGATGCGCTGTCGCAATATGTCGAAGGCGGCTACGACCACGCCGTGTGGGGTGCCGATGTGGCACTGGTGTCGCTCAACTTGTGTCGCGAAACACTCGACGGCATCCGTAATCACTCTTGGTCGCGTCCTGCCCCAGCCACACCTGAAGGCGAAGTGGTGTCGTGGGCCGATCGCATCGCCTATGTGTGTCACGACTTTGAAGACGCAGTATCGACAGGTTTGGTTTTTGCCGACCATTTGCCCGACGAGGTGCGCTCGCGCTGCGGAACCACACGCTCTTCACAGCTTCGTGCATTCATCACCGCCATGATCGAAGCAGCCCGCCACTCCGGGCGCATTGGCATGACGAGCGAAACCGCCGATGCGTTGGCTGCGTTTCGCAAATTCAATTACGACAACATCTACATGCGTCAAGCATCACGCGACCAGGCCCAAGCAGTCATCGACTTGTTGCGCGCTTTAGTTGAACATTTTCACCAGCACCCAGCGCTCATGCAAGTTGCCTTCGACGACGAGGTGGGCACTGCCGGAAGCCCCGAGGCATTGCACCAGGCAGTCACTTATGTCGGCGGCATGACAGATCGCTTCGCTTGTCGCCAGGGCGTGGCGCTGTTGAACTATGCCCCCGAGCGACTGCCGCGCGGTATCGACGTTTAACCCGCAATTCGCTTCGGCATCCCTCGTTCATCGTCTAGCGTGAACCGGCGTGAAGCGTCGCATCTGGATTGACACCGATACTGCCAGCGACGATGTCGTGGCCATCATCATCGCCCTCAAGCACCCCAACATCGAAGTGGTTGGCATGTCCGTGGTTGCTGGCAACGTGCCCCTCGAGATGGGCGTGCAAAACGCTCTCATCACCGTCGAGCGATGTGGTGCCAAAGTACCCGTACACGCCGGTGCCGCCCAGCCGTTATCGCGCCCGCTCGAATCGGCCCAGATGGTGCATGGCAAAGACGGCATGGGCGACATTGGCCTTGACCTCAGTGGCCGCGTGCCCACCTCTAACGACGGCATCGGTGCAATGATTCAGGCGTTCCGCAACGCACCAGGCGAGATCGAACTCATCACCCTCGGGCCTCTCACCAACATCGCCGTAGCGGTGCGCAGTGAGCCATTGTTTGCGTCGTGGGTGAAGCGCTGCGTCAGCATGGCTGGCACTGGCATCTTGCCTGGCAACGTCACCGCACTCTCTGAGTTCAACGTCTGGGCCGACCCTGAGGCTGCCTACGTGGTGTTTGAATCGGGGCTACATATCGAGATGGTCGGCTGGGATGTGAGTTGGCAAGATGCGGTCATCACCGACGACCTCGCAGCAGAACTGCGGGCGTTGTCGCCGCTTGGTGAGTTTGCGATGGACATTCAGCGTCTGGTGCGCGCGTTTTGCTTTGAGGTCACCCAGATCGCCGGCTTCGACTTCCCAGACCCGATTGCGATGTGCGTGGCTATCGACGACTCTCTCGTCATAAAAGAAGAAACCAGATACGTAGAAATCATCTTGAGCGAGGGCCACGCCCGCGGTCAAACCATGGTGGACTGGCTCAACGTCACTCGCAAGCCAGCAAACACGCGCGTGGTGTTACGCGCCGATCAGGCGAAATTTCATCAAATGTTGCGTGACGCGCTACGCAGCGGGTAGCACGTCAACGATTTTGCGCCCGCGGCGCTCACCGAATTTGACGCTGCCAGCAACCACTGAAAACAGTGAGTCGTCTTTTGCGCGACGAACGTTCTTGCCCGGGTGCACTTTGGTGCCACGCTGACGGATGATGATGGTGCCGGCCAAGATTGCCGTGCCGTCAAACACCTTTACACCGAGACGTTGAGAATTGGAATCGCGACCGTTCCTTGTTGAACCGCCACCCTTTGTCTTTGACATGATTCAGCCTTTCGCAATGCTGGTGATTTTTACGACGGTGTAACGCTGACGGTGACCGTAGCGACGGCGCTGGTTGGTGCGGCGCTTGTAGGTGAAGCCATCAATCTTTGGGCCAAGGTCTTCACCGACGATGGTGGCCTTGACACTGGCTTTGGCCAACTCGTTGGGCGTCGACAAGACAGTGGCTCCGTCAACGACGAGCACTGGTCGCAACGACACTTCGCTGCCGGCTTTGCCTTCTAACAATTCAACGCGCAGCGTCTGGCCGCTCGTCACTTTTTCTTGTTTGCCACCTGAGGCGATCACTGCGTACATAACGGTCTCGTACTCTATCGGGCAATCTTGGGCAGATCGGCACCAGCCTCGACGGCCGCTTCGTCTTCCAGCAGCTCGGTGTCAATCACGACTCCCCGGCCGAGGCAGTCCTGACAGGTGTCAGCAAACGAGGTAATTAGCCCCTCGCCGATGCGCTTGCGGGTCATCTGCACGAGGCCCAGTTCAGAGATATCAAAGACCTGGGTCCGCGTCTTGTCACGTGCCAGCACCCGGCGCAAGGCATCGACCACTTTGCGACGATTTTCCTTGATTTCCATGTCGATGAAGTCAATGACGATGATTCCCCCAATATCGCGTAGCCGCAACTGTCGGGCAACTTCTTCAGCTGCTTCAAGATTGTTGCCGAGCACGGTCTCTTCAAGATTGGTCTTGCCAACGTTCTTGCCCGTATTCACGTCGACCACCGTCAGGGCCTCGGTGTGCTCGATGACGAGCGAACCGCCGGATGGCAACCACACCTTGCGATCAAGTGCCTTGCGCAGTTGCTCGACCACGCGATGCTGTTCGAACAAGGGCAAACCTTGTTGGGCTTCGTCCCAGAATTCGACGCGATCCACAAACTCAGGGTTAAACGCCACGATGTAATCACGGACTTCTTCAAACAACTCACGATCATCAATGACAATGCCGCGGTAGTCACTGCTGAACTCCTCGCGAATCACCCGCACTGCCAGCGACGGCTCGCGGTACAGCAGCGTGGGCGAGCTGGCCTTTTCGGCCTTGGCCTTAATTTGCGCCCAGCGCTCGACCAACTGCTTCATGTCGGTTTCCAGTTCGTGTTCGGTGGCGTTCTCCGCCGCCGTACGCACAATCAAGCCGTGCTGTTCGGGCTTAATGCGGTCCAACACATTGCGCAGACGACGCCGCTCGCCCTCGGGCAATCGCTTGGAGATGCCGTAGGTCTTGGAGTCAGGAATCAACACCACGAAACGCCCAGGCAACGACACTTCTTGAGTAAGCCGGGCACCTTTTTCGCCGATTGGATTCTTTGTTACCTGACAGAGAATCAACTGTCCACGCTTCAGCACGTGTTCGATGCGTGGCTCTGGGCCTTGCTCGACAACATCTTCCTTGTCGAACTGCACATCACCGCGATACAACACAGCGTTCTTCGGGGTGCCGATGTCAACGAAAGCCGCTTCCATGCCGGGTAGAACGTTTTGCACTTTGCCTAAATAAATGCTGCCGTGAATTTGTGCCACATCGTCTGCCGGACGACTCACGTAGTGCTCGATGAGGCTGCGCCCTTCCAACAGAGCAACTTGGGTCAGATCGTTGCGCACATGCACGCACATGAGATACCGACCTAGCGGACGCCCATCGCGCTCTTTGCCGCGTCGCCGCGCAATGAGCCCGGCTTCAGAGTCGTCGCGTGCAGCGTCAGAGTCGCTCGTGCGGCGGCTACTGGAGCGACCCCGTGACCGTCCATCAGATCGACTATCAGATCGTCCGTCAGACCGACTGTCAGACCGACTGTCTCCCTGTCGGTCATCGCTCCGACTCCGAGTCCGACCCCGTCCCCCACGGCGACGACGACGGTTGCCGGTGTTGCCATTGCGGCTCGGCTCACGATTGCCATTGCGCGCCGAATCACCCTCGGGGGCTTTAACTTCTGGCGCCTCAGGGCTGCCCTCTTCTCGAGGCGCACCGAAAGCACGACCCGGAGGTGGCGGTATCACGGCGCGGCCCTCGTGTGGCGGGTCGGGCAATTCAATGGGCGAACGCTCGCCCTCTGGAAACTCACTCGTCATGTCAAAACCTTTCCTATGGCGACAAATTCGCGCCGTTGCGCCGAATTCGCCGTGCCGTGGCGCGGTGCGCATCTTCCCCTGCGCTCGCACGCTCGTGCGTATGTACAAATCTGTGGCTGGGTAACCCCAACTCGCTTCTCAGCCTACTGACCCACCTAGGCCGAACGGCGCATCTCGACGCTTTGCACCAGCCCAATCATCACGGCCCACGCCACCAAGTGCGACCCGCCATATGACACAAATGGCAGGGGTAGCCCAGAAACGGGTGTGATGCCGATGGTCATTCCAATATTTTGAAACACCTGCCAGGCCAGTGTGGCAAACACGCCGGCTGCCAAAAACCGCCCGAACGGGCTGTTGGCGTTGCGTCCGATAATCCAGACCCGCAACAAGATAAACGAAAAGAGCCCAACCACGATGAACGCCCCGAGCAACCCGAATTGTT
Source organism: Ilumatobacteraceae bacterium (assembly GCA_044351505.1). Lineage (GTDB taxonomy): Bacteria > Actinomycetota > Acidimicrobiia > Acidimicrobiales > Ilumatobacteraceae > F1-60-MAGs027. The sequence continues at coordinate 9,882 of JBILFO010000041.1, forward strand.
CTCCGATTGCCGAAAAGGGAAAATCAGTTGACTGCACAGGAATAAATCGACCATTGGTGAGCTCACCCTGCAGATATCCCTTGCCGAAATATCCACCTGCGGCTACGGCTCGTTTTGCATAGCGCACTTGCAACACCAAGTTCTGCAAACTTTGATCGCTGGTGTTGTTCTGGTTCCACAATGCCGTAAAGCGCTCGAGCTGATAGTCACGCACAACACCCGACCAAATTGAGGCCACGAAACTAGTTGCAGCCAGAACAGTGATGAACACAAAGTGACGTCGTTGGGTTCCGGCGATGAGCAACACCCCAAACACGCCAGCAGCGATGGTCATCGCAGAACCAAGGTCGGGCTGCAGAGCAATCAGCAAGAACGGCGCTCCGGCGATGAGCAAGGCACGAATGAACTCGTCATAGGGCATCGTGCGCATGCCGGCATCAGCAAACCAAGCTGCCAACACGAGTACGAGAACGGGTTTCATCACCTCGGCCGGCTGCACTGCGATGACACCAAGATCAAATGACAGCTTCGTCTCGCCGCTCGCACGACCCCACAACAACAAGATGAACAACGAAAATATCGTGGCCGCATACAACCACACCGCTTTACTACGCAGCCAGTCGTGCCCAAAAAACATCACTGCACCCAACGCAAGGACCGCTGCAAAAACAAACAACACCTGGCGTTGTGTGAAATAGAACGGGTCAGCGCCTCGCAACACCAGCCGCGGGCTGGTGGTTGCATAAATGTTGAATACACCGATCACAGCCAGCGCACCCGCTGCCCAAATCATCATCCAGTCAACATTGCGCCACGGGTCAAGCACACTCGCCGAACCGCGTGGATCGCTGGGGCGTGAACGCACCCGAAAGGCAATTGACATATCAGCCTCGCGACTCTGCTGTAGCGCTAACCAAGCACATGGGGTTGCGCAGCCGAGCTGTTGGTGCTGCCATGGATGATGCTGTGTCCAAGGGGTCGGCGGGAATCAATTCGTCAACGCGCCACTGTTTGCTCAGCGCCAAAAAGATGCACTTCACTACGGGTGCAGCCGCGCTCGCCCCATAGCCAGCTTTTTCAAGATAGGCAAAAGCGCTATACGGTGCGGTTGCATCCAAGCTGAATGCACCAAATGCCGACGAGTCGTTCCACGGCAAGTTGTTGAAACCTTGGGCAGTGCCAGTTTTTCCGGCGATTTCAACGCCAGAGTAATTACGAAAGAGGTTCTCACCGGTGGTCTTATGGTAATAATCAAAAGTCACCCCCGGGCCGGTGATTACACGCCGCAGCCCAGCCACAATCGGGTCACGAACTTCAGGTGGCAATGGAATTTTCGTACTTGACACTTTCTGGGCAACTGACGCAATAACCGACGCCGACTGCAGGTCAGCAAGCCCTGCGGCTTTGTTGCGCGTCCCTGGTGTTAACACGGCACGCACCACCCGCGGCTCGTGCAGGGTGCCGTTGTTGCCGAGAGCACTGTATGCATTGGCTACTTGCAGTGGCGACGCCGACAACAACCCTTGGCCGATTGAAAACAACACATTGTCGCCCACGTAGTACGCACGTCCGGCATCTTCGGCGATCACCCCGAGACTTGCCAAATATTTCTTATACGCAGCATTCGGAATCGTGCCTGCATATTCAAACGGCAAATCGATATTGGTTGGTGAGCCGAAGCCGAAGCGCCGTACTTCTTCTTCGAGTACGGCTCGATAACCACGCTCAGTTAAAATTTGCTCGCCGATCTTATAAAAAAACGTGTCGCTAGAAACTGCGAGTGCAGCCTCTACGTCAACTTCGCCGTACTGACATGGCGCGCCAGTCGAACGACACACGGCATTGCGAAACACACACTTCACCCCCTGATCACAACGATCCTTGGGGATGCTTTCCAACTTGTACGTGCCCCGGTCGTCGAAGGTGTACGACGCTCCCCCAGGAAGCTGACCGGTGTTTAAGGCTGCGTAGGCAACGAACGGTTTGAAACTGCTGCCCAGGTTGTATCGGCCTGACACTGCTCGGTTCACCAAGATCGAGAGGTCGGGGTCGTCGGTAACGGGAAACACCTGGGCGAACTTCTCGGCGTCAACGTTGGCGGTAAACCAGCGACTGTCAAACCGCGGATACGACGCCATCGCCACCACCTCGCCAGTGTCGTGGTTCATGACCACCACCGAACCCGCTGGTGCTTTGTAGTAATTGATTTC
>JBILFO010000042.1:0-12083 GCA_044351505.1 Ilumatobacteraceae bacterium
CGCTCAAAGCAGGTATCGAGCGCATCATGCGCGATCGCGTGGACGGTGTGACTGAAGTTGTCGCGATCGCATAGCAATGGCGAATCGATCAAATGATCCAGCGCAATTGTTTGTTGCAGCGTCGGGTGGCGACCGCGGGGCGCTGGCGCGTTTGTTGTCATTCGTTGAGCGGGGAGGCACGGAGGCGCGTGAAGTGGCGCGCCTGGCCAGCTCGCATGTCGGTCATGGCTATGTGGTGGGCATCACTGGCGCACCTGGTGCCGGTAAGAGCACGCTCACATCGGCGTTGATCGGTGAGTTGCGCGCCCGCGGAGCGCGAGTGGGAGTGTTGGCTATTGATCCTTCGTCGCCGTATACAGGCGGGGCAATTTTGGGTGATCGAGTGCGGATGCAGGATCATACGCACGATGAAAAGGTGTACATCCGGTCGATGGCCACCCGTGGTCACCTGGGAGGTTTGTCGTTGGCCACGAGCGAGGCCATTCGACTGTTGGACGCCACCGGTCATGACTGGGTCATCGTCGAAACGGTCGGCGTCGGGCAGGTAGAAGTGGAGATTGCGGGCAAAGCAGACAGCACGGTGGTGGTGGTTAACCCGGGCTGGGGTGATGCCGTGCAAGCCAACAAGGCCGGGTTGCTCGAGATTGCGGACATCTTTGCCATCAACAAAGCCGATCGTGACGGTGTGGAGTCCACCCGTCGCGACTTGCACGCCATGCTCGAGCTCACCGAATTTGCTGAGGGTGAATGGCAGCCGACCATCGCGTCGACCGTGGCGACCACTGGGCAGGGTGTTGTTGAGTTGGTAGATGCGGTGGTGGCGCATCGTAATGATGCCCAAGCCAGCGGCGAGCTTGTGCGTCGCCGTGAACTGCGACGCCGTGAAGAGTTGCGCGAAATAGTCGAACGTCGGTTGGAGTTGCGAGCCCGCGAATTGTGCAGTGGCACAAAGTGGGATGCGCTGGAAGCGCAAGTGGTGTCTGGTTTGCTTGACCCGTGGTCGGCAGCCGACGACATGCTCCGCGGCATTTCGGCATGAGCGACGCGTCATCTCTGAGTACGCCTGCTGCTGAACGTAAGCGGGTTATCAATGCCAGCCTCACGCTGGGCGGTGCGGTGGGAATCACTGCGCTGTCGTTCGGCCTGGCCGCTGTTTCGGCTGGCGCCAGCGTGTGGCAGGCGTGCGCACTGTCGTTTTTCACCTTCACCGGTGCGTCTCAGTTCTCGGCGATGAGCGTGGTTGGTGCAGGTGGTTCGATGGGTGCTGCATTCGGTGGCGCAGCGCTGTTGGCCGTGCGAAATTTTGTGTATGGCGTTGCGCTGGCTGGTCGGTTGGCCAAGGATGAGCAAGGCCGCAGACTGCCGCTGCTGCAGCGTTTGGTGGCTGCTCAATTTGTAATTGATGAAACCGCGGCGATGACCACCGCCGAGTCGACGCCGCGCTTGGCACGGACGGCTTTTTGGGTGACCGCATTATCACTGTTTGTTACGTGGAACCTCGGCACTCTGATTGGTGCACTCGCTGGATCGTTTCTTGACACGCAAGCACTTGGCTTTGACGCAGCATTCCCAGCAGCGTTCGCTGCGATGCTGCCGCCTCATTTGCGAACCCGCAGGGGCAAGCTTGCAGCAATCACCGGCGCCATTGTGGTCGTGGCATTGACTCCATTCGTGCCGGTTGGTATCCCAATTTTGGTTGCCGTCGTCGGGGTGATGTTTGGGGTGCGGCGATGATCTCGGCAACAGTCGATGGCATTGCACTGAGCAACAGCCAATTATGGGTCTTGGTGATTGTGCTTTCGGCTACCGCTTATGCGTTGAAGGTGTTGGGGTTCGTGGTGGTTGGCGGGCGCACAATGCCACCGCTGGTGGACCGATGTTTGGCGCTCATTCCGGCGAGTTTACTGGCAGCACTCGTAGCCAAAGACACGTTCACTTCAGCACAAGAATTCGTAGTGGATGCCCGCGCGATCGGGTTGGCGGTGGCACTTGTGGCGGTCTGGCGACGCGCACCATTCATCGTGGTCGTGGTGGCGGCGATGGCGGCAACGGCGTTAGTGCGGGCGCTCGCATAACGCAGCCAGCCGGCGCAAATTGCCGCGCCAAATGCCAGCCAACACGATCTTGCCACCGATCAATGCACCGAGTGGCCCGCCCAGCCACCACGGAAACCGCAGGCTTTCTTCCCACACGAATCTTGTTGTGTTGGCATCAATCGCTTCGAGCGTGAACACACCACTTCCAGTGACGATGCCAACATGTTCCACACCCATTGCCCGCTGTGGCTCCCACTTGGTGATGAGCATCTGGTCTGTTAATCGGATTGGCCCGACTTTGGTTAAGCACAAAAATTTTGTGCCGACACCGCGCTGTTGATCGCCAACGAAGGTGATGCTCTCGGCGTCGGCCATCCAGTCGATGTGCCGTTCGACGGGTTCAACGACAGCCCAGACGCGTTCGACTGATGCTGCAATTGTTCGTGAGACCTTGATGCCCGCCATCTGAGTCAGCGTAGGTTGCCGAACACGCTCACGTGGCGCTGGGCGTCATCAGCAAATGGTGCCTTGTGCCACGAGCCGTATCGCGCCAGCAGCGAAAGGCCAGCCCGAGCACAGAGAGCATCGATAGCGGCCGGTGATTGGTAGGCGATGCGCCATGGCCGCTGCACGCGGCGACCATCGGTGTGGGTGCTCACCGTGGTTCCTTGCACGATGCCCGTCGCAGCATCGAAACTGCTGGTGGTATGCACATGCCAATCGCCGCGCTGTTCAGCGGTGGTGCCATGGGTTGGTGCATCTGGATGAATGATGCAAGCGTCGATGATGAGTCGACCTGATGGCGCGAGACGCCTGGCCGCGTTCGCAATGCAAGTTGCTTGTTGATTGGTGTCACTTAAGTTGAACAAGGTGTTGTATGAAATGAAAATCAAATCAAATTCACCGCTGGGTTGGTCGTTAGCCATGTCGCCGCGCACCAGGGTTACGAGCCCTCGCGGGTCTTTGGACGCAAGCAGACTTAGCATTTCGGGTGATTCATCCACGCCGACTACTTGACCACCAGCCGTGACGACGATGTCGGCCATCGCTAGTGCGACTCGGCCGGTGCCCACACCAAGTTCGAGCACGCGGCGCGGTGAGTGTTCGCCCAACAGCGCAGTGACCAACACCAGATCATCCGCGGCGCCGTACCACTCGTCATAGACATCAGCAAACGCCGCACCGTAGGTCGTGTGTTCGGCCATTACTTTAAGTAGACCACGAACCGATGCGCGATGTGCGAAGTAGCCTCGGCATTCATGAACGGCGAGCGTGTGCGCCTGGCGTATCTTGACCACGCCGCCACCACGCCGATGCGCGAAACGGCAATTGCGGCAATGGCGCCGTATCTGGCGGATCAGTTTGCCAACCCGTCTGGCAGTCATCGCTTTTCGCGGTCGGCGCGCACGGCAATTGACGAGGCACGAGATGACGTCGCCGAAGTGTTGGGTTGTGCGCCAGGTGAAGTGGTGTTCACGAGCGGTGGCACCGAGGGCGACAATGCCGCAATTTTCGGGGCCGTGCGCCGCCATGGGGGAGTCGCAGTCTGCAGTGCAGCCGAGCACCACGCCGTGCTGCACTGTGTGGAGCATCTGGGTGGCGTGGTCGTTGCGGTTGATAAGCACGGGGTCATCAACGTGGACGAGTTGCAACTTGCGTTGGACAATGTCGCATCCCGCGGTGAGCGTGTCGCTGTTGTGTCGGTGATGGCCGTGAACAACGAAGTCGGCAGCATCACACCGATGCGTGATGTGGCGCGCGTAGTGCGTGGCTCGGCAAAAGGCGCAGTGCTGCACAGCGATGCGGTACAGGCTGCGTGTTGGCTAGATGTGCGAGACATTGTGACAGTGACCGATGTGGTGTCGTTTTCGGCGCATAAATTTGGCGGGCCCAAGGGCATGGGCGTCATGGTGGTAAAAGCCGGAACCACTCTCGAACCGCTCATTATGGGTGGTGGTCAAGAACGCGATCGTCGTAGTGGCACCTTGAACGTGGCGGGCATCGTGGCCACCGCTGCGGCGTTACGTTCAACGGCTGATTCGCGGGCAACAGAAGTGATGCGCGTGGCAGAACTCAAACGAGCGCTCGTGTCTGGCATTTTGTCGCAGTTGCCCGACACCATCGAAACAATTCCGACGTCAGCAAGTGTGCCTGGTGTGGCGCACCTGTGTATGGCGGGTATCGAAAGTGAAGCACTGTTGTTTTTGTTGGATGAAGCGGGCGTATGTGCCTCGGCAGCATCAGCGTGTGCCAGTGGTGCAATGGAGCCCTCGCACGTATTGCAGGCCATGGGTGTCGAGCCTCGTTACGTGCAGGGCGCGCTGCGCCTCAGTTTGGGGCACACAACAACCGAGCACGATGTAGCGACTGCTATTGACGCAATCGTGCACAGCGTTCGGCGTCTTCGTCACCAGCAATAGTCTTTGTATCTATGAAAGTGCTCGTGGCAATGTCGGGTGGCGTTGACTCGTCAGTTGCTGCGGCTGAACTGCGTCGCGAGGGCCACGAGGTCGTTGGTGTCACCATGCGCTTGTGGGGCGGCGAGAGCGATACCGGCTGCTGCTCGGTGAGTGATGTTGACGACGCCCGGCGCGTGGCTCAGCAATTGCGTATTGATCACTTGGTGTTCAATTTTTCAGATGACTTCGATGCCCACGTCGTGAACCCATACGTGGAGGCGCATCGCACCGGCACCACACCCAACCCCTGCATCGAGTGCAATCGCCACTTGAAGTTTGACCGACTGTCGCAGCGAGCCCGGCTACTGGGTTTCGACGCAGTCGCCACCGGCCACCATGCTCGAATTGAGCGTCAACCATCAGGCGTGTGGCGAGTGATTCGCGGTGCTGATGTAGCCAAAGACCAAAGTTATGTCGTGCACATGTTGGACCAAAAGGAATTGGCCTACACCTTGTTTCCGGTCGGACATCTGACCAAGGCCCAAGTGCGAGAGCGAGCCAGCGAACTGGGTTTGCGTACCGCGACCAAACCCGACAGTCAGGACGTGTGCTTCATCAGCAAAACTGGCGGCCGCGAAACATTTCTCGGGCATCGCATTCCATTTCGTGCAGCACGCGTGGTCGACGAATCTGGTACCGAGCTCGGCAGTGTCGAAGCCGTCGAGATGGTGACCATCGGACAACGGCGCGGCTTGCGGCTCGCTGGTGGTGCGCCGAAACAGTTTGTCTTAGATGTTGATGTCGAGGCCCGCACGGTAGTGGTCGGAGCAGAAACGAGTTTGCAGCGCTCCGACCTGCGCGCCGAACGCATGATGTGGAGCCATGAACCATTGCCAATCGGAAGCGAAGTCATGGTGCAGACCAGCGCTCATGGTGCAACCCAGCCAGCTCTCATTGAGGAAGTCAGTAGTGACACCGTGCTCTTGCAGTGGCGTGAGCCCCAACGGCGCACCGCACCTGGCCAGAGTGTGGTGTTGTACGACGCGTCAGACCGCGCGGTGCTCGCCGGCGGCATCGTCGCTTGAGCAGTCTCGCCCTCGCACGTGACAATGCTCGGGTAATGTCGTGGGGGTGAGTTCAGACATTCGGGCAACGGACTTCGCCCGGCAATTCGGGCTGACCGAGCTGTTTGTCGAAAGTGCAGTGTCGCCAGACAAGTCAGCATTTGAAACGGTCGACCCCAACCACAAGCAGCCCTATCTGCCCGAGTGGTTGGATCTGACGCGTCTTTTTGCGTTGATTCGATTGCGTCGAGTCACCTCAGTGCTGGAGTTTGGATGTGGGTTTTCCACCGTGGTGATGGCCCACGCCTTGGCGCTCAACGAAGAACGTGACGGGGCAGTGGTGCGCGAGACCCTGCGTCGAACCGACCCATTTCGCCTGCAGGTTGTCGACGACATGCAGCAGTACCTTGACTTGACTCGCAGCCGCTTGAGCCAAGAGTTGAGTTCTCGCGTTTCTTTTCATCATTCGCCCGTGCGCATGACTACGTTCGACTCACGAATCTGCACCGAGTATGAGTCGCTACCCAATGTGTGTCCAGATTTCATTTATCTTGATGGCCCGAGCCAAGACAGTGCCGTGGGCGAAGTGAACGGCATCTCTACGCGTCATCCGGACCGTTTGCCGATGGCCTGTGACATCTTGAAGCTCGAGCATTTTTTGCTGCCTGGAACATTGGTGCTTACCGACGGCCGCACGGCCAATGCCCGATTCCTCAAAGCAAATCTGCAGCGTGAGTGGAGATACGAACATGATGAAGATGGTGACGTGCACTATTTCGAGATGATTGAAGAACCACTCGGAAAGTGGAATCGTCGCCAGATTGAGTTGTGTTTGGGCACAGACTGGCGGGCCAAGCCGCTGCGGCCCGACTTGAGCAAAGTTATTTAGGCATCGTTTGCTAGGGCGCTATTCGGTCGGGACGGCGCCAGCAACAACGAAGTCACGTGCAGTCGATCCAGGGTTCGAGTGAGGCGTGATGCAAACGGTGACAACGACACATCGTGCGGATGACTGAGCGTTAGCTCGAGCACCACACCCCAGGTGGTGCCAGTGGCATCAAACCCCGCCGTGTTATGTGGCGCAACTCGCAGCGCTCGCACATCGTGGCTGCGCACCATAAACGTGTCGCGCAACATCAACGGGTCGTGCACGGCAATACCCGCTGGCACGAACACAAGCCAGCGCCGCGCCAGCACCACTGCGCGTCGTAGGGCAAATGCAGTGAGCGCAGCAAAGATGGCGGTGGCGATTGCGGTAACGACCAATGATTGGGCGTACACAGCTACTGCACCGCTGGCGGCAACGACCAACCACAGCACGACAATCGGCAAGATCACCGCAATCGGTGGACGCAAGAGATGTCGTCGCTCATGACCGTACGCCGCAGCCTGGGCGTGTGTGGCCCCATATGCAGCGCCATAGGTGGCAACCGCAACCACCAGCATCACAAAGAACCCGCTGATCGCACCCCAGCGCTCGACCAAGCCAACGCCAGAGTCGCGCTCGGCGACGAGTAACCACCCAGCATTAACAACGAGCAGCGGGGCAACGAAGCGCACGGCCACCAGCGACAGTGGATGCGGCACCAGCACGCCGATAGCAACACCAGCCCACAACGCCCACACCAACCACGAAGCAAGCACTGTTGCATCGCCAGATTGCATGGCCCCCGGCAGAGCAGCGACGCCCAGCCAGGCTGCACGCACCAGGTTTGTCACGTCGGCATTCTATGAATCCTGCGAATCCTGCGACGCCCAAACAGTAAAGTTCAGGCGTGGCCCCGTCGAAACGTATCGTGGCGCGCGTTAGCGAGCTACGCGAACTCATCACATTTCACAACGATCGCTATTTTGGCGACGACGACCCTGAAATTTCTGATGCCGATTTCGACGAGTTAGTGCGCGAGTTGCGCGCACTCGAAGCCGAGCATCCTGAACTCGCGGCCAGTCGTTCGGTGCTCGATGTTCCGGGTGCACCCGTTGCCACCACATTTGCTCCGGTAACTCATCGGTTGGCGATGACGAGCCTCGACAATGCGATGGATGTCGATGAGTTGCGAGCCTGGGGTGACCGAGTCACCAAGGGTTTGGCAGGCCAGGCAGCACGCTTCGTTTGTGAACTGAAGATCGATGGCTTGGCCCTCAGCATTCGATTTGAAAACGGAGTGCTTGTGCAAGCTGCCACGCGTGGCGACGGCAAGGTGGGTGAAGACGTCACCGCAAATGTGCGCACCATCCGCGGTGTGCCGGCGCGACTCAGCAAAACATCCGCTTCGCCGACAGCAGCCGTGCTCGAGGTGCGTGGCGAGGTCTATATGTCTAAGCCAGCCTTCGAGCGGTTTCGTCAAGAAAAACTTCAAGAAAACCAAGTGCGCGTGGCGGCCGGCAAAAAACCTCAGCCCGTGCCGGCCAACCCGCGCAATGCCGGGGCCGGAAGCTTGCGGCAAAAAGACGCCTCCGTGACCGCCACCCGTGAGTTGTCGATGTGGGCATATCAATTGGGCGAAGTACAAGGCGGGCCTGCGTTCACTTCGCACCATGACACGCTCGAGTATTTGCAGGCCCTCGGGTTTCCGATTAATCCTGAAGTTCGCATCGTGAATTCGTTGGATGAAGTTGTCGAATTTTGTGCCCATTGGCAAGAACACCGCAATGAATTGCCGTACATCATCGATGGCGTGGTGGTGAAAGTGGATGACCTCGCTCAACGCGAACGACTCGGGTCGACTTCCAAGGCACCTCGCTGGGCGATTGCAGTCAAGTTTCCACCTGAAGAACGCACCACTCTGTTGCGCGACATCAAGGTGTCAATTGGCCGAACCGGTCGCGCCACACCGTTCGCCGAGCTCGAGCCGGTGGTGGTGGCCGGAAGCACCGTGTCGATGGCCACGCTGCACAACAGAGAACAAGTGCAACTCAAAGATGTGCGCCCAGGTGACACAGTGGTGGTGCGCAAGGCCGGCGACGTGATTCCCGAGGTCGTGGGGCCAGTGCTGGCAAAACGACCCAAGGATTCCAAGCCTTGGCAGTTTCCCACCAAATGTCCGTGCGATTTACGGTCCACGCTCGTGCAGGAACAAGACGTGGCCGACACTCGTTGTGTCGAGCCTGAGTGTCCGCACCAGCGCGACCAAAAAATTATTCATTTCACCGCGCGAGTCGGCATGGATATTGAAGGCTTTGGTGAAAAAACGGTGTACAAGTTGAGTGATGCGGGCATCCTCGAAGACGTGGGCGACATTTACTCGCTGACCCCCGAGGTGTTGTTGGCACAAGGTTTAGGTGAAGTGCAGTCGGCCAACTTGATGCAGGCCATCGACGCCTCGCGAAGCCGCGCGTTAGAAAAGCTGCTCGTTGCGCTGGGCATCAAACATCTTGGTCCGGCTGCTGCCGAGTCGTTGGCGCGGCGCTTTGGTTCGCTCGATGCCGTGGCGAGTGCGTCGGTCGCCGACCTTGCTGCAATTGACGGCGTTGGTGAAGTGATTGCCGAGTCAGTAGCGAAGTGGTTTGTCGATAAGCGTCACAAGTCGATCGTCACCAAATTGCGTAAGGGTGGGGTGCGATTCGACAACGTGACCGTGATTGATGCGCCACAAACTTTGGCTGGCAAAACACTCGTCGTCACAGGCACACTTGCCAAGTTCGGCAGAGAAGAAGCCGAACGCGCCATCAAGGATCGCGGTGGCAAGAGCGCGGGCAGTGTGAGCAAGAAAACATTTGCAGTGGTGGTTGGCAACGAACCTGGGGCATCAAAGGTGAAAAAAGCCGAGGAACTTGGCGTTCCCCAAATTGACGAGCGGGCTTTCGAGCACGTCTTGGCTACGGGCGAGTTGCCCGGTTGATGCCTGGCACCAATCAATCGGTAAAAAACCGCCACTGATAGGTGCGGGATTTTTCACGTCCTGCCAGGATCTCCCAGTAGGTGACGATGGCAACGTGTTCGCCTTGCGTGAATTCGGTGATGAGCGCTCGTGGTTGTGGTTGAAAACTCAGCACGTTGTTGCCTGGGTCAAACACGGCAGTTGCTGGCAGTTCCACCTGGGCGCCGGGTGCGGGCTGCGCCCCACTTGACGATAATTCATCGAGTCGCGTCACGGGCAAGTCGATGCCGTCGATGTTGAGCGTGGCTTCGTAACCATCGGCAAAGTCGATGATGATCTGGGCCTGTCGCAAAACACGATCGCCGTCGGCTGGCGACATGCGCTCGATTGCGGGCGGAGTCTGGCGTGCTTCGTCGCCGGTGATGCCACTGCGAAATCCAAAAACAATCAACACCAATCCGAGTGCGATTCCAAAACTTACAGCGAGCCGTGTGCGGTCAATACGGCCAGGCATGTATCTATTCTCGCTGTTGCAGGCCTTCATCTGCAGCACGCTCGCCCAACCCATGGGTGGCAGGTAACACAGGTAGTTTGGGTCGGTCAATGAGTGAACGCGACGAGCTCACCGGGGCCCTGGTTGCTGCCCGCTACCGCCTGGAAGGCCTATTGCCGGGTGGTGCGGATTCCACCAGTGTCTTTGCCGCCATCGACACGCGGGGGAATGCCCCTGTCATTCTGCGGTTGCTCACCGTTGACTCGCTCGTCACGGTTGATGAGTTTCAGCGTCACCTGCTTTCGGTGGCAGGCATCTCGCACCCTGTGCTGGTTGCCCCCGTGGACTGGGGCGAGACCACGTTGGGCGGAGAGCAGTTCGTCTTCGTCGTGACTGAACGAATCGCCGATGTTTCATTGCGTGAGTTGTTGGATCGCGGGCGTCGGCTCAGCCCAGCCCAGACGCTGGTGATGGGTCTTGATCTGTGTCGTGCCCTGCACCACTTGCATCAGTTGGGTATTGCCCACGGTGACGTGCGGCCAGCTCACGTGTTTGTGTCGAGTAACTCACGGGCCCGCTTGGCGGGCATCGGGGTGAAGCGTGGTGTCAGTGGCGACACCATGAGCATCGAACAAGCACGGTACGCAGCACCAGAGTTCAGCATCGAGCCGCTGGCGACACCCGCTAGTGACATCTATGCGCTCTCACTCACTCTGCTGGAAAGCATCACCGGGGAAGTGCCGTTTGCTGCAGATTCGTTGGCAGTCACCTTGGCTAATCGCGCCGGCAAGTTGTTGCCGGTCTCGGCTGACATCGGGCCGATTGCCGTGCCGATTGAAGAAGCCGGTCGGCCCGAACCGCACGATCGTTCGTCGGCTTTGAAACTTGGTCAGTCGCTGGCGCAACTAGCGGTGAAGTTCTTGCCACCCGAGCCGATCGAGGCACTGTCAACCGAAGCTTTTCGCGACACCATCACTCGGCAGCTTCCGATTGTGGTTGCCGAGCCGATGCAACGACAGAGCGAACCTGTCGTTGAGGTGCCAGTGTCCAAACCGGCAGATGTCTCGGTCGTCGTGCCGTCAGCAGAACGCAAGCGCTATCGCTGGTTGTGGTCGGCGGCTGGTGCAGTGGCGTTGGCAGTTTCGGCTTTTGCGGTTTGGCAAGTGTTGGCCGTTGACTCGTTCGAAGTGCCGGAGTTGGTCGGTGTTGCCGAGGGCGAAGCCCGCAACACTGTTTCGCCGCTGGGCTGGAACATCGTCATTAGCGCCGAACGATCCGATGAAGTTGCCCTCGGGGGAGTCATTCGGACTTCTCCAGCTGCTGGCACCATGTTGCGCGAAGGCGACGATTTCATTCTGGTGATTTCTGAGGGCCCCACATTGGCTGTGGTGCCCGATGTGACGGGATTGTCGCAAGCAGATGCAGTCGCAGCGCTCGAAGCACAAGGTTTGGTGGTGGTGGAAACTATTCGTGACGACGACAGCATGCCCGCTGGGCGCGTGGTGTCATGGATTGTGACAGAACAACCGAACTTGCTGGCCGGTAGTGAAGTTCTGAAGGGCACTCAAGTAGCAATTGCAATTTCTGGTGGCCCGGTGTTGCGGGCAGTGCCCAACTTGATCGGCCGCAGCGAGGCTGATGCGGTTGCTGAGCTTGGAGCAGTGCAACTCATAGCCCAACGTAACGACGATGTATTCAGCAGTGATATTGCGGTGGGTCTTGTGGCTGCGCAAGAACCGCAATCAGCGACCCAATTGTCCCGCGGTGACGTGGTGGCATTTTCGGTTTCCAAAGGGCCCGAGACGGTCGAGCTTCCACGGATCGTCGGGCTCAGCCTTGCTGACGCCCAAAAGCAACTCACTGAGGCCGGCCTGGTGCTCGGCACGATGAGTGGTCGCACGTCGAGTCGTGTTCGCTCAGTGAATCAAGATGGTGTCACTTTGACGGCCGGCAGCATCGTGGCCAAGGGCAGTGCCGTGAACCTGGTCTTCCCGTGAACTGGTTTTCTGTAATGGTGCAACGATGACTGCGGGTGTCGACGAGGTTGCGCTAGCGCCATTGCGCGAACGCGTGCGCTCTGCATTGGTGGATCGCATTGGTATTTCACGCCGCAAGGCGACGATGACAGTGCTTTTGAGCGGTGTGTTCACCGTGAGTTTCACCATCACTTTGCTGGTGGTGGTGTTGGATACGGTTGCCACCGACTTGAAGTCGACTGTCAGCGTGGTGAGTTGGTCGATTACGGCACCGATGTTGGCCTTTGCAGTGAT
>JBILFO010000005.1:0-31290 GCA_044351505.1 Ilumatobacteraceae bacterium
AGGAATATGGAACCCACGCCATGCCAAGGTCATCTTGGCACCGACATAAATAAGCAACGCCGAGATCGTATGTGGCATGTAAACGAATCGCTCGCGCATGTCGGCCAATAAGAAAAACAACGCTCGTAGTCCCAGAATCGCCCAGGCATTGGAAGCAAACACGATGAACTGCTCACGGCTCACAGCCAACACGGCCGGCACTGAATCCACTGCGAAAACTACGTCAGTCACCTCAATGATTACCAAAACCGCTAACAAAGGCGTCGCGAAGCGCTTGCCGTTAACACGTGTCCACATTTTTTGGCCGTCATAGTGCTCGACCGACGGCACAAAACGACGAAACAGACGCATCGTCCGTGTGTCATTCGGGTCGCTGTGTTCATCTTTGCCACGCAGAATCTTCCAGCCCGTGTAAATAAGAAACAACCCGAATACCAAGAGCAGAATCTTGAAGCGATTGATGACAGCCGTTCCCACGAGGATGAACACAAAGCGCATGACGAGCGCGCCGAAGATTCCCCAAAACAGCGTGCGGTGCTGATATTCGCGGGGCACAGCAAAGTGTGAAAATACGATTGCCCAGACAAAAACATTGTCAACCGACAGGCTCTTTTCAATCAGATACGCACTGAGATATTCAACTGCTGCCGGGCCTGCCTGACCCTGACCGGCAAACATCCACGCAATTACACCAGTGAACGCCAAACCAAGCCCGACCCACACAACGCTTTCAAGTGCAGCCTCGCGAATGTTGACAACATGCGCTTTGCGATGAAATACCAAAAGATCTACCAGTAGCGCTGTGGCGATTACGCCTACGAGCATTGGCCAGGCCCAGGCCGGAACTTCTACGTCAACGAAATTCTCTGAAGCCGCACCGGCACCTACAACTGCGCCTATTGCCGAATTGAACATTGCCAGAGTTTAGTTGTGTGGCCGTTGCTCTTGCGACTTTACGACGTGGCTTTACGGCGTGGCTTTGTTACGTGGCGCTCTTCACACTGCCGATAACGGCCTGCGCGGCTGCCAAACGCGCGATTGGCACGCGATACGGCGAGCAGCTCACATAATCCAAACCTGTGCGGTAAAAGAAGTCGATCGACTCGAGGTCTCCCCCGTGCTCGCCACACACACCGAGTTTGAGTTTGCGCTTGCTTCTGCGACCTCGCCTGGCTGCAATAGTTACGAGTTCGCCAACACCGTTTTGATCGATGGTGTCGAATGGGTTGCGCTTGAGTAACCCGGCCGCCAGATACGCCGGCATTAGTCGGCTTTCGACATCGTCACGACTAAAACCAAACGTCATTTGAGTCAGATCATTGGTGCCAAAACTGAAGAAGTCGGCGTGAGCGGCTAGTTCTTCGGCTCGCAAGGCAGCGCGCGGTGTTTCAATCATCGTGCCCACCGTTACTTGGGGGCGCTTCAGTCGTTTACCCGTGGTTGCAGCGCGTGGTCGCCGTGAAAACTCGGCCAACACGCCATCCACCCAGCCGCGCGCCAGGGCCAATTCATCACTCGCAACCGTGAGTGGAATCATTACTTCGATGATCGGCTCTAAGCCTTCGTCAGCGACTTGGTCGGCTGCTTCCATGAGCGCACGCACTTGCATGGCATACAGCCCAGGTTTCATCACACCAAGGCGCACCCCCCGAGTGCCCAACATGGGGTTGACCTCAGCCCAGGTTTTGGCGGCTGCCAACAGTTGTGACTCTTCGTCGCTCAGCCCGACAGTGGCGGCCTTGATTTCGAGTTCGTCAACTCGCGGCAGAAATTCGTGCAATGGTGGGTCGAGTAGCCGCATGGTCACAGGCAGGCCGCTCATCGCGCGCAGGATCGCGACAAAATCTTGCTTTTGCACCTCGCGCAACTCTTCGAGTGCTGCGGTTTCAGTGGCCAGTGTGTCGGCCAAAATCATGCGTCGCACCACAGGCAAGCGATCGGGTGCCAAGAACATGTGCTCGGTGCGACACAGCCCGATTCCTTCGGCCCCGAACTCTCGCGCTGCGGTTGCGTCGGCAGCTGTGTCGGCGTTAGCGCGCACGGCGAGTTTGCCTTTGCGAATTTCGTCGGCCCATTGCAAGAGCGTGGTGAACTCTTTCGGTGGCTGGGCTGCTGCCAACGGAAGTTCACCGAGCATCACTTCGCCTGTGGCGCCATCAAGTGACACCCATTCGCCCTCACGCACCACGACATCGTTAACCATGAACTGCTGACCGCTGATGTGCACCGAGTCGGCGCCGACCACCGCTGGTGTGCCCCACCCGCGTGCCACCACTGCGGCATGGCTCACTAGACCGCCTCGCGAAGTGAGGATGCCCTCGGCGATCATCATGCCGTGCACGTCTTCGGGGCTGGTTTCGTTGCGCACCAAAATGACTCGCTCACCGCGCTTGGTCGCATCATGCGCGGTATCGGCGCTGAAATACACCCGACCAACGGCCGCACCCGGTGACGCACCCAAACCAGTGGTGAGTGGCGCGCGCTTGTGGGCAAACTGCGGGTGCAAAACCGAATCTAGGTGTTCGGGAGTGATGCGCATTACTGCTTGCTTTTTGGTGATCTTCCATTTGTATTTCGCAGTGCCACCGTTGTGCACCATCTCCACCGCCATGCGCAACGCTGCAGCCCCGGTGCGCTTGCCGACTCGGGTCTGCAGCATCCACAGTTGCCCGTCGTCGATCGTGAATTCGGTATCGCACATGTCTTTGTAATGGCGCTCTAAGCGGCCAAAAATGTCGAGTAGTTGCCCGTGCACCGCCGGAAACTGGCCGGCCAAAGCGTCGAGTGTTGCGGTGTTGCGAATACCAGCCACTACGTCTTCGCCCTGGGCATTGATGAGATAGTCGCCATACGGCTTGTTTTCGCCGGTGGCCGCATTGCGCGTGAAACCCACACCGGTGCCCGACTGATTGTTGCGATTGCCAAACACCATGGCCTGCACATTGACGGCAGTGCCCAAGTCGTGACTGATTTTTTCACGCACTCTGTAGGCGATGGCTCGCGAGCCGTTCCACGAACGAAACACTGCTTCGATCGCCCCGCGCAATTGTTTGGTGGGTTGTTGCGGAAACTCTTTGCCAGTTGCGCGCTTGACCACGTCTTTGTACTGCTCACACAATTGGCGCAGCTGGTCGGCGCTGACCGCCGCGTCGGTGGCTGCCTGCGATGTGGTCTTGGCCTGCTCAAACAGGTGCTCAAACAATTGGCCATCGACCCCCAAAACAATGCGGCCATACATCGCAATGAAACGTCGGTAGCTGTCGTAGGCAAAGCGCTCGTCATTGGTGGATTCAGCCAGCCCCACCACGCTCACATCGTTGAGCCCCAAGTTGAGCACCGTGTCCAACATGCCAGGCATCGAAAATTTGGCCCCTGAGCGCACCGACACCAACAACGGATCTTTGGCGTCGCCCAGGCTGCGACCCATCTTTTTTTCTAAAGCCGCCACGTGCGCTGCCACTTCTTGGTCGAGAGTTTTGGGCCAGCCACTGCGCATGTAGTCGCGGCACGCATCAGTGGTGACCGTAAAGCCGTGCGGCACCGGCAACTTGAGCACCGTCATCATCTCTGCGAGGTTGGCACCCTTGCCGCCGAGCAGATCTTTCATGCTCATGGGCGGCTTGCGGTGTTTGTGGTCAAACCCAAAGACGTAGGCCATGGCGTTGGCGAAGTCTATGAAAGGTTCAATTGCTCGGCTTGCCCAAGGCACGCCCGCCGCACCTGCACCAACGCGAAGTCGCCAGCCACCGATGTGCAGACGCCAAGCTCGGTGCCACCCGCCACGTATTGTTCACCAGCCACAGCTGAAGTATTTGTCAACGGGTTAGCCACGCGTGGCAGACGCATTAATAGGTGTGGCGCGGTGCTGCCGCGACTATCCATACGCTCGACGAGCTCTTGGCCCGGGTAACAACCTTTGGTGAACGACACGGCCACATCAGCCAACCCAGTCTCCGCAGGCAACGAAGTGGTGTCAATGTCAACACCAAAGACTGGCCACGCACATCGCACACGCTCGGCGTGGTAGTCGTGGTCGCTGCCTTGTCGCAGCGTGGCATCGATGGCATCGGTGTTATCGAATGCATCCACTGCCCCGTCGCTGGCTCGCCATGCTGGCACCACACCGGGCTTGGTGAGCAATTCGCTGCGCAACTCAGCGGTCAGCCCGCGCAGGGCAGCAACCGTCTGGGTGGTGGCGACAAACTCACACTTCACGCGAATTTTAAATTTGCTTAGTCGTGCAATTGCACTCGCGCCCTGACCAACGTCGGTGTCGAGCACAAAATGATCGTCGGCCACACAATGCACGCGCAGCAGTGCTGCGATCTTGCCGGTTGGCTCGAGGGCAAATGCATGAGTGGTTGCGCCAACGGCCAGCCCGGCGATGTCGTTGCTGAGTTGCGAATGCAAAAAACTGCGGGTGTCGTTGCCCGTTGCCACAATCACATCGCGCTGCAGCGCATAGGTGAATGGCACGCTCATGCGAAAAAAGCCATCAGGCGCGCTGCTGGCGCTCGGCCGTCATGCGCCGCGCCGTCGGCAAAGCCGCGACCATGGCTGCCGCTTTGTTGTGGCACTCGAGGTTTTCGTCGTCGGGGTCGCTGTCGGCCACCACACCCGCCCCGGCTTGAAACCAGGCCGAGTTACCTTGGGCAAACATCGTGCGAATGGCGATGGCGGCATCAAAGTTGCCGTTGAAATCCACATAGCCCACGATGCCCGCATACGGCCCACGGCGCACGGGCTCGAGCGAGTCGATAATTTGCATGGCCCGCACCTTTGGCGCACCACTCACCGTGCCGGCTGGCAGCGTGGCGCGTAGCACATCGATTGGGCCGAGGCCTTCGCGCAACTCGCCCGACACCTGCGAGGTGAGGTGCATCACATGGCTGTATCGCTCGAGCGTCATGAGTTCGTCAACTTTGACGGTGCCAAACTTGGCCACCCGACCCACATCGTTGCGCGCCAAGTCGACGAGCATCACATGTTCGGCGCGCTCTTTGGGGTTTTCACGCAACTCGCCAGCCAGACGCCGGTCGTGTTCGTCGTCACGACCACGTTTACGGGTGCCAGCAATTGGGCGACTGATGACGCGCCCGTCGCGCACTTGCACGAGTGGCTCAGGCGAACTGCCAGCAATGGTCAACGATTCGTGTCGCACAAAGTACATATATGGGCTGGGGTTGATCTGGCGCAACACGCGGTAAAAATCAAAAGGCTCGGCATCGAGTTGCACATCGAAGCGCTGCGACAACACCACCTGAAAAATGTCGCCAGCCAAAATGTGTTCTTTGGCCACCCGCACGGCATCTTGGTATCGACCGTTAGGTAGCGACGACGACAACGATCCGATCGCAGTATTAGCGCCGGCAGCAGCGTCAGTGCTAGTTGGCGGCTCGACCACATCGTTGGCTATGGCTTGCGACAAATCGCGGGTCATGCGTTGCACAGCCACCACCGCCTGGTCATACGCCGCGTCTACCGCTTGGGCATCTAAGCCCAGGGTCGGCACACTTTCGATCAAATATGCGCGTTGTCGCCAGTGATCAAACGCGGCCAGCGACCCAATCATCGACATCACTGCGTCAGGCACACTGCGATCGCTAGTCGGGCCGTTGGGCAGATGCTCAATTTCGCGCACGACGTCGTAGCCGATATGGCCGATCATTCCGCCTTGCAGCGGTGGCAGCTCGGGCATCACCGGTGCGCGATGCGCTGCCAACATTGCTTCAAGAGCCGCCAGAAAACCTTTGTCGCGCGGCACCGATGCAGGCACTGCACCACTCACTCGCACCTTGCCGTCAACCAACGAAATTTCAGCACGTGGTCGACAACCAACAAAACTGAATCGCGCCCAACGTTCACCGTGCTCGACCGACTCGAGCAAAAAGCCCGGTTGATCACCGACGAGAGCCAAGAATGCGCTCACGGGCGTGTGGCGATCTGCCAGCACTTCAGCCCACACCGGCACCACACCAAATTGCGAGGCGAGCGTGCGGAATTCTTCGCGAGTCGGTGAGATGCGCATCGTCAAACTCAGAGGTACAAGCCGGTGCTTGCCTCGATGCGCGAAGCAGCCACGGCATGCAGGTCGCGCTCGCGCAACATGATGTAGTCGATTCCGCCGACTTCGACTTCGTATCGATCATCGGGGCTAAACAGCACCCGGTCGCCCACTTCGGCGGCCCGCACGGTTTGGCCAAGTGCAACGACTTCGGCCCACACAAGGCGCTTGGCCACTTGCGCGGTGGCAGGAATCAAGATGCCACCACCCGAGCGGCGGTCGCCGTCATTCACTGGGATCTTCACCAACAAACGATCATTCAGCATGCTGATCGGAAGTTTTTCGTCGCCCGACATTTGGGTCAGGCTACTGACGAACGCTTATGCCACGGGCAGCCATCGCTGCCTTGGCTTGCGCCACCGTGAATTCACCAAAGTGAAAAATCGACGCAGCCAGCACTGCATCGGCGCCACCCACAAGCACGCCGTCGGCCAGATGATCAAGGGTTCCCACACCGCCGCTGGCAATAACGGGCACGTCTACGGAGTCAACAATCGCCCGCGTCAGTTGCAGATCAAAACCTTCTCGCGTGCCGTCGCGATCCATTGACGTGAGCAGAATTTCACCAGCTCCCAGTGCCACGGCTTGCTGTGCCCAGGTTCGCGCATCGATGCCTGTCGCAGTGCGGCCACCGTGCACGAACACTTCGTAGCCGTTGGCAGTGTGCTTGGCATCAATCGCACACACCACACACTGGTTGCCAAATGCCCCGGAGATTTCTTGGATGAGTTCAGGGCGCTGCACAGCTGCGGTATTGACGCTCACCTTGTCGGCACCGGCACGCAGCAGTTGACGCGCTGAGTCTGCGTTGCGCACGCCCCCACCCACAGTGAGTGGTATGAACAGTTGTTCAGCAGCTCGTGTTACGACATCCACCATCGTGTGGCGTTCATCGCTGGATGCTGTGATATCTAAAAACACCACTTCGTCGGCACCTTCGGCGTCGTAACGCGTTGCTAATTCGACTGGGTCACCGGCGTCGCGCAACCCGACAAAGTTGACGCCTTTCACCACTCGCCCCGCGGTTACATCAAGGCACGGAATCACGCGCGCCACCGTGAAGCCGCGCGCGTGTTCGTCGCCATTACCGGCGTGCGCCGCGTTCATGCTTGCAACGCTTTCAATGCTTCACTGATGGTGAAGCGACCTTCATACAACGCTTTGCCCACGATGACCCCCGCCAGGCTGCGCACGTCGCGCAATTGACGCAAGTCAGTGAGTGCAGCCACGCCTCCGCTGGCAATGATTGGCGTGGTGGTGAGGGTGGCAATGTGGCGCAAGCCTTCGACGTCGGGGCCAGCCAGCATGCCGTCGCGCGAAATGTCGGTAATCACAAAAGCTGCTGCTGCGGGATACTGCGTTACTGCGGTGCTGAGCTTGAGAGTTGAACCACGCAGCCATCCGTCGGTGGCAACTTCGCCGTTGCGGTGATCTAAACCCACAGCCACATCGACAATTTGCGCCACGGCATCCACTAGTTGTGGGTCGCGCACGGCTGCTGACCCCATCACAACTCGAGCGACTCCTGCATCGGCCAACTGTTGGGCGTCATCAACACTGCGCACCCCACCACCGGTTTGCACACGCATGCGTTGCCCGAGGCTGCGCGCAATGTGTTGCACCACGGCCCGGTTGTTGCCGTCGCCTTTGGCTGCATCAAGGTCGACGATGTGCAGCCACACCGCGCCGTCGTCGGCAAATTGTTGGGCCACCGTGAGAGGGTCGGTGTCATAGTCACGCTCGCGTGCAAAGTCACCTTGTTCGAGCCGCACTACACGACCACCCCGCAGATCGATGGCGGGATACAACTCCATCGTGGCGTTAGGCAGCAACTAGTCGTGCGGCATCAACAAAGTTGCGCAACAGTGCCAAGCCGTCGGATGCCGATTTTTCGGGGTGAAATTGCACGGCGAATATATTGTCGACTCGCACGGCGGCAGTCACCGCGCAGCCATAGTCGACAGTAGCCACGATGCACGATGCATCAGTGGGCACACCGTGCAATGAGTGCACGAAATACATCCATGGGCTGGCAGGTAGCGATGCAAACAGCGGGTCGATGTTTGACTCTGGCGTGGCCCGCAGTTGCAACTGATTCCATTGCATTTGTGGGCGCTTCACCGTGGGGGGCAAATAGCGCACCACACCAGGCACCACATTGAGCCCAGTAACCCCCGGGCTTTCTTCGCTTTCGCTGAACAACATTTGCATCCCCACACAAATGCCGAGAAACGGTTTGGTGCCCGCGACTCGTTCTAATACGAGGTCTTCGAGACCTGCGGCGCGCACTGCTTGCATGCAAGCGCCAAAATTGCCGACGCCAGGCAACACTGCGGCGTGCGCATCGCGAATGAGTGCGGCATCGCTCGTGAGGCGCGCATCGGCCCCAACTTTTTGCAGTGCCTTTTGCGCCGAGCGCAAGTTGCCGATGCCGTAATCAAGCACCGCAACGAGCGGTGCTGACATCAGAGTGTTCCTTTTGTCGACGGTACCCCCGCCGACTCGACACGCACTGCATCACGCAGGCAACGCGCCAAACCCTTGAAGGTGGCTTCGATGATGTGGTGCACGTTCGTGCCAGCCCGCTTGTTGACATGCAAGGTGATTGCAGCGGCTGTGGCAAACGACGACACAGCGTGCTCGGCCAATTGCGGGTCAAAGGCTGGGTTGCCAAGAGGCAGACTCTCGGGCATCGCAACCTGAAAAGACACAAACGGCCGGCCGCTCAGATCGAGCGCTATTTCGATAAGTGCTTCGTCGAGCGGAAACGCGCCACTGGCAAACCGGCGGATTCCGGCTTTGTCGCCGAGTGCTTCGCGAAACGCTTCACCCAGGCTGATGGAAACGTCTTCGATGGTGTGGTGGGTGTCGATGTGCAAGTCGCCCTTGGCTTTGACCTCGAGGTGAAACCCACCGTGCTTGCCAAGTTGGTCGAGCATGTGATCAAAAAATGGAATGCCAGTGTCGATGCTGGTCGAAGCTGGGCCGTCGAGATCGATGAATACATCGACCGAGGTTTCTTTGGTGGCGCGTGAACGCCGGGCAGAACGAGCCATGGCTTCTAGTCTCGCGCCGATAGTGCGCTGCGCAACGCCACCAAGAAAGCGTCGTTTTCACTGGCCGTGCCCACTGTGACCCGCAGGCAGTTGTCGAGACCCTCCCACGACGAACAGTCGCGCACCAACACACCCCCATCCAGCAATGCCTGCCACACGGCATTAGCCGAATTTCCTGCCACAGCCGCCCCATTCGGGCGGAACAAGATGAAGTTGGCCTGACTCGGCCACACGGTGAGCGGCATGGTCTGTATCGCAGCAATGAGCCGCTCGCGTTCGGCCACCACTGCCTGCACGCCGTGCTCCATGTGTTGCAAAAACTGCAATGCGATGATGCCGGCTCGCTGCTTGAGTGCATCGAGGTGATACGGGAGTGTGACCACTTCTAAGTCTTCGATCATCCATTTGGGGCCCACCACATAACCCAAGCGAGCAGCAGCCATTGACCATGTTTTAGAAAACGTGCGGCTCACCACCACGCGGGAGTCTTCATTTATATATGTGAGTGCGGTGTGGGGCGAGAACTGGGCATACGCCTCGTCGACCACCACGATGCCCGGAGCGTTGTCGATGGCGCTTTGGATAACCGCTGGGTCTTCGGCCATGCCGGTCGGGTTGTTGGGCGAACACAAAAATGTCACGTGCGGGGCATGGGTGCTAAGCACGCGCTGCACTTCGTCGGCTTGCAGCACAAAGTTGGCGTCGCGACGCCCGCTCACCACTGTGGCGCCTGTGATGCGCGCGATGTGGGCGTGCAGTTGGTAAGTGGGTTCAAACGTGGCAACCGTGCGACCTGCACCGCCATAGGCCAAGAGCACGGCCTGCAACACTTCGTTGCTGCCGTTGCCAACAAAAATGTTGTCAGCCCCCACGCCATGCAACGCACCGATGGCAGTGCGCAACTCGAGCGCCGCACGATCGGGGTAACGGTTCCAGCGCACATCGCCGACTGCTGCGGCGAGGGCCTGTAAAAATTCAGCAGGTGGCGCAATGGGTGACTCGTTGGTGTTGAGTCGTACTTTTACCGACACCTGTGGCGAGTGATAACCCGACATGGCGCGCAAATCATCGCGCTTCGGGTAGCGATTCACATCGCAAGGCTACTTAACGGGCAGTGCGTGTGGCTCGCTGTAACAGGCGAATGGCGGTCGATAACCCACGTTCGGCTTCGTAGATGGCAATCAAGAGCGAGTCGGCTTCGTCTTCTTTGGTGCGCACTGCAGCGTTGCGCCGCTCGGCCAAGGCGGTGAGGCGCGCCCGACATGCTTCGACTGCGTCAACGAGCGCAGCAAGCTCGGCGGCTGCACTGGCGTTATCGCGATCAGACATGCGGGTGAAGGCTAGGAGGCGTGACTCGACGGGCAGATTGCAGCGAGTCGACACTCGGCGCACTTGGGTGTGCGGGCATCACAAATGCGTCGGCCATGCAGAATTAAGCGCAGGCTGAATTCGCCCCACTCTTTGGGTGGCAGCAATGCGTTGAGCTGCATCTCGACTTTGACAGGGTCAACTTCTTTGGTGATGCCAAGGCGTTTAGACAACCGCAGCACATGCGTGTCGACCGGCAAACCAGGAAGTTTGAACGCCACACTGCGCAACACGTTGGCAGTTTTGCGACCAACGCCGGGCAGGGTGACTAAATCTTCCATGGCCGAAGGCACCTCACCGCCGAAGCGTGTCATCACAGCGTTGGCCATGCCAATGAGGTTCTTGGCTTTGGTTCCATAAAAACCGGTTGAGCGCACCAACTGCTCGACATGCGACACGTCGGCTTCGGACAATCTGGCTGCTGTGGGATACGCCGCAAACAAACCTGGGGTCACCATGTTGACGCGGGCGTCGGTGCACTGTGCCGAAAGAATCGTTGCGGCCAACAACTGAAACGGCGATTCATGCGTGAGTTCACAGATGGCAATCGGGTAATCCTTTTTCAGGTGACGCAACACGGTTTGCGTGTGGGTCGCCAGTTCAGCCTTGGTCGGCCGCTTGGGCTTCGCGACACGCTTGGGCTTCGCAACACGCTTTTTGGTCGGCACGCTCCCACCGTATCCGCCGACCACTTACTGGGCATATCGGTAGCATTTCGCCGTGTCGAAGCTGCACCTCTCGCGCATCAATCGCGGCTGGGCAATGCGCAGTCACGAGCACGTGTCAGCCGCCGAATTTGCCGAGGCAATTGCTTCGATTCGTGCCGGTGGTGGTGGCTCGGTGCGTTGGTTCGTGCACCAGCCAACTGCCGAAGAAGTTGCGGCTGCCACGCAACATGGGTTGCAGCGCGAGGCTTCGCTGTTGCATATGCGCTGTGCGCTTCCACTGGGCGCTCAACATCAGGTGGCAGCCGATTTCGCAACCCGGCCGTTTCGCCCCGGCCACGACAACGACGCATGGCTGGCTCTCAACTCGCGAGCCTTTGCTGCTCACCCCGAACAAGGTGATTGGACTCTTGAGGTGTTGGCCGAGCGTCTCGCCGAACCATGGTTTGATGCCAACGGGTTTTTCATCTACGAAGTTGCCGGTGTGATGGCCGGCTTTTGTTGGACGAAGGTGCACGACCACACCCACGCCCACGACTCGGGCCATGGCGAACCCGAAGGTGAAATTTTTGTGATCGGCGTCGACCCTGCCCACCACGGCAAAGGGCTCGGTCGCGCACTCACCATTACGGGGTTTGCCCATCTGGCAGCGGCCGGCCTGCGTCACGGCATGCTCTATGTCGCGGGCAACAACACCGCAGCCATCAAGTTGTACGAATCACTCGGCATGTCAACTGCAGATGGTGACGATGTTTTTGTAGGGGTAGTTTCACAACATGCCTGAAACACCTGCCTTGCCCCGTTGGAGTGTTGCTGATGTTCACGAGTCGTTTGATGCTCGCTCGTTTACCGATGCCATGGAGCGCCTTGGCGCTGATGTGGGCCGCCTTGGCTTGCTCTTTGACACCCACGATGTGCGTGGCATCGCACCGCGTCAACCAACAGCCGACGATGCAGCGGCCGCCGACGCCGTAATCACTGCGTTCAATTCAGTTGCCGAAGCCAACAGCATTCTTGGTGCCTATGTGTATGCCACGGTGAGCACCGACACGCGTCACGAACGCGCTCAAGGCTTGCTGTCTGAACTCGAAGTGTTGGAAGCCAACTTGTCGCCACTCACTGCTCGACTGGCCGAATGGGTTGCTTCACTCGGCGCCGACGCACTCGCAAAGTTGAGCGACCAGGCCCGCGAGCATCTTGGGCCGCTGCGACGGTTGCAAGCCCGCGCCGAACATCAGATGAGTGAAGCCGAAGAACATCTCTATGCCGAGTTGTCGACCACCGGTTCGTCTTCGTGGGGTCGACTGCAAGGCGATATCACCTCGCAGTTAAAAGCCAGCGTCGCTTTGCCTGATGGCGCCAAAGAGTTGCCGATGGCCGCGATTCGTGGCATGGCTAGCAACCCCGACGCGCGAGTGCGCAAAGCGGCATACGACGCCGAGATGCAGGCGTGGCCCACCATCGGCACTGCGTGTGCTGCAGCGATGAATGCGATTAAAGGTGAGGCCAACTCGGTAAACCGCCGCCGCAACTGGGCGTCGCCGCTCGATGCATCGTTATATGCCAACAGTGTGAGCCGCCCCACGTTCGATGCGATGCAGTCGGCGATTCATGCGTCGTTGCCCGATTTTCGTCGATGGTTGCGCGTGAAGGGCCAATTGAACGGCGACAAAAATGGCGTGTCATGGTGGAACCTGATGGCCCCGTTGTCATTTGCCCCCAGCAATATTTCGTGGGATGAAGGCGTGCAGCTCGTGCGCGGTTCATTCGGTGCTTACAGCGATCGCCTTGCTGGATTGGTGGATCGTTCACTCAACGAAAAGTGGATCGACGCCGAACCCCGCGAAGGAAAAGTGGGCGGTGCATTTTGCATGTCGTTCGTCGATGATCGTTCACTCGTGTTGCTCAACTGGAGCGGCAGCGTGGATTCGGCGCAAACCACTGCCCACGAATTGGGCCACGCGTATCACAACACCCAGTTAGCGCATCGCACACCGATGCAGCGCAACTTGCCGATGGCCTTAGCCGAAACCGCCAGCATTTTTTGCGAAACGCTGGTGGTTGAAGAAGGCCTCTCGCGCTTGCAGGGCGACGAGCGCTTGGCGCTGCTCGATGTGGATCTGCAGGGTGCTGCGCAAGTGGTGGTCGACATTCACAGCCGGTTTTTGTTCGAGTCTGAAGTGTTTGCTCGTCGTCAACGGCGCACCTTAGGTGTGAGTGAGTTCAACGAGTTGATGGGTGATGCCCAAAACAACGCCTATGGCGATGGCATCGACCAGTCGACCGCGCACCCATATATGTGGATCTTGAAGCCGCATTACTACGGCAGTCACTTCTACAACTGGCCGTATACCTACGGTTTGTTGTTCGGGTTGGGTTTGTATGCGCAGTATCAGCAAGACCCAGACCGCTTTCGGGGTGGATACGACGACTTGTTGTCGCGTGCCGGCATGGATTCGGCCGAGCAATTGGGTGCCGCTTTCGGGCTGGATGTGACCAAAGAAGATTTCTGGACGGCATCACTCGATGTGTTGCGAGCCCGCATGCGCCACTACGAGGGCTTGGCTGCGCCACACTTGAAATAGTCCGGGTCGCCAACGGTTTAGCCGCGGCGCGGCGCACGAAACAAGTCTTCTATTAACAGTCGCGACCGATCACTGAGCGGCTCGTCAGGAAAATATCGCGCCACGATCGCAACTACTGCTGCGACACTGCTGAGTTCTAGGTGTTTGATCAGCACACGCACATCGTCAACATCGCGAGTGGCTCGCGCAGCACGCACTTTCATCGCCAGCAGATGTTCGGGTGGCGTCACCATCACCCGCAAGTTGGGGTGATCGAACACGGGCGTGCCGCGACCAGCACGACCTGACACATACACCGATGCTTGATTGTTGAGCCACGATTTGGGAAGGCCTAGTTCGTCAGCAACTTCATGAGCCGCTTCAAGCACATGTTTGTCGGGCCTGAACAATGCATCGACATCACGTGTTGCCACACGCGAATTGAATGCCAGCACCATGGCCGCACCGCCAAACACATGCACCTCACCCACCACACCACGACGCGACAGTTTTTCTGCCAGCACCCCGAATGCAGTGCGCAGCCGCCTGCGGTCAAGTAGTGGTTGATTCATGTCGGGTTCAAATCACGTCGCTCGGCACATATTGGCGGCTATGCGCTCAATAGATCGCGGCGGTCGATCATCACACCCCGCCGGCGCAACGATGCCGGCGTGTGTACGAGTGCCGAGGCTCGTGCTGATGCCAGGTTGCTCACCCACCATGCACGATCTAAAAATCGCGACGGCTCATGCACCCAAGCCGGAGGGTCGATATTGGCGTGGACACAAAGATGTTCAGCCAGGGCGCCAAGTAAAGCGTCAAACCGCTCGTCGCCAGTGAGCATGGGCTCGACTACCAACAACAATGCGAGTGGTGGTGCGTCGTCTTGCACGCCACGCAGAAACTCGAACACCAAGCGCAACCGACGCTTTTCATCTGACGGCTTTACTGCCACAATGTCACGGGCCAGATCACACATGCGATACATCGATTGATCAGGAGTGATGTCGAGCTCGAGCCGCATGCCGGCGGCGGCAAGCATGCGTGTCAGCACAGGCAATGTGGGCTCTCGGGTTCCGGCTTCATAGGCAGCGATGGCCGATTGCACGGTGTCAGCCAGCTCGGCCAAACGAGTCTGGGTGAGCCCAGCGTCGTGGCGGGCTCGGCGCAGTAACGCAGCCGCGGTGCCCCGCCCAACAGACGACTCTGGTGATGCTGGCTCAGATGTGATATCTCGCATTGTAGATATCGTACCTCTGGGGTATCCCACAATCCGCGCCGTTTCACCACACACTTGACGAAGTGAATACCAACCCCCAGCAGCAAGCGCCCGACGGTGAGGTGTTGCGACCCCGCTCGCTGTACGACGCCACGGGTGCGCAACTCGCCGAAGTGCTAGCTGGTGAACCCGCCTACCGAGTGAAGCAGTTGTGGGCTGGCATGTATGAACAATGCAAGCCGCTCGAAGACATCACCACCTTGTCGGCGCCGTTGCGTAAACGGCTGAGTGACGAACTGCCCACCAGTTTGTTGCTCGTGCGCGAAAGTGTGAGCGATAAAGGTGACACGGTCAAGTTTTTGTGGCAACTCGCCGACGGCAATCACCCGATTGAAACAGTGCTCATGCACTATGCCGATCGCGCCACCGTGTGTGTGAGCACCCAAGCTGGCTGTGCGATGGCCTGTGGGTTTTGTGCGACTGGTCAGGCTGGCTTCAACCGCCAACTCACCGTGGGCGAAATTGTTGAACAAGTGGTGCGCGCTTCGCGCCACGCCAAGCAACGCAAACAGCGCGTGGCCAACATCGTGTTCATGGGCATGGGCGAACCACTCGCCAACGAACCTGCCGTGTGGGGTGCTGTCGAACGCATCCACGGTGACATGGGAATTTCGGCGCGCCACATTACGGTCTCAACTGTTGGCATCGTGCCGGGCATTCGCACGCTGGCTACTCGCCCACTGCCAGTCAACTTGGCGGTGTCGTTGCATGCCGCTCGCGACGAACTGCGCAACGATTTGGTGCCGATCAACAAGCGCTACCCACTGAAGGATTTAATGACTGCCTGTCGCGATTATCTGCGCGTGAAAAATCGTCGCATCAGTTTTGAATGGGCGATGATTGCTGGTGTCAACGACACGGCGCGCGACGCCAGTGAGCTGGCCAAACTGGCGTTGTCATTGCAGCCAACGGCCCACGTGAACCTGATTCCGCTCAACCCCACGCCAGGGTTTGCCACACGCGGCACCGATATGGCCGGGGTGCGCAGGTTTGCCGAGCGCCTGAGCGACCGCGGGGTCAACGCCACCGTGCGACGCAACCGTGGCACCGATATTGATGCCGCCTGCGGTCAACTAGCCGCCGGCCAACCCGTGGTAATTGGAACGAAAGCGAAGTAGCGCTCGTAGACACAGCGCGGTAGCGCTCGTGAACACGTCAGCCTTCGAGCAAGGCTGCCAGTTTGGCACGACCAGCGTCGATATTTTGTTGCAAGATGGCTTCGACCACCGACACAAACAATCTTCCGTCGTAGTGCAGCTGCATAACTAGTTCGGTGACGCCCGGGGCCGTGGTGTTGATGGTTACTTCAAGTCGCCATGCAGCATGCTCGCGACCGTCGAGTTCGCGGCGCTCGAACACCACGCGTGCCGGGTTTGTTGTGTCGAATATGGTGCGCACCATGCGTAGCCGCTTCGAACGTGCAAAGGGCCCCACTTTGGCGCGCAACTCGACATCCCACGTGGGTACGGCAGCACCGGACACTGCTGTTGCCGAGTGCACGAGCGACATCCACTGCGGGTAGTCGGCAAGATCAGCAACATAGGCGAGCACTCGTGCTGCTGGTGCCGCAGTGCGCAACGCGGCTTCAAGTTGCATCGCTGGGCAAACGTCGACTACTCGACGTGGCTATGTTCACGAGTCGCTACGCGACGGTGCTTACAAGTCGCTTCGCGACTATGTTCACGAGTCGCTACGCGACTATTCAACATGCTCGCCCTGGTTGAAGTCGTCAATGTGGTCACCTTGGGGCAATGAATCAGTGTTGGCTGATTGCTCAGGGCGTTCAATCGGCTTCGTCTGGCTCGAAAACGCACGGGCCAATAAGCGACCACGGGCATTCAGCGCACCCCCGACATCGCTTGTGCGGTCAAACTTGGGCGCGTATTGGGCGTCGCTCACCGGTGCTTCAACTGGCACGTCAACTGTGACGTCAGCGGTGTCATCCACAGGTGCATTCAACACAGGTGCTTTTAACACGGGTGAATTCATTGGCAGCGTCGGGTCAAACAAGCCTGGGCCGCTTGCTCGCTTCACTGGCGCCGACACATCCCGCGAAGTGCGTCGCGGTAGCGGCACGATTTTCTTTGGTGCTGTGTGCTCGGCTTTGCGCAGCGGTTTGGCTAGCGGCTTCACATTGCTCGTCGACGGCTTGGTGCTGCTGGCTTGCGGTCTGGCAGCAACAAACAAGCGTGGCGACTTTTCACGGCGATCATCAAAGGTCCACCCGCGTGGCAAGGTGAGGCGCGACGCGTGTTCGTCGCACAGGCGGTTTACATGGTGTTGCTTGTCGTCATCAAATGTTTCTAGCCACACCACGCAGGCAATGCGATCGATACCGAAGGCAACTTCGGCGGGCTCGTTGCAACCTTGCTTCTCGCAACTTTTTGTCACGTGGTCAAGAGTACGCAATGGCGCACCCCGAAGTGGCGCATTCAGTGGGCGATGCGGGCCTCGATCCCACGACTTCTACGATGTGAACGTAGCGCTCTTCCGACTGAGCTAATCGCCCTTGATAGTTGCCACTTTATCTGAAGATTTCACACTTTTCAGTCAGGCCGCATCGTCAAACGACGTGTCTAGTGCACCACTATCACCAAAGGACACACCATGTATCTCAAGACGTTTACGTTCCACTTGCGCGCCCGAAATCTGTCTCCGCGCACCATCATCGCCACAGAGGATTACTTACGACCGTTCCTCGCCACCCGCGACCCCCTACAGGTCACTCGTCATGACATCGAGGATTACCTTGGCCGATTGGCGGAACATTGTCGTCCAGCCACCGTCATTACTGCCTGGCGACACCTGACCAGCTTCTTCAAATGGCTCGAATCTGAAAGCGACATAGCGGTCAATCCCATGACTCGCGTTCCCAAACCAATTGTCCCCCGGTGGAGCCCCCTCCCTTCCTGAAGGTTTCCCTCCCCCACCCTTTTACTAATGGGGTCGGTGTGCGAAACCCGATTATGAAACGGGTGTGGACTTCATATGACACGTGGGGAGCCGTTCGCAAGGCGCAGGTCAACATCAGTGGTGTTTGCGCCGAAAAGCGCTGCACCAGTCATGTATGTGCCTCTTACGTTTGCGCCAGCCAGATTTGCGGCAGTCAGATTTGCGGCAGTCAGATTTGCGTGACTCAGGTCTGCTCCAGTCAGATTTGCGTGACTCAGGTCTGCTCCAGTCAGATTTGTGTGACTCAGGTTTGCGTGACTCAGGTTTGCTTCAGTCAAGTTTGCACCAGTCAGATTTGAACCATTCAGCCGTGCGCCATTCAGCCGTGCGCCATAGAAATTTACGTTTGGCATGTTTAGGTCAGCCAGGACCGCACCCCTCAGGTCTGCGCCAGACAGGTGCGCACCAGGTTCAATTTCGTAGTGCCCTACACGCATACGTGAAGGTTACCAAAAGCGTTCCCTGGGGCATAGATAGGGGTACGCCCGTCGATCAAAAGTGGATGCCTGTCACGCATGTCTGACCTTCGTGTGCCGAATCTTCGATTGGACACAATCCAGCGAAATCCAAGAGAGGTGCGTACACAGCTGAAGTAGATAGCTGTGTTTGTATTGGCTTATCTCTTCCGACTCTTTGCTGGTGCACGCCTTAGGATCGCCGCACCTAGTGCGACGAACCGTCAGTTAGACATAGCTCAACGCCCCGCCGAGATGCCGCACCTCAACTTTCGGCCGTCACGTACGGAGTGTCGAAAAAACTAAACAAAAAATTAAACACAAGCAGTTGACGCCTTCTAACGACCGCCACCCAGCTATGCAGATGAAGTTGGATTTTCACGATTTAACGCCGTATCACGCTGGCGGTGCGTCTCAAGAAATAAAATTGTCTACCTAGGAAGACAAATCGTTACTTTACTTGTGGCGCGGATAGCTCTTGTAGCTCGGATAGTCGTCGAGTGTAAGTAACTCGCCAGCTCGTTCCTTAGCGTCGCGTATCTTCCTCAGGCGATTCCTCTCGCGCCAATGAGTAGTTGGCCGTGGATGCCCGGCCCAATCGGGATAGTCCGACCACTGTGGTATCCCCTCCCTGCGACGAATATTCCTGCGCCTATAGGCCATCTGGATTCGCTTCCACAATGGCGTTGTTTTTTCAGCAACACCAGACGGATTATCTTGAAGCCATCTCCTAGTTTCCTCGGCATCAGGCTCTTGGTGAGTCGCCGATTGTGTTCGCGACGACAAACTCCTGCGTGTAGCCGATTGGAGCCATATCGCCGCCCCCCCTTTAAATGGATTTGGGCTCTTCCGTCCAAGCGCTTCCCATGCTTGGTATTGCCGCACATACCAGGCAAGTTCAGCTATCGGGAGCCATTTTTTTCGCAGAGCGAATCCAACCACGAATGCAGTCACTATGTATGCAGTACATCCTCCGAGAGCAATTATCCACTTGCTGATGTTGGCAAAACCATAGATTTCAGTAAATTCGCACAGGTCTGCGTTGCCAAACTTCGGACAATTTTCAATTCGATTCGAGTAGTCCCAATCCCTACCAACAAGCGGCATTCGGTACAAGCAAAGCAAATAGATAGCAG
This sequence comes from Ilumatobacteraceae bacterium, assembly GCA_044351505.1. Taxonomy (GTDB): domain Bacteria; phylum Actinomycetota; class Acidimicrobiia; order Acidimicrobiales; family Ilumatobacteraceae; genus F1-60-MAGs027. The sequence goes on from JBILFO010000005.1 coordinate 19,540, forward strand.
CAGTAGGAATCCCAAGTACGACACCGCCGAATGGAGTGAGGATTGATGAAGCGCCTTCAACGCTGATTCCTTTTTCAGATTTCTTTCTTATCGCAAGCTCAAAAATCGCAAAAGTTGTAGCAACTAATACCGAAGAAAATAAGAGGACAAAAACGATGAAGAAGAATGATTCAAATAATAATTCAAAAATCGGCATGCCAATAAATGCGAAAAGAAGTAGCCAGACAAGGCCTTCGCCGGTAAACCCGTTGAGTATTCCACCACTTGATGTTCCAATGCGAAACGAACCGAACCCAACACTGAAAAACATTCTCCCCGCGATTCCTGGCTTGACCACGGTAAGTCAGATTACTGGAGCCGAGGCGCACACACTCCAACTTCTCTGGGATTCATCTACCGCCAACTCACCAAACAACGCACGGGTATGTCGTGCCACCATTGCCCCACTCGACCAACCCGCCAATGGTGCAGAGAGCACCACACTGCAGAGGAACTTCCGCGAGCACCCGTGAGATAACGTTTCAGGAAAACCACGACAGGCACCGAAAACACGACGCAAGAAAAATCTGAGATGATTGAGTACCGGAATCTGGACGACTTCTACGATGTGAACGCAGCGCTCTTCCGACTGAGCTAATCGCCCTTGGTGAACCCTGAGACTAGCGGGCTACGGCTCGAGGCAGACCGTGCCCATGCCTTGGCGGTCGCGGGCTTGGGTGGTGTCGCTATCGCACGCCGAATTGAATGGCACAAGTTCGCGCACCACAGCTTGGTATGGCCCGTCGCATTCCACTTCGAACGCCGCACCAAGTTCGTCGAAGTTCACACACGAACCGGGGTTGATGAGCCCGTCAATGCCTCGTCGTGGCATTGGGTCGCCCATGATGTGCAAGATCACCACAAACAACGAACCAAGACCAATCACCACGAGCACGAATCGCCACGGAAACCGCGCTGGTGCATACACACGATCAGGCTCCATCTCGGGCACCACGGTGCGTGTAGTGAATTGTTGGTCATATGCCGCACGGCGCGTTGGTGACGACAGCACCTCCCACGCCTCGGCGATGCGGGTGACTTCAGCAGTGGTCGATGACGTGCCTGTGCCGACTGCCGAACCGCTCGTTCGTGCATCGGGGTGCGCCGAGCGCATGCGGGCGCGATAGGCGCGACGAATGTCGGCAATGGATGCGCTGCGGTTAACGCCGAGTGTGGCGTAATGGTCGGTCATGGGCTCAGCCCGACGCTATTGCTCAATACCCGAGTGTCACATCCACCACACCAACGAGTGGCTGGCCTGCAGCAAACAGCCGGCAGTTGGTGGTGATGCGCTCGGTCAGCAGTGGCACGGCCATGGCCCGCGTGTTGCCGATGTGTGGGGTAATCAAACAATTGTCGAGTTGCCACAACGGGTGTTCTTTCGGAAGCGGTTCGGGTTCGGTGACATCCAGCGTTGCACCACCGATGCGCCGCTCGCGCAACGCAGCAACCAAATCGTCGGTCACAATCAAGCGTCCGCGGCCCACATTCACCAGCCACGCATCGTGCTTCATGAGCGCCAGTTCGCGCGCGCCAATCAGGCCGATTGTTTCGGGGGTTAGTGCGCAAGCCAGCACCACGGCATCGGCCTCGGGCAACACTTCGTGCAACTGCGCTTGGGCGACCACTCGCTGCACGCCGGTAATAGGTGTGGGGTGGCGGCGCACCACGGTGATGTGGGTGTTGAAGCCCTGCAACATGCGCACGAGCGATTCGGTGATGCCTCCCCCGCCGACAATCACGATGTTGCCACCCAACAGATACCGGCCGTGGTCAACGGTCCACTCGGTGACGCGCGAATAACCGATCACGTGGCGCAAACCGCCAAGCAAGAACGCCATGCACAATTCGGCAACGGGTTCGGCATATACGCCTTTGCCACTCGTCCACACGCGACGGTTGTCAAGATGAGGCACAAAGGTTTCGATACCAGCAAACGGCAGCTGCACCCATGCGAACTGCGGGTAAGTGCGCAACACTTCGCCAAATGCGTCGGGACTGCGCGGGTCGCCCCACACCAAGCCTTGCGCGTCGCCATAGTTGACAACTTCGCAACCGCCAGCACGCACTGCGTCGCGCAACCATTCGGGTGCTTGGGTCGGCCCGACCGCTACGCGCATCATGAGTTAATTGCCAGTGAGCGTGGCGGCAATATTGCCGGCCGAAGCACCACCACGCCGCAACAACACGACCAAGAACCACAGTGATGCCATCGTGACCACGAACAAACTGATCGCACCGACACCCCAGAACGGCTTGATGGTGCTGCGTGTGGCGCCCAAGAGCGCAACAGGGAATGTTGTCGAGCCCGCTTCGCTGATGAGCGTTGAAATCACCGCGTTGTCAAGACACAAAGCAAACGACAACAACCCGCCAGCGATCATGGCCGACGCGATCAGCGGCAATGTGATTTGTCGGAAGGCCCGGCCCGGAGGCGCACCGAGGTCGGCTGCGGCTTGCTCGAGGGATTCGTCGAGACCTGCGAGTCGCGCCCGCACGATGAGTGTGACCACGGCTGACGCATACAGCGATTGGCCCACCCACAACTTGTTCATGCCACCACTAAATGGCCCCCAACCCTCAGTGAAGATGTAGCCAACGATCGGCACATCGCGAATTCGCGGAAACCACGTGGCGAGCGCGATGGCATCCATGATTTCTGGCGTTACCAGGATGAGAAACACCAACACCATGAACGCCGTCGCCCACTTGCCAGGTCGACGCGCTAACGCCACACCCGCGGTGCCCCCAAGAATCACGGCAACGACAGTGGCACCGAGTGCTGCAAGAAATGAGTTGCGAATGGCATCGCCGATGCCTGTGAAATCAAATAAGTTGGCGTACCAATTGGTGAGCACTCCGTTAATCACCAAGGCCAGCACGAAGCCACTCGGCACCACCCACGCGGTGTAGCCACCACCGAACTTCGCGCGATTCTTCATAATGCGCCTGGCCGCCACTGCCACTGTCACGAGTGCCGCAAACAGCACCGCAGTTTGCAAAAAGACGGCACCGTCATACAGTTCGCCCCACCACTTGGTGCTTACGGCATTCGACCAAATGGTGAACGAGTTGCCGCGGTTAAACGAATGCAAAAACACCAACCCAACGGGGATGAATAAAAAGATCAATACGAGCGTGGTCCACACGCTGAGCAATCGATGCAGCAGGCTGTCGGCAACACCCCATCGGCGCGACGGCTGGTCGCCTTGATTGCTAGGACGCGCCGCGCGCATCGCACGCCAACGCTGCACGAGTGGGCCGAGCGCGGCCAAGAGCCATGGGGCCAGCCAGACGATTGCGGCCCCAATCACGAGCACCAGCAACACTGCACCAATCATGAGCACGGCCATGGCTGCACCAAGCGGCCAGTTCTGAGCACCACTAAATTGCGACGCGATCATTGCTCCGATCATGTTGCCTTTGGCGCCGCCGAGCACCGTGGCCGTCACGTAGTCGCCGCACATCGGGATGAACGTCAACAGCACGCCTGCCGCAACACCCGGGCCAGCGAGTGGCAGAGTCACACTGAAAAATGTGGCAACTCGCCCAGCGCCGAGGTCTTTACTTGCTTCGCGCAACCGCACGTCGATGCGATCAAACGCCACATACAACGGCAAAATCATAAAACCGAGGTAGTTGTAGACAATCGCCAGTTGCACCGCCATGGATGTTTCGAGTATCTGAATGCCGTTGTCCCCCACCACACCGATGCTTTGCAAAAATTTCGAAAGCGTGCCGTTAGGCGCCAGTGGAATACGCCACGCGACGGTGCGAATGAGAAAGCTCGTAAAGCTCGGCACCACCACCGCAGCCAAGACGATTGCACGCCAACGCTCGCTCACCTTGAACGCTGCGAAATACGCAACGGGCAAACCGATCAGCAAACACAGCAGCGTGGCTGTAATTGCTATGCGCACCGTGGCACGAAACACCGTGAAGAATGTTTCGTCAAACACCTCGACATAACTTGACGCCGAAAGGCGCGTTAAATCGACAGGCACCAACTTGCTGGTGTCTTTAGTACCGAACGAATACAGCACGACGAGGGCGATCGGTGCAACAAAGAACACCGAATACCAGATGATCGATGGCAAAGCCAACGCATATTTCGGCGCCCGAAAACGCCGACGATTCTCTGGCGCGACCAATGCGGTCACGTGCTAATCAGGCTCCGCCTAGCGCCTGTCTCTTTCGCTCAGGCCCCGGCCTTGGCTTTGACCTTGTTCATGATGTCGACCATGCGATCGAGCGTTGGGGTGATCTCTTGTGTTTGAAACGTGGCCACCTGTTCATCGGTGAAAAAGATCATGTCGCCGTATTCCAAATCGGGCGCCAACTCCGTGATGAGCGTGCCGATATCCCTCATTCCGGTGTTGTAGCCGTGGTACTGCAGGTCTTGAATCGAAATCTCTGGCACCAGCAACCAGTTGATCCAGGCGTGAGCAGCCTCGGGGTTTGGTGCACCAGCGGCCACGCAGTAGGTGTCCATCCACAGTTCTGTGGCTGGCGTGCCAAGCACCCACACCCAATTTTCTGGGTTTCCACCAGCATCAGCGATGCGGGTGTAGGCCTGACGCAAGTCGCCGTTCCAGCCCATTGACAAGGTGTAGGCGCCTTCGGCCAACTTGGTGCTCGGGTACGAATCGAATGCCTTGATGTGCTGGGCAAATTCATTTACGAGGAAATCCTCGCACTGATCGAGCAAAGCCGGGTCTTGATCATTCCAGTTTTTGCCTTGCGACCAGTACCACATACCGCACAGGTTTGGCGCGGTATCGATCATGGCGCAATTGCCACTGCCTTCGTTCATGCACGCATCGATGAAGTCTTGCCAGGTCTCCATCTTGCGGGTGATCTTGGTCTTGTCATAAAAGAAGCCTGTGCTGCCCCAGTTTTTGCAGACCGAGTATTCGTTGTTTGGGTCCCACGATTGCGACACATACGCCGCGTCGAGGTTGCTGAAGTTAGGAATCTTCGACATGTCGAGTTTTTGAATCAGACCCTTTTCGATCATCTGCGGCACGTACGGGCCGGTGGGCACGACGATGTCAAAGCCACTGCTGCCAGCGCTGGCTGCCAGCTTGGTGATGAGATCTTCGTTGCTTGGGTAGTAGTCAACTTTCATCGTGACACCAAGTTCGGATTCGGCCAGTGCGCCAACAATTGCTGGATCGTTGTAGTCACCCCAGGTGAACATTGCGAGAGAACCCGATGCCTTGTTGATGACACGGCTGTAGTCGCCAGCAGCGACGTCGCCGCCTGCTGCGGTGTCGTCGGCTGGGTCTGAACCGCCACAGGCAGCAAGCAAAATTGCAAAACCTGCTGCGGCAGTGCCGCCTTGGATAAATGCGCGACGCGAAAGCGTCTCGCGGAAGGCTTCTGGTGCAAGTATTCGCAGTTGCTTGGTCATGTCATCCCCCTATTGATGTGTGTCTTTCAACTCACCAAAACATAGCGCATCAGACACTGCCACTGGGGCTTGCCATCACCACGCTGGCCTGGCGGGCCGAGAAGAGATAGACGTCTTCAGCCGACCACGAGCACCACACCGAGTCGTCAAGGGCGAACCGCGCCGGGTTGGTGCGCGGCACCAACACCAGCAGGTCGCGGGTACGGGTTCGCACCACGTATTGCAGCACGTCGCCGTAATACGACACACCCGCCACCCTGGCCTGCACCACGTTTTCGGCCTGGCTGGGCTGGGCCGAGGTCAGGTGGATGCACTCGGGCCGCACCGCCGACAGGGCGGGCTCGCCGTTGGGCACGTCTTCTTCGGGTCGACTTGCCACAAACACGGTGCCGTCATCGGCTTGAGCGCCATGCTCGGTGGCCACCCCCTGCCAAAAATTGTTGCGCCCAACGAAACCCGCCACGAAGGCCGTCGTCGGATGCTCGTACACGGTTTCAGGGTCAGCAAGTTGTTCAACGTGCCCATTGAGCATGATGGCGATGCGATCTGACATCGACATGGCTTCTTCTTGGTCGTGTGTAACAAACACGAAGGTGATGCCGAGTCGGGTTTGCAGAAGTTTTAGTTCGATTTGCATCTCTTCGCGCAGTTTGCGATCAAGTGCACCGAGTGGTTCGTCGAGCAGCAAAATGCTCGGCCGATTGACGAGCGCTCGCGCCACAGCCACACGTTGCTGCTGGCCACCCGACATCTGCCGCGGGCGACGCTCGGCAAGTTTTGACATTTGCACCATGTCGAGCGCTTCGGTGACCCGCGTGGCGATTTCAGATTTATTGACGCCTCGTTGTCGCAGCCCGTAGGCAACGTTTTCGGCAACAGACATGTGCGGAAACAACGCGTAGTGCTGAAACACCGTGTTGACGTCGCGCTTGTGTGGCGGCACACCTTGCACGTATTCACCCGAGATACGAATGAAACCGGCATCGGGTTGTTCGAACCCAGCGAGCATGCGCAGGGTGGTGGTTTTGCCACAGCCGCTCGGGCCGAGCAGCGACAAAAACTCGCCGGCATGCACTTCGAGATTGATCTTGTCAACGGCAACGACGTCGCCGTAACGCTTGGTTACATCGACTAGCTCAACGGAACCGCGCTCAATACTCACTGTTGGCTATCGCCCCCTCTGATGCGCAACGCTAGTCATCAGATGTTGATGTTGGCCATCACGTGCTTGACGCGCGTGTAGTCGTCGAGGGCATAAGCCGACAGGTCTTTGCCGTAGCCCGACTTTTTGTAGCCACCGTGCGGCATTTCGGCCACGACCGGGATGTGCGTATTGATCCACACGCAGCCGAAATCCAACGATTTAGCCATGCGCATGGCCTTGCCAAAGTCACGAGTCCACACGGATGACGCCAGGCCGTATTCCACCCCGTTGGCCCACTTGAGGGCTTCGGCTTCGTCGCTGAATTTTTGCACGGTGATAACCGGGCCGAACATTTCTTGCTGAATCATGTCGTCGGCTTGCTTTAAGTCGGCCACCACGGTGGGTTCGAAGAAGTATCCGTCGTTGCCGATCTTGTTGCCGCCAGCCACAACCCGTGCATGCTTCGGAGTGCGTTCAACAAAACCACTGACTCGCGCCAACTGGCCAGCGTTGTTCAACGCGCCGTACAACACATCTTCGGTGGGTTGGCCCGTCTTGGTGTTCTTCGCGGCGTCGGCCAATGCTTCGACAAAATCGCCGTACACCTTTGGTCCGGCAATCACGCGGGTGGCTGCTGTGCAATCTTGCCCTGCGTTGAAATATCCGGTCATGGCAATTTGCGCAACGGCTGCTTCGATATCGGCGTCGTCAAACACGATGACTGGCGCCTTGCCACCCAACTCCAGGTGCACACGCTTCAGAGTTTTGGCGGCTGCTTCAGCAACTTCCATGCCGGCGCGCACCGAGCCAGTAACCGACACCATTGCCGGGGTGTTATGAGCCACCATCGTGCGGCCCGTGTCGCGATCACCGCACACCACGTTGAACACACCTGTTGGCAAAAACTGTGCTGCGATCTCGGCGAGCAGCACTGTGGTGGCGGGCGTGGTGTCGCTTGGCTTCAACACAATGCTGTTGCCTGCGGCGATGGCTGGCGCAAACTTCCAGACCGCCATCATCATCGGATAATTCCACGGTGCCACCTGGGCACACACGCCCACTGGCTCGCGACGAATCATCGAAGTGAAGCCCTTCATGTATTCGCCGGCACTTTTACCTTCGAGCATGCGGGCGGCGCCAGCAAAGAATCGAATCTGGTCAACCATCGGCGGTATTTCTTCGGCAGTGGTGATGGCCACGGGCTTGCCGCAGTTTTCTACTTCGAGCGCGATGAACTCGTCTTGTCGCGCTTCGATGGCATCAGCGATGCGAAACAGCGCCAGCGAGCGCTCAGATGGTGTGGATTCTTTCCAGACTTCGAATGCTTGTTGCGCGGCGTGCATTGCTGCGTCGATGTCGGCTTGTCGCGAATTCGGCGAGGTGGCATACACCTTGCCCGTGGCGGGGTTAATGATGTCTAATGTGCTGCCGTCGGCTGCATCGACGTGTTTGCCGTTGATGAAATTGCGGAACTTTTTCATGAGGTTGGTTTAGCACAACTGCCCGTTGTAGTAGACAAGTGGCGTGAAGCCGGTGCACGCCACCCTCGGCGTTCCGAAAGAAACCAAGACGCTCGAAGGCCGCGTGGCCCTTACCCCGGATGGCGTGCGCGAGTTTGAGCGCGCCGGTGTGGAGGTCTTCGTCGAGACCCAGGCTGGGGCTGCCGCCTCGATCAGCGACGACGAATTCGTTGCGGCTGGCGCCACCATCGTGCCCACGGCTGCCGACGCCTGGGCCCAAAGCATGGTGGTGAAGGTCAAAGAACCCACCGAAAAAGAGTTCGGCTATTTGCGCCCCGACCTGACCTTGTTTACGTATTTGCATTTGGCGGCATACCCCAAGGTGGCCGAAGCGTTGCTCAAGCACGGCACCACGGGCATCGCCTACGAAACGGTGCAACTTGCCGATGGTTCACTGCCGCTCTTGGCCCCGATGAGCGAAATTGCAGGTCGTCTTGCCACGCAGGCTGGTGCACATTATTTGCAGCGCCCGTATGGCGGCCGCGGCGTGTTGATGGGTGGCGCGCCTGGTGTGCGGCCAGCCAAAGTGGTGGTTATCGGTGCTGGCAACGTGGGTTGGAATTCGGCACGCATTGCCGCGGGCATGGAAGCCGAAGTGGTGTTGCTCGACAAAAACTTGGATCGCTTGCGCTTCATCGACCAAATCGAGAAGGGTCGCATCATGACGCTGGCTTCTAATCGTGGTGCCATCGAACGCAGTGTGTTGGATGCCGACTTGGTGATTGGTGCAGTGCTCGTGGCGGGCGCGCGGGCGCCAGTGGTGGTGAGCGAAGCAATGGTGAAGACCATGAAGCGTGGTGCGGTCATAGTGGATGTTGCCATCGACCAAGGTGGCTGCATCGAAACGATGCGCGAAACCACCCACACCGAGCCCGTCTTTGAAAAACACGGCGTGGTGCATTACGCCGTGGGCAATATGCCTGGTGCGGTGCCCAACACCAGCACCTACGCCCTCACCAACGCCACACTGCCCTACCAACTGCAGTTGGCGCTACTTGGCGCAAGTGGTGCCGCCAACGCCGACCCGGCCATCGCCTTGGGCGTCAACACCGTTGCGGGTGTGCTCACCAACCAACCAAGCGCGCAGGCGCTGGGGCGCGACTTTGTCGAACCACTCGCTGCGCTTCGTTCATAAGCCCTCGCCTCGGGCAGACTGCGCGCATGGCAAAACTCGGCTACAACACTGGTTATTGGGGCAAGGGTCCTCCTGCAGGCGTCGTTGAAGCAGTGAAAGAAGCCGACAAGCTCGGCTTTCATTCACTGTGGACTGCTGAGGCTTACGGCAGCGATGCACTCACACCGTTGGCGTGGTGGGGTGCTCAGACAACACAAATTCAACTCGGCACAGGCATTATGCAAATGGCTGGTCGCACACCTGCAGCAACCGCAATGTCGGCAATGACGCTCGATCATTTGTCAAACGGTCGCATGATTCTTGGGCTCGGTGCTTCGGGCCCACAAGTGGTGGAAGGTTGGTATGGCCAGCCGTACCCCAAGCCGCTGGCGCGCACCCGCGAATACATCGACATCGTGCGCAATATCGTGCGCCGTGAAGCGCCGCTTGAGCATCACGGTGAGTTTTATGATCTGCCGTTGCAAGGTGGCGCTGGTTTGGGCAAACCGCTGAAGAGCACCATTCACCCGTTGCGCAAAGAGATTCCTATTTACTTGGCTGCTGAAGGCCCGAAGAATGTGGCGTTGTCAGCCGAAATTGCTGACGGCTGGCTGCCGTTGTTTTATTCACCCAAAGACGACGCGCACTATCGCCGTTGCCTTGATGAGGGCTTTGCCAAATCGGGCAACCCGAAAAAGCGCGACTCGTTCGAAGTTGTGGCGTCGTTGTTTGTGGTGCCAGGTGAAGACGCCGAAAAATGTGCCGATCTGATTCGGCCGTTCGTGGCGTTGTATGCCGGCGGCATGGGCGCCAAGGGTGCGAACTTTCACTTCGAAGTGTTTGCCCGCATGGGTTGGGAAGGCGTGGCCACACAGGTGCAAGAGCTGTATCTGCAAGGCAAGAAGCAAGAGGCCGCTGCGTTGATTCCGCTCGAGATGGTGGAAGACGTGGCGTTGGTCGGGCCGCTCGACAAAATTAAAGACGAATTGCCCAAGTGGAAAGAAACCACCGTCACCACATTTTTGGTAGGTGGGCCTGCAGCGTTTTTGCAAATGTACGCCGACTTGCTGGCGTAACTACTTGCTGGCGTAACTACTTGCTGGCGTAACTACTGAGTTAGTCGCAGCAGCTGTCGCGCCACCCACAGCCCGCGCACTTGTAGTGCGCATGTTCGGCGTGCAACGAGTGGCCACAGTGTGGGCATTCAGCAAAAATCGCAAAGCGAGTCGAACACTCACTTACTGGTGACACAGCTGGTGACGCAGCTAGTGACACAGCTGGTGTCGTAGAACCGTCCGATGCACTCATCAACGACCTAGCGTAGAACGCCGTGGTGCATCAGTGACTGATAGTTCGCCACTCGCATCCGACACCGGCCCCGATACAGGCGAGTTGCGCGTCTTTCGCCCCGGCAGCGCCCGCTCGGCGTTGTCGCACCCGCATTTTCGCCGCATATTTATTGCCTCGTTCGGCTCGAACATTGGTTCATGGATTCAAAACGTGGTGCTACCTATCTATATCTATGAGCGCACCGGCAAAGCATCACTCGTCGCGCTACTGATTTTTGCGCAAATGGGCCCGTTGTTGTTGCTGGCCATTCCTGCTGGTGTCATTGCCGACTCGGTTGATCGACGCAAGTGGTTGGCTGCCATGCAAGTGGTGATGCTGGTGTTCTCGGTGGTGTTGGCTGCTTTGGCGCGGGTGGATGCACCGATCTGGGCATTGTTCGTAGCCCAACTTGGGGTGGGCATCGGCGGTGCGCTCAACATGCCGGCCTGGTCGGCGATGTTGCCATCACTAGTGCCGCGAGCCGATTTGCCCGGGGCGATGTCGCTCAACTCCACACTCATCAATGGCTCGCGCGTGGTGGGGCCAATTTTGGTGGCACTCTTTGCGCCACTGGGTGCCGAAGCGTGGCACTTTTTTGCGTTCAACGCAGTTACGTATTTGCTCGTGGTGTGGGCGCTCACCCGCATCAAGGTGCCCGCCCATCAACGCGACACGTCGCGCGGCTGGCAGCGTTTCACATTTGCGTTTCGTGTGGCGCGCGATCGCCCCGTCGTGCGACGACTCATTCTCACGTTGGCGTTGTATTCGCTGATCTCGCTGCCCTACATCGGGTTGTTTCCGGCTGTAGCCGAGTTGAACTTTGGCATCGCAGGTTCGAGTGCGATATACAAATGGCTGTACGCCACTTGGGCGTTGGGTGCAGCGCTCGGCGGTTTAGCCCTCGGCACGGTGTTTGTGGGGCGCGACCCACGTGTGATGATTCGTTGGGGCTTCGCTGCTAACGCCGTGGCGATGGTGGGCTTTGCATCTTCGCGTTCGGTGGTGCCGGCGTTTATCACTGGCTTTGCGCTCGGCGCGTCGTATTTTTTCACCACAACCGCAATGTCGACGGTCATGCAGGGCCGCTTGCAGCCCCACGAACGCGGCCGCACCATGGCGTTGTGGTTCATGTCGTTTGGTGGCACGGTGCCACTCGGCAACATGCTGTTTGGCCCGCTGGTTGATCGCTATG